>NZ_WTPX01000006.1:40000-110429 GCF_013036045.1 Alienimonas chondri
TGGAGGTCGAAGCCGATCGACCGGACGCGTTCGCCGGGCTGGTGCGATCCGCGGTCGATCGGTTCGATGCGACGCTCGCGGGGACGGCGGGGGTGTCGGTGAAACTGCTCGCCTTCCGGGGGCCGCACATGACGCCGGCGGAGGGAGCGTATCGTCCGCTGGATTTTCTCCGGGTGGGGATGACGGAGAAGTTGGAGCGCCGTGTCCACTTCCTGCTGATCGTCACGGAGGTGGACCTCGCCGCGACCGCGTTTACCTATACCGTCGCGCTGCCCAGCCGTCTGACGAACGTGGCGGTGATCTCCACGAAGCGGTTGGACCCGGCCTACCGGGGCGAGGAGCCGGACGCCGCCGCCGCCGCGGCCAATCTGACGGCGTTATTGCGGCACTGCTTCGGTCACCTGCTGAACCTGCCGCATCACCCCGACCCGGCGAACGTGATGTACGATTTCGCGGGCGTCGACGAGCTGGCTGCAATGACGGACCTCACCGAGGCCCAGCGATCCCGCATCGGGCGGAACCTGCCGCGGGAGGCCCGCGAGCGGGCCACGGCGAACCGGGCGGGCCGGCTCGCTCGGTGGGGGTTCGCCCTGCGAATCACCGGCGCCAACGCCGCCGGAATCGTGGCGGCGGCGCTGCGGGCGAACCCGATTCGCCTGCTCGGCCGGCTGCCGACGCTCGTCACGACCGCGTTGAGCGTCCTGCTGGTTCTGTTCTTCAGCCCGGAGCCGTGGGACGTCGGCAGCACCGTCGAGCTGTACCAGTTGGCCTTGTTCAGCGCGGTGGCGGTGCTCGGGGCGACGGCGGCATTGTATCGGGCGTTCGCGTTCGGGGCCGCTCGGGACCGCGGGCGGGCGCTGTCGGAGAGCGCGGTCGTGACCGCCGCCGCCACGATGCTAAGCCTCGGCGCGACGATGGCGCTGCTGTTCGTGCTGCTGGCAGGCTTGGTCTGGCTCGGCTCCTCAACGATCTTTCCCCGCAAGCTGATGGAGACGTGGCCGACCGTCGACCCAGCGGTGCGGACGGCGGATCACCTCAAGCTCAGCCTGTTCGTCGCCGCGATCGCGACGCTCGCCGGGTCGCTGGGCGGTCGGGCGGACAGTCGCGACCTCGTTCGCGGCGTCCTGTTCGTAGACGAGGAGACGTGAAGGCGTGCCGCCCCCGGCATCGATTTGGCGGATGGGCTGGCCGGAGCGTTCGGCGTGGTTACCGCAAACCTGATCGCCGGCAGCGAGGAGCGGGAGAGGTTGGCTGCGCGGCAGGAGCAGCGGACAGCGGGGCCTCCACGCCGCCGACGCAGGAGCCGTCCGGCAGGCGGCAGAGGACTTGGCCAAGGCGGTCGGTCGGCAGCGAGTCGCGCGGGAGGAGCCCTCGGCCGCAACGTGGGGCTGCTACGTCATGCGGTTCTGCGAACCCACCGCCAGAGAATGAAGCCCGACCACAGCATCGGGATCGGCAGCAACCAATACACGCTCACGACGACGTATAGCATTCAGGGCGTGCGTGTCGTCGAAGCCGTCGGCTCCGTCGTCGGCCGGAGCGGACATGGCGGCGCAAACGATCGAGACGGTGCGATTCAACCTGGCGGTAGCCACTTGACGCCGCACTTTGTCCCACGCAAACGGTTGTCCCCGTTCGCCAAGTTTCCGTGGATTAGGACGACGAAGTGTTGCCGGAACGCTGTGCATACTCCGTTGAGCCATTGGCCTCCGCTGGTTCTCCGAACGTCGCTTCGAAGGTTGAGCCTTGTTGCGGGATCGATTGAATCGTGATGTCTCCGCCGTACCGCTGAGCGATCCGCCGACAAAGAGCCAGACCGACCCCCGTTCCGGTCACCTCGGCCGGGGGATCCCCACGATAAAAGACGTCGAAGAGTTTCGGCAGGTGCCGACCTTCAATGCCGCGACCGTTATCCGTCACGCGAACGCCCCGCCTATCCGACGCCGCCGGGCCGATCTTGAGGACCAAATCGCGTTCGGGGCTGCGATATTTAATGGCGTTCCCGATAAGATTCTGAAACAACAGCGAGAGTTGAGCCGCATGAGCGGTCACCGTGGGCAACGGCTCTCGCTCGACCCGGGCGCGGGCCCGATCGAGATCCGGCCGAAAGCGGTCGAGAACTCGGTCGATGATTAAATTTAGATCGATCGCTTCCGGCGGGGACGAACTGTGTTCGATCTCCGCGAAGTCCAAGAGTTCCCGCACCAGATCCGAGAGCGTTCGGAGCGACTCCTCAGCCAGGGCGACGACCTCCTCGGACTGATCCGACAGCGGTTCGAGCCGCACGGCGCTCAGCGCCATGAGCGCCGCGGCGGCCGGGTGACGCACCTCGTGGGCGACCGTGTGGGCGAAGTTTCGCAGCTCCTGGTTCGACCGCTCCAGCGCGAGCGTCGTTTGTTTTCGCTCTACCGCGTAGCGCAGCGAGCGGACGACTCCGTCCCGAGAGAGCTGCGATTTGACGAGAAAATCCTGAGCGCCCCCGGCCACCGAGGCGGCGGCGAAATTCAGGTCGTCCAACGAGGTCAACGCCACCAGGGCGACGGTCGGGCAAGCCCGTTTGAATCGCTCCAACGTTTCGCCCACCTCACTGTCGGGCAAGCCGAGGTCGAGGAGCACGGCGTCGACCGACTCGGTCGTCAGGTAGCGCAGCCCCCCCGCCAACGTCGTCTCGCGGTGGAGTTCGATTCCGGATACGTCAGAGGTTCCGACACGACGCCGCAGGAGTTCATAGTGATCGTCGGCGTCTTCGACGACCAACACGCGCAGAAGGGGCGGTGATTGCATCAACAGCAACGGAGCATGAAATAGTCTGGGCCGACCGAACGCGAGAGGTCGCAGCCGATCATAAATGACGCGATGCGGTCGATGAGATGCTCGTCTCCATTAGTTCGGCGAAGGGGACGCGGCGCGGGCGTCCCAGCCGGACCAGTAATCGCTCAGGTCGCGCACCATCTGGCGGAACTGCTCAAAGTTGAGCGGTTTGACGACGTAGCTGTTCGCATAGTGCTGATAAGCCCGCGTTCGATCGCCTTCGTCGGCGGAGGAGGTGAGAATCACCACGGGGATCATTCGAAGTTCGGCGTCCGCCTTCATCGCCGCGAGGACTTCGTGCCCGGAGAGTCGCGGGAGGTTCAGATCCAGCAACACGACCTCGGGCCGCTCCGCCGTTTCATAGGGCGATTGACGGGTGAGGAGCCGCATTGCGGCTTCGCCGTCTTTCACGCGGACGAGGCTGTGCGCCGGCTCCTGCTGCGCAAACGTACGGGCCACCAGCGCCGCGTGATCGTCGTCGTCCTCCGCAAGCAGGAATCTCGTCGGTCGAGGATGAGGAGAGGGCATGAACGGGGGGGAATCTCGAGTCGAAAGGTGTGGGGGGCCGGAAGCCGATCAGCAGGGACGCTGCGATCATACGGCGCCGGCAAAGCGATGCTCGAGGGGCAGCTCGCGCGGAAAGGCCAAGTGGACGATCAGCCCGCCGTCCGAAGCGTTCTCCAGCCAGACCCGTCCGCCAAGCTGCTCGACGATTTTCGAGACGCTGGCGAGGCCGACGCCTGTTCCGTCTTTCTGAGTATGAACTCGTTGGAACAGCTGCATCGCCTTCGCGTGATACTCTTCCGGAATCCCTTCGCCCCAGTCGCGGACGGAGACGATGTGCTCGACCGCCTGAGATCGACAGGAGACTTCGATCCGGCGATTTTCTCCGTCGCAACCGTATTTGAGCGCGTTCGATAAGAGATTGTCGAAGACGCGAAGCGCGTCATGGCGGCGGCATACGAGCGTCGGCAGTCGGTCGTCGACGTCGACGGTCACGTCCTGCGCCTGAATACGGGGGGCCAGTTGGCCGAGCACATCGTGGACGACCTCGTTCAGGTCGACGGGGGCGCCTTCCCCCTCGCCCGCGCGACCGATCTGACTGAACGCCAGGAGATCGTTGACGAACGTGCCCATCGTCGTGGCGGCACGCTCGATTCGCCCGATCGAGTCCTCCAGATCCTCGGTTCGGCCGGCGGCGAGGTCTTCCCGCAGGACGCCGAGGAATCCCTGACAGGTCACCAGCGGCGACTTGAGATCATGCGATACGGAGTAGACGAACTGCTCGATCTCGTCCGTCTTTTGCCGCAGTCGCCGATTGAGGACTTTCAACTCGCGGGTGCGGCGGAGCACGAAGACGGCGAGCGCCTTTCGGAAATCATCCGCCGTCTCTCTGTCCACGTCCGTCCAGGCACGGCAGCGACCGCCGACCTGTTCGACCCATTCCGCGAACGAAGCCCTGGGCAGCAATCGTCCGCTGGCATCGCGGGACACCGCCTTCTCGGGATTGCCGCCCCACCGGACGGAACGAGCCTGTTCTTCGCGGAAGAACAGGATGAAGTCGCGTTCGCGAAACTGCAGCGACGCGACCCCGGCGACCCCCTCGGCGACCGCCGCCGCGTTCGGCAGGTCGCGGAGCAGCGACTCGGAGAAGAACAGGCCGTCCCCGCCGAGGCGGCCGATTTCGTCCATGAGCTTCGCCGCGTGTCCGCGTTCGGGAGCCTTGCCGAAGGTCCAGACGTCCTCGCCGAACCGCACGGCCAAGCCGTCGGCCTCCAATAACGCGATCAGGTCGTCCGCCACTTCCGCAAGCTCGGCGACGAGATCCTCAGCGGAATGCAGGCGGTCCAGAACGCGATTCTGAGTGACGAACCGGCCGTTCAGCGCCTGACGCATGCGCCGCTCTTCCGCCATTTGCACGCGGATCGAAATCGTCTCGCTGACCAGCGCCATCGCATGGACGGTATCCAGCGAGATCGCTCGGGGCGTCGCATGATGACAGGCGACCAACCCCCACAGTCGTCCCTCGCAAACGATCGACAGCACGACGCTGGCGGCGACGCCCATGTTCTGCAGATAGACGCGATGAATCGGCGACATGCTCCGCAGTCGGCACGCGGACATATCCAGCGGATCCCGGTTCGCGTCGTCCCCTAACAGCTCGACCGGTTCATACCTGACGTCGGCCAAGGCTCGGACCGGCGTCTCCAGATACAGCGCCCGGGCCTGTTCCGGGATGTCGCTGGCGGGGAAGCGAAGGCCCAGGTACGAGTCGAGCGATTCGTTGCGACTCTCGGCGACGACCTCGCCGCTGTATTTTGCATCGAATCGATAAATCATGACATGGTCGAAGCCGAGCCGCCGGCGGATCGCCTCGACCGTCATTTCGCACAACTGTTCGATCGTCCGGTCGCCTCGCGTCTGCCCCAGCAGCCCCGTGATCAGATCGTAGGTCTCGCGGCGAGACGCCCCCTCTCCGGAATCGTCCCGTTCCTCCGAAGCCGGTTCGAACTCCACGACGGTCTCGTCCCCAGCCTGATGGACGGAGGCCCGCAGCGGACGATCCACGTTTTGCGGCGCGTGAACCGTCACGAGCGTCGCTCCGCCCTCGAGTCGTGGGCGATCGAACTGAAAAGAATCCGGGAACCGCAGAACCTCGTCGATCGGCCGACCGACGGCCGCGTCCGCCGCGACCCCCGCGAAGGCCTCGAGGTTTCGACTGGCTCGGGTGATGCGCATGCCGCGATCGACGGCGATCAGGGCCCCGTGCGGCTGGATCGCCCCCGGCGTGCGGATCGGTTCCTGGGCGCACTCGTCCAGCAGCTCCTCGAGGGCTTCCTGAGGCTTCGTCTCGGAGTGGTGCGTCGTCTGTCGCCGTGGACGCTCGATCTGGCCGCTCATAATCTGTTCGACGTGGCCGGAAGAGAGACGACCGGTGGTAGGGGCTGACGAAGGAAATGCTCGAACGCGGCGGTCGCAGCCGCAGCCGCGCCGGCCCGCTGGGATTCCGTCCGCGTTCGGGCGTTGAGGATCTGCTTGAAGGCGTTCCACGGCCCGAGGGGATCGGCGGCATTGCGGAGGAAAAACGAGGCGCCCGTGGACGCCGTCACTCCCAATGACCGCCTTGCCATCTTGGCGATCGCCATCCCTCCGAGCGCCGAGCCTTCCACAACGTACAGGGCCCCGAGGAGATGCTCGACGGACTCCCCGTCGAACACCCACGTCGATCCTGAAGGAGCAAGGTTCGCCTCCGCTCCGACCGTTCGGAGGTCAGCTTGGAGCAGGGCGAAGCCGAGGGACCGCGGTCGTGCCGGGAGGGTCTCGCTCTGCGGGTGGGCGTCCACCCACCGCTCGACCGGCCCGACGCAGGCGGCGAAGTAAGCGAGCAGGGACGTATATCCCCGCCGGGTCTTCAGCAGAGCGGGAACGTCCAGCTTTTCTTCGACCAATCTGTGCCGCTCCGCCGTCACGGATCGCAGGTGCGCCGCGGCTGTGTCGGAGTTGAGATACGGCGGTACGGCGTCGGCTTGCGTCACCGGACAGCCCTGTCTTGCGAAAAAGGAATCGCAAAGTTTACCCATTCCCGGCGCTGAGTTCCCAAGCCCGGCGACGATCAAGCGGCGGCGACATGAGAAATCGGGAGGTTCCCCAGGCGGGCCCCAAGCGGCGTTCGTAACGTCCGACATGCCCGCCAGCCTGAACGACGCTGTTTCGTCTCGGTTTGACCAACCGCCTCGAAGACCAGCCGCTCAGGCGGCGCAATTCGCAGACGAGTTCTGTGCCCGAGAGAACGATCCGCGATACGGCCGAGCGGACGAGGCGACCGCCGATCTCTCCGAAGCCCTCTCGGTGCTTCGGCGTAGCGGACTGACGGTCGCTCCGCTCGCTGCGGAACGGGGCGGAAGCGGCTTGGGCGTCGCGGCCGACCAATGGCTGGAGGCTCTGGACGTTTGCCGGAGCCTCGGCCGTGCGTCGCTGTCGCTCGCTCGTTTGTACGAAGGACACCTGAACGGGGTTCAGCTGGTCGAACTCTACGGCGACGACGGCCTCCGGGAGCGGTTCGCCGCCGACATCCGGGACGGCGCCCTCAGCGCCATCTGGAACACCGAACGCCCCGGCCATTCGCTGGAACTCGTTCCCGACGAGGGACGCGTTCAACTGCGGGGCGGAAAAGTCTTCTGCAGCGGCGCCGCGACGGCGACCCGACCGGTGATCTGCGGCACGCTTGTCCAAGACGAAGGCGACGAGCCGGGCGGTTGGCAGATGACCGTGGTCCCGATGGACGACACGCCGCACACCCTGTTGCCCCCGGAGGGCGAACCGATGGGCGTCCGCGGCGCCGGAACGCGGTCGATCCTGTTTGAACCGACGGCCTCGATCGAGCAGGGCTCACTGGTCGGGGCGCCGGGCGACTATCTGCGCGAACCCATCCTGACGGCGGGAGCGGCCCGGTTCCTCGCCGCCCAAGTCGGGGCGTGCGAACGACTCGTGGAGTTGGTCCGGCAGGAGCTTCAGGCGGCGAAGCGCACGGACCACCACGGACAACGAACCCGAGCGGCGACGCTCACGCGGCTGACGACCCGCGGGCGACTCTGGCTCGACGGCTTCGGTCCGCGATGCGAACGCTGGCTCGACGACCCGTCGCAGGTAGACCGGCTGGTCGCCTACACCCGGGCCGCCCGAACGGAGATCGAGGAGCTTTCCCATGAGGTCATCCAGCTCGCCTCCCAGTGCATCGGACTCCGCGGCCTGGTGACGCCGCACCTGTTGGAGCGGCTGATTCGCGACCTCTCGACCTACCTCCGGCAACCGGCCCTGGACACGAGCGTGGAGGGCGTCGCCCGATTCACGCTCGACGAGACCGACGGCCTGTTCGCCCAAGAGTTGCTGGATCCCGACGTGACGGCCCCCGGGCCGAACCGGCGCCTGCGGGGCACGCCGTTCGCGGATCCGGCGTCGATCGCGGAGCGACCGGCCGACTGGGTCCGCACGCTGGGACGGACCGCGGTGATCGCCCCGCACCCCGACGACGAATCGCTCGGCGCGGGCGGCACGATCGCCCTGCTGCGGGACGTCGGACTGCCGGTGACCGTCCTCTTCCTCACCGACGGCGACGGCTCCCATCCCGGCTCGCGAAGCCATCCGCCGGCCGTCCTCGCCGAGTTGCGGCGTGAGGAAGCCCGCACCGCCTGCGAGCGGCTCGGCGTGGACTCCGACGCAATCCACTTCCTCGGTCTGCCCGACGGCGCAGTTCCGCGGAGGGGCGCAGACGGCTTCGAGGAGGCGGTCGAGCGCTTGCGAACCGTCCTCTCCGACCTGCCGGACGGGCCGCCCCACACGCTGCTCCTCCCTTGGCGACGAGAGCCGCACGGGGACCATCGCGCCGCATACGACCTGGCGACGGCGTCCGGCGGCGGGGCGCGACTCGTGGAGTACTGCGTGCACCTGTGGAAGACCCGGCGAGACGCCGACCTTCCGCGAAGGGACGGCTCGGCCGCCGAGGTCGTTCCGATAAGGCTGGACGTCTCGACCGTGTGGGACCGCAAGCGAGCCGCGATCGCGTCCCATGCGTCGCAGATGGACCCGCACGTCATTTCGGACGCCCCCGCGGGGTTCACCATGCCGGCGGAGTGGCGCGAGCAGTGCGAACGGCCGGGCGGACTGCAAACCGAGATTCTGCTGCTCCCCCCGGACGGACGAGCGGCGGACACCGTGCCGACTGCCTACTTCGATGCGAAGTACGAAACCGCCGTCGACCCCTGGGATTTCGCCGGCAGTCCCTATGAAGCCGCGAAGTACGAGGCGACGCTGGACGCCCTGCCGAAGACGCGATTCCGCCGCGGCCTGGAACTCGGCTGTTCGATCGGCGTCCTGACCGCGCGCCTGGCCGAACGCTGCGAGGCGCTGCTTGCCGTGGACGCCGCTTCGGCGGCGGTCGCCCGCTGTCGAACGCGATGCGAAGAGCTGGACCACGTCGACGTCCGCACGGCGGTTCTCCCAAGAGACTGGCCGGACGGTACGTTCGATCTGATCATCGCCAGCGAGGTTCTGTATTACCTCTCGAACGGCGATCTGGACGAAACGCGGGCCGCGATTCTGAGAAGCCTGGAGCCGGGCGGGCGCCTCGTACTGGTGCATTGGACAGTCTTCGTCCCGGACTACCCCCGCACCGGGGACGACGTCCACGACGCGTTCCAGGAGACGCCGGGCTTACGCCGCCTCAAGAGCAAGCGGGAGCCGTTCTATCGAATCGACCTGTTTGAGAAGGCAGATTGACAAGGGGGCTCGCGGCGGACGGTTAGCTGAGCGACGCGGTCGCTGAGTCGTTGAACGGCGTCTTTCAGAGGAACGGTCGGCGGATCGTGGGCCGCATTGAGATCCGCGACGATCCCCCCGAACGGCTCCCCCGCCGCGTGCCGGCGGGCAAGCGCGGTGCGGTCCAGCAGTCCGTGCGTCTCGTAGCGCTCCGCCGGCGCCGGCGGCCTCGACCAGATACGACGCAGCGCGGCCCGCACGTGCAGGCGACGTTCCCACCGCCGCGGGTCTTCGACGAGCCGGTCAGTCTCAGACTGGTCGGACGAAGAGGCCGAGCCGAGTCGCGTCAGCAAGTCCGCCAATCCGCCGGGACATCGGCCGTCGCGTCGGCGACTGGTCCGGACGCTGACTCGCGGGTCGTGACGGACGCGACCGCCGGCCCGCCGCACGGCGTCCGCCAGGGCGCGATCTTCCCCGCAGCGAAGGGCTGGGAAGCCGCCGCAGCGACGGAGCGCCTCCGCCGTGATCGCGAGGCTCGCCCCGGCTTCGTCCGTGTGCCGCGGCCAGGGGTCGTCCGGTTCCGGGTCGATCAGCCAGGCCAGCCGGTCGCTCAGGCGACGATGTCGGCGACGCAGCCCATGCCAACGGGCGGCCCGCCGGCCGATGAGGTCTGCGGGATCCGGCGCTTCGACGAGCACCCGCCCGCAGACGCAATCCGCCCCCTCCCGAAGCGCCCGCAGGTTTTCGGCGACCCAATCGACCGCCGGTTTCGTATCGGCGTCCGTGGTGAGCACGGCGCCTCCCCCGGGACCCCGATCGTCTGCGATGCGTTGGAGAGCCGCTCGGGCGAGCAATCGCCTCGCGGTCCCGACATGCGCGACGTCCGCGGGGAGCGAAACGTTCGCCGTCCGAACGACGAGACCCGCCCGCCGCCCGTAGTGCTGAGCGGCGGCGGCGGTTCGGTCCATGCAGTTGTTGGCCAGTACGAACACCTCAAAAAAATCCCGACCCGCTAATCCGCCTTGAGAGGCCAACGCCTCCATGAGCGGAGGCATATTTTCTTCTTCGTCGCGGGCGGGAACCGTCACCACCGCCGCCGGCCCCGTCCGGCCTGCGGAGCGCTGTCGAATCGCTCGCCTCAGAGGTTTTTCCCTCATCCATTCAGGAAACCGTGAAGGAAGGGGCGGCCGCGACCGAGAGCGGTTCGTTTTGAGTGCGGCGGATTCGCTCAACAAGAACCTTCCTGACAGGTCTTTCGGCAGTTTCGGAGGTGCGACGTTTACGAAGGCCGGAATAGACATTGGGAGATGTAGGCGCCGCCCCCTCAAGGCTGCACGGTCGGGGACCCAGTCGCGACTTGGGGATCTTCCCCGGGGGATCGCTCCGGTCGATTGCGGGGCAATCCGGCAGTGGCCGGACACCTGTGCGACCGAACACTAGTACCATGCTCGCAACGCCTCTCTCGCCCCCCTCGACCCGGTCTGGGGTTTGTCCTGCAGCCACATCGTGCGCGACGCAAGCGAGGCCGCAGGTTCCTTCAGACGGCTTCTACTGCGCGCCGGGACCGGGGGGCGAACCGGTCGTCCCGGATTCTCGACGGGCACACCTGGAGGATGCGGCGACCGTGCTGGAATGGTTGACGCAACGCGTCGATCCGAGCCGGCATCCCTGCGTCGCCGCCCGAGCCGCGTTCAATGCCGAGTCGTATCGGTTCGGGCTGTACGAGCCGCTGGGGTCTGACGCGGCGACGACCGGTCTCGCAGCGGATCTCGCGCGGTTCGGGCATGGCTCGACCGACGACGAGAACGGCGAGCCCGCAGATGCGGACGCCTCCGACTTCGCCACGTTTATCGCCGTGTTCGACGCACCGGGGCGACCGATGGCCGAGCCCGATCGTTATGCCGACGCAGACGATCCCGAGCAGGCGTTTGAGCGAGATCTCTGGCGGCAACTCTCCGCCCTGCACGCGACTGACGACGCGCCTTGGGACCCGGCGACCAGTGCGGACCCCGCCGATCAAAAGTTCTCGTTCAGCTTCGCCGGCCGGAGCTATTACGTCATCGGCATGCACCCGCGCAGCAGTCGGCCCGCGCGGCGGTTTCCGCGACCGGCGCTCGTCTTCAATCTGCACGAGCAGTTCGAAGCCCTCCGGCAAGCGGGTAAATACGATCGCATGCGAGACGTGATCCGGACTCGGGATCGTCAACGCACGGGCAGCGTCAATCCGATGTTGGCGGACTTCGGCAATCGTTCAGAGGCCCGCCAATACAGCGGACGGGCCGTCCCCGCCGATTGGAAGTGCCCGTTTCACGCCGCTCGATAACGCCGTCGCCGGCCGTTCCCCTTTCCCCCAGCGCCGCGCCCCTCGTCAACGATGCCCGCTCTCGCCCCGCCGCCGCCCGGCCCCGCGCCGCCGTCCGCTGATCCGACCGAATCTCGTCCGCAAGGCCGTCGCCGGATTGCGCCCTGTACCGGAATCGCCTTTGAATTGAAGCGGGGGGAACGTCTTCGCGTCATCGATCCCGGCGGCCGGCAGGTCTCCGACCTGCTCTGCTACCCCGCGGACGACGTGCGGGAGTTTCTCAGCTGCGGACGCACGTTCGACTATGAAGAGACGCTGCTGCTCACGACCGGCAATTTTCTCTGGTCGAATCGCTCGAACAAGCTCATGAAGATCGTCGCGGACACCTGCGGGCGGCACGATTTTCTGCTGACCCCCTGCAGTCCGGAAATGTATCGCATCCTCTACGGACTGGACGATCATCCAAGTTGCTTCGCCAACCTCGCCGAACGACTCGGCCCCTACGGCATCGAGCCGGACGCCATCCCGGGCACGTTCAACTGCTTTATGAACGTGCAGTTCCAGCCGTCGGGCAAGATCTCCGTGGAGACGCCGCTGTCCGAACCGGGCGATGCGGTCGAGTTCGAGGCCCTCGTCGATCTGATCGTCGGACTCACCGCCTGTCCCAGCGAGACGACCAACGGCGGATCGGTCGGCCCGATCGACTTTGAGATCACTCGCCCCGCCTGATCGCAACAAGTCCGGACGACCCGCGTTCCGTGGCGAAATCGTCGCCGCTTCCGAGTGAATCGATTGCCCCCCTGACGGTCAATACAACGGTCGACACGCACGACGGATCAACCGCATGCATTGATCTCTGATTCCCCCGCCGTCTCCAGTATGTCCGAACTCCTCACCCGCACAGACCGCGGTTTGTATTGCGAGGCGGGCGGCTTTTATATCGATCCCTGGCGACCGGTGGAGCGAGCCGTCGTCACGCATGCTCATGCCGACCATGCGCGACGGGGCATGGGGAGCTACCTCACCACCCCCGAGGGCGAGCCGGTGCTCCGCCCTCGCATGGGCGAGGAGGCGGTGATTCAAACCGCGGCGTACGGCGAAGCGGTTCATATGAATGGCGTGACCGTCAGTCTTCACCCGGCCGGGCACATCCTCGGCTCCGCTCAGGTGCGCGTTGAGCGCCGAGGCGAAGTCTGGGTCGTCAGCGGAGACTATAAACTCGGCTCCGATCGCACCTGTGCGACCTTCGAGCCGGTGCAATGTCAGACCTTTATTACGGAATCGACGTTCGGCCTGCCGATCTATCGCTGGCCGGATCAAAACGAGATCTTCCGGCAGATGAACGACTGGTGGGCGGCGAACCGGGCGGCGGGGAAGGTCAGCGTGCTGTTCGCCTACGCGCTCGGGAAAGCCCAACGATTGTTGGCGGGGGCGGACCCGTCGATCGGTCCGATCTACGGCCACGGCGCCGTGCAGGTGTGTAACGAGGGCTATCGACAAGCGGGGATCGACCTGCCGGCGTGCGAGTACGCCGGTCGCGGCGAGCGGGGCAAAGACTGGGACGGCGCCCTGGTCGTCGCCCCGCCGGGGGCGCGAGGCACGCCGTGGCTGCGCAAGTTCCGGAACTACAGCACCGCTTTCGCCAGCGGCTGGATGCTGGTCCGCGGGCAACGCCGGCGCCGCTCGGTCGATCGCGGCTTCGTCATGAGCGACCATGCAGACTGGGACGGACTACTTCAAACAGTCCGAGACACCGGCTGCGAGCGTTGCTTCATCACGCACGGCAGTCGGCGGGTGATGGAACAATATCTGAATAGCGAAACCGAGGTGGAGGCCCATCAGCTCGAAACGTGGTTCGAAGGCGAGACCGACGAGGGCAGCGCCGAATCGGACCGGGAATCGACTGACGAAGAACTCGCCGAAGCGGCGAACGAGGGCGCCGGCAATGAATAAGTTCACGACCCTGTTCACCCGGCTCGACGAGACGAATAAAACGCTTGCCAAGCAGGCGGCGTTGGTCGACTACTTTAAGGACGCCCCGCCCGCCGACGCCGCGTGGGCGGTCTATTTTCTCTCCGGTCGCAAGCTGAAACGGCTGCTGCTCTCCCGCGAGTTACGGGCGTGGGGGGCCGCGGAGGCCGGGGTGCCGGACTGGCTGTTCGAGGCGAGTTATGAAGTCGTCGGCGATCTCGCCGAGACGCTCGCTCTGTTGCTGCCGCCCCCGGAAGAAGCGACCGAGCTCCCGCTCAAAACCTTCGTGGAAGAACGCTTGCTGCCCCTGAAAGGGATGGAGGAGGGCGAGCGCCGGGCAGCGGTGGTGCAGCTCTGGCGGGAGCTGGATCGACCGCAGCGATTCGTCGCCGGAAAATTAATGACGGGCAGCTTCCGCGTGGGCGTTTCGCAGCGGAGCGTCATCAAAGCCCTCGCGATCGTCGGCGACGTTCCGCCCGAACTGGTCGCTCACCGCATGATGGGCACGTGGGAACCGACTGCGGGGTTTTATACGTCTCTCACGCTCCCCGAGGCCGACGGCGAGATTGACGCCAGCCGTCCGTATCCCTTCTTCCTCGCTCACCCCACCGTCGCCCCGTCCGACGACCTGGACGATGCGAACGAGTATTTCGCCGAGTGGAAGTGGGACGGCATCCGTTCGCAGGTGATCCGTCGGCAGGGTCAAAGCTTCGTGTGGAGTCGGGGAGAGGAACTGATCGGGGAGCGATTCCCGGAGATCCTCGCCGTCGCCGACGCATTGCCGGACGGCACGGCGCTGGACGGCGAGATCGTGATCGCCCGTGACGGAGACGTGCAGAGCTTTGCGGAACTCCAGCGCCGGATCGGCCGGAAGACGGTCGGCAAGAAGCTGTTGAAGGAGTGCCCCGCGCACTTCGTGCTGTTCGACGTGCTGGAAGCAGGCGGCGAAGACGTCCGCAACCAGCCATTAGAGCGCCGCCGGGAGTGCCTCGCCGCGATCGCCGAGTCGCTGGCCGAGCAGGGGCTGAATGTCTCCCCGTCGGACCTGCTGGAGGGCGAAACGTGGGAGGCGTTCGCCGTCCACCGGGAGCACAGTCGCTCCATGCGGGCCGAGGGACTCATGCTAAAGCGCAAGGACGCCCCCTACGGCGTCGGCCGGGTGCGGGGACCGTGGTGGAAGTGGAAGGTGGACCCGTATACCGTCGACGGTGTAATGCTGTACGCACAACGCGGCCACGGTCGGCGGGCGAGTTTGTATACCGATTATACGTTCGGCGTCTGGGACGAAGTCGACGGCGAAGCGAAGCTGGTCCCCTTCGCCAAGGCCTACAGCGGCTTGACGGACAAGGAGATCGGCAGCGTCGACAAATGGATCCGCCGCAACACCGTGAATAAGTTCGGTCCCGTCCGCGAGGTGAAGCACGAACGAGTCTTCGAACTGGCCTTCGAAAACATTCAACAATCGACCCGCCACAAAAGCGGCATCGCGGTGCGATTCCCGCGTATCGTTCGCATCCGGGACGATAAGATCGCCGCGGAGGCGGACACGCTGGACACGGTGAAGGGGTTGGTGGAATGACGAACCCCGGGTCTCCGTCGAACGCCCGCTTGGGGCTCATTCTGCTGTCGATGGTGCTGGGCTGGGTCTCCCTCAGCCTTGTGGCCGGCGGGATCGGCCAGTGGGTTTGGATGTCGGACCACAGGGCTGATTTCTGGGGACGGTTGTTCGGTGGATTACTTGTGGCGGCGGGCTTGGCGATTGTCCTTCTGCTCGTGCTGGCTTGGCGGAGACATCTTGGCAATGTGCCGAAGAGCCGTGACCATCGGGAAGCCGACCCTTTTGATCGGTCCGATCTGTCGGCGATCGCCCACCGCCCGCACCCGTCAGATCGACCGGCTCCCTGACGGTCGCGGCTCATTGAATACCCACCTGTCGAAACAGCCCACCGCCGCAGCCCGCACCCGCGCGAAACGCACCGTCCGCGACTGGTTCAGCGCGACCGGCCGGAAGCCGTTCCGCTTTCAAACCCGGGCGTGGAACGCCTATGCCCACGGCGAGAGCGGGCTGATTCACGCCACCACCGGCACCGGCAAGACGCTGGCGGCGTGGCTGGGACCGGTGATCGACGGCCTCGCCCGTGGGGAGACCGTCGACCCGGCGAAAGCGAGGGAGGCCGAGACGAAACGCCGTCGCCGCTCGCCGCCGTTGCGGGTGCTGTGGATCACCCCGCTGCGAGCGCTAGCCGGCGATACGGAGAACAGCCTCCGCGTCCCGCTGGAGGCGCTGGGGCTGAATTGGTCGCTGGAAAGCCGCACGGGCGATACGACCTCCAAGATCAAGTCCCGCCAGTCGAAACGTCTGCCTACGGCGTTATTGACGACGCCGGAAAGCCTGTCGCTGGCCCTCGCGCGGGCCGATTGCGTGGAGCAGTTCGCCCACCTCGAATGCGTGATC
Source organism: Alienimonas chondri (assembly GCF_013036045.1). Lineage (GTDB taxonomy): Bacteria > Planctomycetota > Planctomycetia > Planctomycetales > Planctomycetaceae > Alienimonas > Alienimonas chondri. The sequence goes on from NZ_WTPX01000006.1 coordinate 55,795, forward strand.
GTGGACGAATGGCACGAACTGCTCGGTTCTAAACGCGGTTCGCAGACGGAACTCTGCCTCGCTCGCCTGCGACGCTGGCGGCCGGGCTTGAAAACGTGGGGACTCAGCGCGACGCTCGGCAATCTCGAAGAGGCCGCGGCGACGCTATTAGGGACCAGCGGCGACGCCCCCACGATTCTCTCGGGCGGACGCCGCAAGAAATATGCGGTCGATTCGATCCTCCCGCAGAACGTGGAGCGCTTTCCGTGGTCGGGACATCTGGGTCTGAAGCAGCTCGACCAGGTGTTGCCGATCGTGGAATCGGCGGCTTCCTCAATCCTCTTCACGAACACGCGCAGCCAGACGGAACTGTGGTATCAGGCGATTCTCAAAGCCCGCCCCGACTGGGCCGGCCGGATCGCGTTGCACCACGGTTCGCTTGGAAAAGAGAGCCGCCGGTGGGTCGAGGCGGGATTGAAAAACGGCGAATTGAAGTGCGTGGTGAGCACGTCGAGCCTGGACCTCGGCGTGGACTTTGCCCCGGTCGATCGGGTCTTGCAGGTGGGCAGCCCGAAGGGCGTCGCCCGCTTGTTGCAGCGAGCCGGCCGCAGCGGACACGCGCCCGGCCAGACCAGCCGCGTGACCTGCGTGCCGACGCACGCCTTTGAACTGGTGGAGGTGGCCGCCGCCCGGGCCGCGATGGACGCCGGCCGGATCGAGGCCCGCACGCCGCCGAAGAAGCCGCTGGACGTGCTCATCCAACACGCCGTCACGGTCGCGCTCGGAACCGGGTTTGATCGGGACGAACTTCTCGCGGAGATTCGCACCGCCAGCAGCTTCGCGGCGGTAACGGAGGCGGAATGGGACTGGTGCCTGGACTTCATCACCCGCGGCGGAGAGGCGCTACGAAACTATCCGGAATATTCCCGCGTCGTTTTGCGGGACGGCGAGTACCGCGTCGAAGACAAAGGGATCGCTCGCCGCCACCGCATGAGCATCGGCACGATCGCCAGCGATGCGGCCGTCGAAGTGCGATATTTGAAGGGCGCCCGACTGGGCACGGTGGAAGAACACTTTCTCTCTCGACTCAAACCCGGCGATAAATTCCTCTTCGCCGGTCGGCCGTTGGAATTGGTCAAGGTGTTCGAAATGAAGGCGTGGGTACGCCGGGCGAAGGGCACGACCGGAGCGGTGCCGCGGTGGAGCGGCGGGCGCATGCCGCTGAGCGGCGAACTAGCCGCCGCTGTCCGGGAACGGCTTGAGGAGGCCCGCGACGGTGAATACCGGGGGCCGGAGATGAAATCCGTCCGCCCGATCCTCGAACTGCAACGCGATTGGTCGCACCTGCCGGGCCGGGACGAATTATTAATCGAACGCGTGAAAACCCGCGACGGACATCACCTGTTCTTCTTCCCCTTCGCCGGTCGTCAGGTGCATGAGGGGCTGGGGGCGCTGTGGGCGCTACGGCTCTCCCGGCGAGTCTCGACGACGTTCGCCGTCACGGTGAACGACTACGGCGTCGAACTCCTGTCACCGGTCCCGGCGCCGTTGGAGGCCGCATTGAACGAGAATCTGCTCTCGCCGGAACGCCTTCGCGAAGATATTGCGGAGTCGCTCAACGCGGTCGAGATGGCGAAGCGGCAGTTCCGGGAGATCGCCCGCGTCGCGGGGCTGGTCTTCGTCGGCTATCCGGGTGCCGGCAAGTCGGCTCGACAGATGCAGGCCAGCAGCGGTCTGCTCTACGACGTCTTTCAAAACTACGACCCGGGCAACCTGCTCTTCAAACAGGCGAGCGAGGAGGTGCTCGACCGACAACTCGACGCCGCCCGGCTGCGGGAGACGCTGGAGCGTATCAACGCCGCGAAGGTTCTGCTGAGCGACTGCCGTCGTCCGACCCCGCTGGCCTTCCCGCTGTTGGTCGACCGCATGCGGGAGCGGGTCAGTTCGGAAACGCTGGCCGATCGCGTCCGGCGGATGACGCTGCGACTGGAATCGGCGGCCGGGTGAACTCTGCGCCGGCCGCGCGGTTCCACACACCCGACGATCCCGCTCCGCCCTGCGTTCCGCCCTCATGACAGGCGATTTTCCGCTGACGTTTGGTGGAGCCGATCTCGTGCTCCTTCCCGAAAGGGCGGCGTACCGACCGAACCCGAACGCTGGATCGGGGGGCACGCTGTACGTTGCCGATACGCATTGGGGGAAGACCGCCGCGTTCCGCGCGGGCGGGATCGCCGTGCCGGCCGGCACGACGGCGGCGGATCTGTCGCGGCTCACGGCCGCCCTTCGGCGCGTCGGTGCGACGCGATTAGTGGTGCTGGGCGACCTGCTGCACGCTCGTCAGGGGCGGAACGAACCGGCGTTCAACGAGGCGATCCGCACGTGGCGGGCGGGCGTGGCCGACGTGCGGATCGAGTTGGTCGAGGGGAACCACGATCGCTCCGCCGGCGGCCCGGATCCCCGCTGGGCGATCGACGTCTATGACGAACCAACGCCGGACCCCCCGTTGGTGCTGCGTCACGTTCCCCACGCCGACCCGCGCGGCGCCGTGCTCGCCGGTCACGTGCACCCCGCCATTCGACTGGACGGACCCGGCGGCGAGCGGCTCAAACTGCCCTGCTTCCACATCGCGGGCGACGTCCTGACCCTGCCGGCGTTCACGACGTTCGCCGACGGGCTGTCCATCCGCCCCACCGTCGGCGACCGTCTCTGCGTGATCGCCGACGGCGCCGTGATAGAAGTCGATACGTCGCTTTGATTTAGAAGGATGGTGATCCGCAACGTGAGCGACGGCGTGTCGGCCCAAGCCGAAGAAGGATTTGGGCGGCCGTCGCGACAGCGCGAGTGCGGAGAGGGCAAGGGCGACCACGGCTCCCGAGATTTTCCAGCCGTTCTTGAACGCGGGCGTTCGGGTCGCGGATTGCAGGCAAAATACTTCGGGGGCCCGCTTCAAGGCTGCTCCGCAATGGTTGTCCTGGCGCCCGCGGACTAAGAATCGGTGATTGAGGTTCGGCGCCGTCCGCGACGACGAGTCGCCGGAAGCGGGTGTTGATCACCGGAATCGCCAAGGCGTTCCACGCCTCAGCTGCCTCGGCTGTTCGGTCGTACCGAACCCGCAGCCGCCGCAAACCCATTGCCCAATCGATTATCCGCTCGACGACCCACTGGATCTTCCCCGACCGGCTGCCGTATGGCGGACCGCGTTCCCGGATGGACAGCTCGACCCCCAGCGACCGCAGCACGTACCAGAGATCGTTCAGTCCAGAGATCGTTCAGTACGACGCGATTAAGAAGGCGAAGCCGACCGCTGGCGGCGCCGACCGAGCGGTCCGGCGGCAGGTGGTGAACGGCGACGTCGGCGAACTGTCTGGGCAGGCGGCGCTGGGCCATTACGCGAACTCTTGGACTGGGGGTCGGCCTTATTTCGCGAACTCCGCAACGCATTTCTCTGGCCGGTCCTTAGGTACCGGCCAACCTGACGCCGGCGGCGGTGTGCTGCCCCCGCTCCGTCGCTGTGAGCGGCAGGGCCGGGCGTCCAAAATTGCATCGATCCTCGGCAGGTTGCCGCCGCCGAGTGAACGCCGTAGCGTCGTTGCTCCCAGACCGAGAAGATGATCCGATGAAGCGTTTCGTGTTCGTATTCGCCGCCGGTTTACTCGGATTGGGCGGCGCCGCGTTCGCCCAGACGCCGCGGGTTGATGAGCCCGAGGCCGCGACGGCCGCGTTGCGGGCGCAGGGCGAGCAATTCGAGGAAGAAATCGTCACGGTCTCCGACGGCGTGTTCGTCGCCGTCGGCTACAGCCCGGCGAACGTGGGGCTGATCGTCGGCGAGAACGGGGCCGTGGTGATCGACACCGGCATGTCGGTGGACGACGGTCGCCGGATCGCCGCGGAGTTTCGCAAGCTGACGGACAAACCGGTCCGGGCGATCGTGTTCACCCACTCTCATGGCGACCACACCGGCGGGGCCGCGGCGTTTCTCGAACTCGCTGACGAGAAGCCGCAGGTCTGGGCGCATGAGAACTTCGGCAGCGAGGCCCGTCCGCTGCTGGCCGGCGGCGTTTCGTTTCAACGGGTCCGGGGCGCCCGGCAGGCCGGGTTTATGCTGCCGCCGGAGGACCGCATCAACAACGGCGTCGCCCCCGCCCGCTACCCCAAGCGCGGCGGCAACGCCTTCGAAGCGGGGCGGGAAGTGAAGCCTTCACAATTCCTCGCCGAGGAGAGCCGGACCGTCGAGGTCGGCGGAGTCACGATCGAACTGGTCGCCGCCCCCGGCGAGACGAACGACGAACTGTTCGTCTGGCATGGCGCCAGCCGCACGCTGTTCGCCGGCGACAACTTCTACCGCTCCTTCCCGAACCTGTACGCCATTCGCGGCACGCCGAATCGCAGCGTCCGGCTGTGGGCGGACAGCCTCGACAAAATGGTCGATCGCGACGCCGCGGCGTTGGTCGGCGGGCATACCGACCCGGTGCTGGGCGAGGAGCAGGTCCGCGAAGTCCTGACCGACTACCGCGACGCCGTGCAATACATCCACGACGAGACCGTCGCCGGCATGAACCGCGGGCTGACGCCGGACGAACTCGCCGCGACCGTCCGCCTGCCGGAGCGACTGGCGAATAAAGAGTACCTCCGCCCGTTCTACGGCCACCCGGAGTGGGGCGTGCGGAGCGTGTTCGCCGGCTACCTCGGCTGGTTCGACGGCAACCCCACGAACCTGTTCCGGCTGCCCCCGAAGGAAGAGGCCGAACGCTTCGCCAAGCTGGCCGGCGGCGCGGAGAACCTGCGGTCCGCCGCCCGGGAGGCGCTGGAGGGCGGCGACGGGGCTGACGCCCAATGGGCCGCCCAACTCGCCGACCGCCTGCTGGCCCTCGACCCGGAGGACCAGGCCGCCAAGAACCTGAAGGCCGACGCGTTGACGCAACTCGCCCGCCGCAGCGTGACCGCGACGGCCCGCAACTACTATCTTACCGTCGCCCAAGGGCTGCGGGGAGAAACCGACGACGCGGGGGCGGAGTGACCGTTCTTGTCGGAAGCCCCTCCCGCTGACGGGCGGCCACGTCGTACGCGCCCCGCGATCTGATCGTACTGCGAGCCAATCGAGTAATATGGAGGACGAAATGAAATCCTTTCGGTTTAGATTCAACCCATATTGCTCGCTCGCGCTTGTCTCTTTGCTTCTGGGAGACGGGCTAAACGCACAACCCCCACAGCGAGAACGGATCACAGCCGTCGCGTCAGTCGGCGACGCAGTGATGGAAGAGATCGACCTGGCTTTGCCTGGCGAGTTGTATCAAGGCTACCTGTTTTGGCATCAGGCGGATGAGCTCGCCACCGATGTGGTGAACTATGCAATGCTTCTCGATACTGAGGGGAAGGTCGTTCATCGCTGGGATACCGATTTGAATGGAGGGGGACACACCTCGTACCTGTTGAACGCCGGCGGTCTGCTGCGTACCGGCATCAGGGATAGGCGATACGTCGCGGGGCAGCCCGTGGCCGCCACCGACACCCTTCAGATTACAGACAAGACTGGGAAAGCCGTCTGGGAGCTGAGCGCCGAGGATCTTGATTTCAACGGGAACAAGATCACCTTTCACCACGATCTGTCGCCCCTGCCCGACGGCAATATTCTGGTCCTGATTTACGAAGAAATCAGTCCGGAAGCAGCGGCGGCGGCTGGTTGGACCGCCGGCGAAGGGAAGACGGTTTGGTCGGATGGAGTGCTGGAGATCAAGCCCGACCTGGAAAAGAACTCCTATGAAATCGTCTGGTATTGGCGTTTTGTCGACCACATGATTCAGGATCGGGATGCTGGAGCGGCCAACTACGGCACTGTCGCCGATCATCCGCGGAAAATCGACGGCCACTTCCCGAGTAGCTATGCGCCGATGAATGCCGTGCGGCAACATCTGAATGCGATCGACTATCACCCGGGCCTCGATCAGATCGTCGTCAGCTCCTTTATCTACAACGAAATCTGGGTGATCGACCACGGCACGACCGTTGAACAAGCCGCGGGCTCCACGGGCGGTCGAAGGGGCCGGGGGGGCGATCTGCTGTTCCGATACGGCAACCCCGCTACCTACGAGCGGGGCTCTGAGAACGATCGCCTGTTCCAGCATCAGCACGACGCCAACTGGGTCGATGCAGGTCTTCCCGGAGCCGGCAATATCTTGGTCTTCAACAACAACACGGGCTTGGGCGGCGTCACCGGGGTCAGCGGTGGCGCCGCGGAAGCCGCGGCCGCCCAGGAACAGTTGAAGGGGAACAGCAACGTCCAGGAGATTAGCCCCGCTGTCGATGAGGGACGTTACGTCGTCGGGGAGGCTGGAACCTTTGAGGCGAAAAGGATCTGGTTCTGGGAACACGAAGACTTCTTCGCCCCCTTTCAAGGCGGCGCTCGCCGCTTGCCCAATGGGAATACGCTTCTCACCGATACCGTGGGGAGAAGGGTCTGGGAAGTTGCGCCCGACGGGGGCGTCGTCGTTCGCTATAAAGGTCCTGCTCCTGCCTTCAAAGCGTTCAAGTACGCCGCCGAGCAAGTCGCGGATCTGCTGGAGTAGTCCACATAGATGCCCCGACGGGTGGGCTTTCTTTATGAACAGCGTGCTGTGTGACGTTCGACCGCCTCGTCGCTTGCCCGGGGGCGGCGAACTTTCTTCGATATGCTCATCTCACGCCTCTCGTCGGCCGACTTAGGCCGCCCTGCCGCAGCCCTTAGCACGATTCTCCCATGCGAAGCCGCACCCCCGCTCGACTCGGCCCTCTCGCCGGCGCGGCCGCCCTCTGTTTGCTTCAGGGATCCTTCGGTCTCGGCGAGACCGCCGGCGCCCAAGACGCCGATCCCATCTCCGTCACGGAGCTGATCGAGTCCTTGGAGTTGACCGAGAAGCAGGAAGCGGCCTTTCAGGAGCAGGAAAGGCTTCGCGAGGAGTCCCTAGGCAAGCTCCGGCAGCTGACAGGCGAGGAACGTCAGGCCGCGGCTGAAGCCTTTCAGTTGAAAAGGAAGGTAGCGCTTCAGAAGCTGTTCACGGAAGAGCAATGGAAGCGATGGGATGATTACTGGACGGCCTACTGGAGCCGTCAAGACAGCGAGCCGGGGCCGCCGGACACGTCCGGCCCTCAACCGGCGATGCCTCTGGCGGCGCCGGACCTTGAAGAAGCCACCGGGCGGTTTCAGGTCGCCAGGATGAACGGGCGGGTCAGCCTGGTCACCCCGGAAGGGAAGCCCTTCTTTTCCCTCGGCGTCACCCACATCATCGCCCTCTCCAACCCCGCCGAGGGGGAGCCGAACCTATTCGTCAATCGCTTCGGGCGAGATTGGTCGAACGCGGCGCCGGAGGTTGAAAAGAATCTCCGCGGCTGGGGATACAACTCAACCGGCTACGGCACGCCCGGTCCGCTGGGAGAGCGGATTCCCTACGCCGAAGGAATCCATACGGCGGACACCTCATTGTATTTCGGAAACAGGCAGTTTTCCTATCCGGACGTGTTCGACCCGGGCTGGCAGGCGGAGGTCAAACAGACCCTTCGGAAGAAGATTGAGCCTCACAAGAACAACCCGAACCTGATCGGGATCTACTGGACGGACATGCCGCTGTGGGATCTGCAGTACGGCCGGCGTTCCGGAAAAATGAACTGGGTCGAGGCGATGAAATCGCTTCCGGCAGAGGCGCCCGGCCGGCGGCGCTACGAGGAATTCGTGGCCGAGCGAGGGGATCAGGCCGCCGACGAGGATTTCCTGAGACTCATTGCGCGAACCTATTACAAAGTCCTCGGGGAGGAGACCCGCCGCCTGGCGCCGGACTCCGTCATCTTCGGAGAGCGATACGGCTCGAATATCACTCCCAGCATCGTGATCGAGGAAGCGGCGCCTTGGATCGACGCCGTCGCGGTTCAGCCCTACGGAAACCTCTTCAACGCCGCCGAGTTCGATCGCATTCATCGCGCCTCGGGCGGCAAGGGAATCCTGATTTGCGATCACAACATCAGCTTCCCCACGGAGGAACATCCGAAGACGATGTGGACGCAGCTGCCGACGGCGGAGGAGGTCGCCCGGACCCATGCAAAATATGTCAACGACGCCCTGGCAAAGCCCTATATCCTCGGCTACCACCGCTGCCAGTATATCGACCGCTTCCAACCTCACCGGGGCGTTCTCAAACAGGGCCTGGTCCGGGCGGACGGGACTCCCCATGGAGAACTTGTGAATCTGATTGCGGAGACCAACCGCGCCGTCTTGGATCGGTTTGCGAACTGGGATGGTCCAAGCCGCGAGCTGACACCAAGTGAGAACGCTGGTTCTCCTCAACGGTAGAATCCCGCGGCAGCGGACCCGTGAGACGTTCCCGAACTGCTCGGCGGGTGGCTGGCGCATCCGCCCGAGCTGCGTGACTGACTCCAAAACCAACGATCGCAGGTCCGAACGTGTCCGACGCAGACCCCAACCCGTTCGGCCCCGGGGGCTGGACGCCGGACCGCCTCGCGTCGCAGGCGGGGAAAACGTTCGTCATCACCGGCGCGAACGCGGGCGCCGGCTTCGAGGCGACGAAGCTGCTCGTGAGCCGCGGCGCCAAGGTCGTGATGCTCTGCCGCAGTCCTGAGAAAGCGGAGGCCGCGATCGACGAGATCAGGCGGCAGTTCCCGGAGGCGGACGTGCCGTTCGTTCGCCTGGACCTCGGTTCGCTCGCCTCGGTCCGTGAAGCGGCCGCGGCTGTCGAGCGAACGGTCTCGAAGATCGACGCCCTCATCTGCAACGCGGCCATCGCTCAGATTGCGGAGCAGGAACGGACCGCGGACGGCTTCGAGAGCCAACTCGGCGTCAACCACCTCGGCCACTTCCTGCTGTGCGGGTTGCTGTTCGACCGAATCGCGGAGTCCGGCGGGCGAATCGTCGTCGTCAGCAGCTTGGCGTACCGGATGAACCTGAAGCGGATCCAATTCGAGGACCTCGACTTCGACGGCCGCTACAACGCGCAGGCCGCCTACGCCCAGAGCAAGCTCGCCCAGATGATGTTCGCCTATGAGTTGCAGCGTCGCTCCCGCGAAGCGGGCCGGGACGTGCAAGCTCTCGTCTGCCACCCGGGGGCGTCGCGGACGTCGCTGATTCGAAAAGACGCCCCCCTGGCGACGCGACTGCTGTGGAAGGTTCTCTCGCCGCTGGCGCAGTCGGCGGAGAAGGGGGCGTGGCCGGAGGTGATGTGCGCCGCCGAGGAGGGGCTTGAGGCGGAGGCCTTCTACGGACCGACGGGACTCGGCGAGATGGTGGGGCCGATCGGCAGGTCCAAGCTCCTGCCCCACGCTCTGGACCGGGAGGCCGCGGCGAAACTGTGGACGATCTCGGAGGAGAAAACCGGGCTGGAATGGTCGCCGGCGGCGTAGGGGAGAGGCTCGGCGAAGCGTCGGGCGCCGTTCCGTCCCATCGCGCCGCCGACGGTTGAGGGCCGAAGGGCGGCCGCGCCTGGGTACGATCGCTGCGGATCGCTCTCCCTGCTCCCCCCACGACCCGGAACGAACGATGACCGTCTTCGTGACCGGCGCCACCGGCGCCCTCGGCGGCAAGATCGTCGACCGGCTGGCGGGCGGCGACGCGACGGTGATCGCCGGCGCCCGGAACCCCGACCGGGCCAACGCTCTCCGCGAAAAGGTCGCCGAGGTGCGGCGGTGCGATTACGACGATCCCGCTTCGATGCGAACGGCGTTCGAGGGCGTCGACGTGCTGATGCTGATCCCCAGCCTCGCGGCCGTCGAGCCGCGCATCCGTCAGCATGCCGACACGCTGACGGCGGCGAAGGAGGCCGGCGTGAGCCGCGTCGCGTTCGCCAGCTTCATGGCGGCGGAGCCGGACTCCCGGTTCCACGTCGCCCCGTTCCTGCTGTACGCGGAGTCGAAGCTGCGGCTGTCCGGGCTGGACTGGACGATCGCCCGCGACGGCATGTACCTCGACCCGGTCGCGGATTGGATTCCGGACCTGATCCGCGTGGGCAAGCTTCCGTATCCGGTGCGGCATGGCCGGGTCTCCTATATCGGCCGCGACGATCTCGCCCGCGCCTTCGCGGCGCTCTGCACGGGCGACGGCCATTCCGAAAGGCTCTATAAGCTCACCGGCCCGCGGGCGGTGAGTATGCAGGAACTCGCCGCGGCGGTCTCACGCCACACGGGCGAGGAGATCACCTACGAGCGGGTGTCCGAGGAGCGGTTTATCGAGATTTGCAAGGCGGGGGAGGAGCCGGAGGAGCTGATCAACGTCCTGCTGTCGATGTACCGAGCCGTCGAGCACGGCGAGTTCGAGGAGGCGACGGACCATGTGAAACAGCTGACCGGGGAGCCGGCGGCGAGCCTCGAAGAGTTCTTCGCCGGCTCCGGCGGCTAAAGGGTCTTTCACCGGCCGCCGACAGACAATCGCCTCCAATTGGAATTGATCTCATGAACGTACGACTCGGACTCCTTCTTCCTCCTGCAGCGCTGCTCGCGGCGGCGGTCGGCTCCTCCGCGTTCGTCGCGGCGGGCGTCGCGCAGGAACCTGTCGCTCCGCCGACGTCCGAGGTCGTGTTGTCGTCCGAGGTGAAATGGGGGGCGCTCAATCCGGCCCGCGGTCCGCAGGGGCCGCGGGCCGGCGACCTGTGGGGCGATCGGACCGGCAAGGGCGCCTCCGGCTTTCTCGTACAGTTTGCGGACGGCTTCGCCTCGCCGCCGCACATTCACAACATCACCTATCGCGGGGTCGTGATCCGCGGCTTCCTGCACAACGACGATCCCGGCGCTAAACCGATGTGGATGCCGGCGGGGTCGTTCTGGACGCAGCCGGTGGGCGAGGTGCACGTGACGGCGGCCAACGGCGGACTCGCGTTGGCCTACGTCGAAATCGACCGCGGCCCGTACCTCGTCCAGCCATCGGAGGACGCATTCGACGACGGCGAACGTCCGGTAAACGTGGACGCGTCGAACGTCGTCTGGCTGGATGCGTCCGCCGTGACGGCGATGGCCGGTCCCGTGACCGCGGACAGCCCGGACGGAGCGAAGGTCGCCTACCTGTGGGGCGCACCGCAGAGCGAGCGGCCCAGCGGGAGCTTCGTGAAGCTGCCGGCGGGCTTTCGGGGGGCGATCCGCAGCGCCGGGCCGTCGTGCCGCGCCGTCGTCGTTGAGGGCCGCGTCGAGCGGGACACGGCGGGCGACGACGACGCCCAGAGGTTGGAGCCCGGAGCCTACTTTGGCTCGACCGGCGCCGCGACGCATCACCTGTCGTGCGACGACGAAACGGGCTGCACGCTCTACCTCCGCAGCGTGGGACGTTTTGAGATCGTCCCGGCGCAGCCCGCGGCTACTCCCCCCGGCTGAGGTACTGGTGCACGCAGGTGACGGCGAGGGCGCCGTCGCCGGCGGCGAAGGCGCAGCGCTTGGTCGTGCCGCTTCGGACGTCGCCCGCGGCGAACAGGCCGGGGCGGGTCGTCTCCAACTCGCAGGGCACGCGGTCTTCCTTCCAGCGGTCGCAGTTCTGGATCGACGGGCCGGTCATCAGAAAGCCGTGGTCGTCCCGAGCCACGTCGTCCGGCACCCAGTCCGCACGAGGCTTGGCGCCGACGAAGATGAACAGGGCGGAGCAATCCACCGTCGAGGTCTCCTCGGTTTGATTGTTCCGGAGCGTGAGCCGTTCGAGGCGGCCGTCGCCGGTCAGCGCCTCCACTTCGGTGTGAAAGAGAACCTCCACGTTCTCCGCTCGTTCAATCCGCTTGGTGAGGTAGTTCGACATGCTTTTGCCCAAATCGTCGCCGCGGAGCAGCAATTTCACCTCGCGGGATTGGCCGGACAGGAACATCGCCGCCTGCCCCGCGGAGTTCCCGCCGCCCACGACGACCGCCGTCGCGTCGCGGCACTGCCGGGCCTCCACCGACGTGGCGGAGTAATACACGCCGGCCCCCTCCAGCCGATCGCAGCCGTCGACCGGCAACCGCTGGTAGGCCGCCCCGGTGGCGATCAGCGCCGTCTTCGTGCGGACCCGCTGACCGGTGCAGAGGTGGAGCAGGTGGGCGCCGTCCTCTTCGACGGTCATCTCCCGTACGCCGATCGGGGCGGAGAAGGACGCGCCGAACTTCACCGCCTGCAGGTAGCCGCGGTCGGCCAACTCCGTGCCCGACAGGCCCGCCGGGAAGCCCATGTAGTTCTCGATCTTGGAGCTCTGCCCCGCCTGCCCGCCCGGCCCGACCTCGTCGAGTAGCAGCGTGTCGAGCCCCTCGGAGGCCCCGTAGACCGCCGCCGCCAAGCCCGCCGGACCGGCGCCGACGACGACCAGATCGAACAGCCGGTCCTCGATCGTCCGGGAGATGCCGAGGCATTCGGCCACCTTCGCCAGCGCCGGTCGACGGACGACGTTCGCGCCGCACGCGATGATCGGCGTCTCGTCCGCGGCGGCGCCCCAGCCGGACAGCGCCTCGCGGCCGGCGTCTTCTTCGATGTCCTGAAAGGTGTGCGGGACGTTATTCTTGTAGAAGAACTCGCGGAGCCGCAGGGCGGCTTTGCAGTTCGCCCCGCCCACGACGCGGACGCCCATAAACTGCGATTCCTCCAGCCGCTTGCGGCGGACGCGGAAGGCCCGCATCAATTTGTCGCTCAACTCCGGCAGTTCCCCGAGCATCTCCCGGAACTTGTCGGCGGTCACTTCGAGCGCCCGGCAGTCGCCGTCGGCCACCGCGGAGACGATCGAGGGGCGCCCCGTGAACATCGACACGTCGCCGGTGAAAGTGCCCGGCCGATGGAGGCAGACGTCGCGGGGGGCGCCGCTCGACTCTTCGACGATCCGCACGTCGCCGGACTCGATCGCGAAGAAGGAGTAGTCGCGATCGCCGGCCGAGAACAGCCGCTCTCCCTCGGCAAACGACCGCGACGTTCCGAGCCGCCGCAGGCGGTCCATCTCGACATCGGTGAGGGTAGGGAACATCTCGGCGTCGGTCGCCATGAAAACGCCTCTCTGAAGATTAAGACCGGGTCGGTTCCGAACGCATTCGGAGCCGTCCCGTGCTGAGTCTGACCCGGCGGATCGAGCCTTTTTGATTCTACTCAGCCCCGTCCCGCAAACGTCGCCGTCGGCTCCAATTCGCCCGTGACCGCGGCCGCATCGATCACGGGTTCACGATGACGACCTTGCCCATGCCTTGGCCGCCCGCCAGCCGGGCGTGGGCCTCGTTGGCCTCCGACAGCGAAAACTGCGGCTCGTCGAGCATGGGCGTCAACGCCCCGGACTCGGCGAGTTCGGCGAGCGTGCGCAGGATCTCGCCGTGGGTCTCTCGGCCGACGTCGTGCAGCATCGGGATCAGCATGAACACGACGTGCAGCGAGAGCCCTTTGAAGTGGGCCGGCGTCAGGTCCAGTTCGCACATCGAAACGGTCGTGGCGATCTGGCCGTTCAGCGCCGCCGCCTCGAACGACTTCGTCAGGTTCTCCCCGCCGACCGAGTCGAAGACGACGTCGAAGCCCCTGCCGCCGGTGTGTTCGGCGACGTAATCCTCCACCGCTTCCGTCTTGTAGTTGATGCCGGTCGCCCCGAGCCGCTCGATCAACGTGAGTTGCTTCTCGCCGCCGCCGGTGGCGAACGTCTTCGCTCCGAGATGTTTGGCCAGCTGCACCGCGACGTGCCCGACGCCGCCGGAGCCGCCGTGCACCAGAACCGTCTGCCCCTCGCCTACGCCCGCCTGGGTTAGCCCCTCGTAGGCCGTGATCCCCACGAGCGGCAGCGCGGCCGCCTCCGCCATCGAGAGGTTGCCCGGCTTGCGGGCGATCAGTCGGCAGTCGGCCGCGATGGACTCGGCGAGCGTCCCCGGAAGGTCCGCCAAGCCGCCGGCGCAGCCGTACACCTCGTCGCCGGGCGAGAACCCGTCGACGCCGTCGCCGACCGCCTCCACCGTGCCGGCGAAGTCCATCCCGAGGATCGCCGGCAGGTCCGGGGAGATCGGCAGGTCCTCGCCCGCCTGTTTGATCTTCAAGTCGACCGTATTGACGCTCGACGCGGCGATCCGCACGAGGACCTGCCCGGCCCCGGCGGACGGCGTCGCGACTTCCGCGGCCTCGAACGTCGAGTCCTCGCCGTATTTGCGAACGACCATTGCCTGCATCGGATCACCCTGTCGATTGAAGTCGGAAACTCCGTGCCGTTCGTGCTCGCGAAGCCGCGACCCCGGATCCTCGACCCGCCGCCGCCGCCGTGCGTTGCTCGCTCGGGACGTACCGCCCATCTTGGCGGCAACCGTCAGACCCGCAAGAACGCACCGTTCGCTCTCTAAGGCACAGAATGGATACCAAGCAGGCCCGTCACACCGTATACGACCCTCCGGCGTGCCCGGTCGAAGCGACCCTCGAACTCATCGGCGGCAAGTGGAAGGGAATCGTGCTGTACTACCTGCTGGGCGGTCGCCTGCGGTTCAGCGCGTTGAAGCGGAAGATCGGCTGCGTGACGCAGCGGATGCTCACCAAACAGTTGCGTGAACTGGAAGCGGCGGGTCTGGTCGATCGCCACGTCTACGCGGAGGTGCCGCCGCGGGTCGAATACGAACTGACGGAGGAGGGCCGCTCGCTGGAGCCGATCCTGAACGCCCTCAAAGAGTGGGGCGAAACCCACGCGATGGCGTTGATCGAGCGACGCGCCGGCACGCAGAAGTAACGTCCGGGCGGAGGATGCCGGTGATCCCCAACTCGGACACCGGCCTCCGGATTTCGCACCCGCAAACCGAGTCGATCAAGCTGCCCGTCCACCGATGTCAGGATCACGACGGACGCCGGCGGCCGGTAGGACGAAGCGCTCCGCGATCGCGCGGGCGTACGCCTCTTCCGACTCGGGGATGTCGTACTTGCCCAGGTAGATGTGTTCGCCCGCGAGGATCACGCGGGCGTGGCCGGGCGGTTGGTGCAACCGGTACAACGGCGGCTTGGCGCCGCGACGGGGTGGGGGAGCGGACCTTTCCGGCATGCAAAAGTGGTAGGACGACCACTTCCGCGGGTGGGTGAGGCCGCTCAGTCTCGGAGGGCTGGTCGACGCAAAGGCGTCTTCGGCACGTCGCTTTCCCAATGGAAACCGCGACAAGTATCCCCGAGAGGATTCGAACCTCTGACCTCCGGCTCCGGAACGGACCCTATATCGAGAGACTCTATCGGCCGCAAACGCTACGCAGAAAGTGGCGAGTGCGGACGATACGCATTTCTCGCCCTCCTCGCAAGACGCAACACGGACCCTACAAAACCAGTGGTACGGCGGCGCAAAAGTGGTAGTCGGTGGTAGAAAGTGGTAGTCACCGTTAGCGGGCGCGCGTTCACTACCAGTGCCGTAGTGCGTTCGACTTCTTCAACCGGGTCGGTGAGCGTGCCGGAGTCGATCGTGCCTTGGCAGACGGGCGAGCGATCCACTCAGCCGAGAAACACCTTCCGGCGGTGCCACCGCAGGCACGCCGGGTCAGGCCGATTCGCCTCCACGTTCGGCAGCCTCATCGGCTGCCCCGCATAGTCAGCCAACGCCCGCTGGTCCGGTGCCGCCTCCCGGAAGTAGCGGTCGTTCGCCACCAGCACAGTGAGGTCGTCAGACAACGACCACAGCCCGTTGTCGAACAGCCAGTGCGGCAGCTTCGACAGGGCGATGCCGTTTTGCGGGGCGTTGTTGCGGCTGGCGGCGTGGGCGTGGATGTGGGCCGCGTCGACCGGCGAGCCGACGTCGACGGCGTCCAGCCGGTAGCCGGTCAGGGCGCAGGTGTAGTCGTAGGAGCTGAGCACCGTCAGCCGGAACCGGGCCGCGTTGCCGCGGGCCGGCGGGGCCTCGGGCACCGGCAGGTCGGTGTCGCCCTCGGCGGGGCCGGCGATCTGCAGCAGGGCGTATAGCTCCGCCCGCTCCTCGACCGGGAAGAACGTTTCCACGAGCACGTGCATCGCCGCGAGGCGGTTCTCCGGGTCTCGCAAGAAAGCGACGAAGCCCGGGTCCAAGGCCGCGGTGGCCGCCTTCTTGCGGTCGTCACAGGGGGCGCCGGCCTCGTCGAAGCACTCCCACAGCCCGTCGCTGGAGAGGTGGAAGAACGGCAGCCGCACGCTGGGCGGCTGGGTGCGTCTGTGGGCGACGATCGTCCAGAACACGCCGAAGCGGTAGGCCAGGGCGGGGGAGAGCGTCAGCGTCCGCCCGTCCGGGGCCAGCTCCTCGAACTGATCCAGCATGTTGAGCAGGAGCAGGGCCTTATGCGGGGCCGGCCCGCCCTTCGCCCGGTAGACGTTGAGGTTGGCGAGGCGTTGGAGCCAGTTATCCTTTGGTCGAGGATCGAGGGAGCCGCTCGTGATCGTCATTTTCTCTGGCCGGTCTGGTCCATTTGGGCCTTGACCTCATCCCGCTCACGGAGCGGCGTGCACCCCGTTCGAGTTCGTCGGAGTTGTTGAAGAGGTTCACCGTCGTGAACTGCCTGCCGAACGACAAGCGGGCGGTGGTCAACTGGGCAATGAGGGAGCATCGGGCTGCATGTCGCTGGTCCCCGAACCAGCTCCGCCATACCCGAGCCACCCAACTCCGGGCGAAGTACGGCATCGAGCTGACCCGCACGGTGCTGGGCCACAGCGACATCGCGACCAGCGCGATCTACGCCGAACGCGACCTCGCCGTCGACTCGATCGCCTACACGCACCTCCGCCCCCTCGGCTCGCCGCGGGACGCTCGCAAGCGATTCCAGGCGGACCGGGACTGGTCCACGTTCGCCACGGCCGTCAACGAGCACCTGACGACGCCGGCGGCGGTCGAGGCGCTGGAGAAGTTGGCCGAGCTGGTGTCTGTTGAGCCGTGCTGCCTGCTATGCACCTGCCCGGAACCGGACCGCTGTCACAGGTCGCTGGTCGCGGACGCCCTCGCGGAGGTGAAGCCGGTCGAGGTCGTGCACGTCCGGTTGCTGCAAGAGTGACAGGGGACGATTCGGAGTGCGGCTGGTACTGGACGATGACGACGCGCACGTCGCGTTCGACGCGACATATTCCGAGACCGCAGGGGCGGGAGGTACCGGGAAATCTTGACGACTGCTCTCCGCTACGGCATGTCTGTACACTGCCGTGGTTCGACAGCTTCCCGATCGAGTTTTGCCCGTGCCGTCGTCAGGAGGAGATGCCGGTAAAGCAGGTGATCGATACGAAGCCTTATGGGCCGTAGACGCCGCCCTTCGAGTTCTCCGGGGCGACGCTAAAGAAGTGACTTACGAGTCTCTAGATCCGATCCGCTCGCAGGGCGTCGAGTTCCATCTCCGCACGCACCGGGTCACCGAGTATTGGTCGGTGAAGCGACAGACGACGAAGGCCTCCGGATGGACTCTGGCGGCTCTTTCTTTGCAGACTTTAGGACGCTCGATCCTCGGAGACCTGATCGGTCACGTAGAACGGGAAGCGGACGCAGTTGCAGTATTCGCCTCTACTCAGCTCGCCTTCACGCTCGATGAGTTGCGCGACAACTCCAGCTCCGCTGAAATTCTGGAAGCGCGACTCCGACAATCTGCGGATCTTCGAGGGAAGCATGACAAGCACCTGCTGCCTCTGTTTGACGGCGATCAAGAACGGTGCCTGCGATTCCTCCAGCGCGTAGATGTGAGGGCTGTCGACGAAGGCAGCATGCGGAGCGGCAATGAGGAGGCGATCCGGCAAACTCTCTATTCCGCGGGAGGTGCTCTGGACGCTGCGGACGTACGCCGAGACCTCGTCGAGTTTCTGCTCCTCAACATGAAAACCGGCCTTCGCCGCGACGATCTCCTCGGACATCTGAAGCGGCGCGGCGTTTACCTTCGAGACTGGAAAAACGATCCTTCAGTCAGGCAATCGCTCGCCGCCCGGTGTAATGGGTACGTGGAGCCGCTACGTGAGAGCCTGATCTGCAATACGCTGTTGGCGCTTCCCGGCGCAGATCGTCTGACGGGGCCAGACGGTTTGCCCCCCGCACGTCGGACCTTAGTGACCGGAGGCGCCGGCGGCGGCAAAAGTTCCGAGTTGGCAGGGCTCGTCGTTCGTTTGCAGGAGAACGACGTTCCGGTATTGCCGGTGCGCCTCGATCAGCTTGAAGACGGCGTGCTGGTTCCCGAAAAGCTGGGGGAACAGCTGGGCTTGCCGTATCCGCACTCTCCGGTCACGGTGCTGGCGGGCGTTGCCGAGGGCGCCGTGGCGGTCCTCGTCGTCGACCAGCTCGACGCGGTGAGTGAAGTGTCCGGACGCCGGACGAACGGGTGGGCGCTCTTTAAGGCTCTGCTTGATCAGGCGGACCGGCACCCGAACCTGCGCGTTGTGGCGGCCTGCCGCGAGTTCGATCTCGAACACGACGAGCGGATGCGAAAGCTCAAGGCGAACGGATCGACGTTTCAACAAGTTCAGTTACGTCCGCTCAGCGACGCGAATTTGAACGACGCTCTGGAGGAGCGGGAAGTTCACTCGAAGTTGCGGCCGCTGCTCACCGTCCCGCTTCACCTCTCAATGTTTCTTTCCCTGCCTGCGAAAGAGGCCCGCGGCTTCCAATCGCGGGACGGGCTGTTCCGTAGATTCTGGCATGAGAAGCGACGAAAGGCGACCCGCAACTACGGTCGATCTCTCGATCTCGACGGCTACGTAAAACGCCTCACCCAGTGGATGAGCGACAATCAAGCACTCACAGCCCCGGAAGACAAATTCGACGGGCCCGAAGCGGATGCGCTCGCCTCCGAACGCGTGCTCGTGCTGACGAAGGAGGGCTACAGATTCTTCCATGAATCGTTCTTCGACTATTTGTTCGCCCGCGGGTTCGCGACCTCTGGGCGACTGCTGGACCTGTTGAATGAGGGCGAACAGCACCTGTTCCGCCGCGGTCAAGTGCGGCAAGTCCTCTCTTTTCTGCGATCGCCTTCCAGCATGGAGCGATACGAGCGGGAATTACGCGACGTGCTGTTGAGCGATTCGGTGCGCTTCCACATCAAGCGGGCGGTCTTGCAGCAACTTTCCGCAGTAGACGACCTACGGGCAGGTGAATGGCGAGTTTTGAGGGAACTGGAATCCACCGACGCGGAACTCGGCAACCACGTCTTCGCGACGATCCGGAACCACGGGGGTTGGTTCGACCTGCTCGACGAGCTCGGTTTCCTCGATGCCGGGCTGTCCGGGGCGGAGCCGGCGGAGCCGGCGGAGCAGGAGCGATGCGTTTCCCTTTTGGCGAGCTCGGAAGTGTTGGAGCAGCGTGCGGATCGGGTCGCGGCTTTGTTAACGAAGCATCGCCGGCATGGAGCCGACTGGGACGGTTACCTGCGACACGTCTGTTTGAGCGGCAACGTGTATCACCATCGCGATCTGTTCGATCTCTTCCTCTCGCTCGTAGCCGACGGGACGCTGAGGGGCGGCGAGGCTAACGGTCATAATTGGTGGCATTCTCTTTACGGGATGTCGAAAGATCGTCCGGATCTACTGGCGGAGGTGATCGGCGTCTGGCTCGACGACGCCCTACCGTCGACGCCGCGAGATTTCGCTTGGCGACATCTACAGAAAGGCGGACCGGATGGAGGTCTGATCGCCGATGCCTCGCAGGCTCCACTTGTTTTCGCGAGGCAGGTTTTGCCGAGAGTTGCCGCCTTCTCGAAGGAGCGTGCGGATGACATGCAGGACCAGCTCGCCGCCGACCCCCTCTGGTCCCGCCGCTCGTTCAAATCGTTCGGCGGGTTACTACATGAAACCCTTCTCGAACAGCTCGCCAAGACTCTGGAGTCGCTCGCCGTTTCGAGTCCGGAGGAGCTCGACCGCCTGCTCGATCCTGTCGCGGCTCAACCGCAAGACGTGATTGCTTACCTCGTCCTGCGTGCGTGGACGGCGTCACCGGGTCGATTCGGGGAGCGGTTAGCAAGATACCTCGCCGAAGACCCCCGCCGACTGAAAATCGGCTACGGCTCGTGGAGCGCGCCCGGCGAACCTGCCGTCATCAAAAGCTACCGCTCGATTGAAGCCGTCCGCGTCGCAGCGTCGGCTTGCTCGAACGAGGCGTTCGCTGACTTGGAGCGTGCAATCGTTGAGTTGCGAGACGGATGGGAAGCGCGTCACCCGAACACTCGCGGGGAGCGGCAGTTGCAGTTGCTCAACGCGATGGGCGAAAAACGTCTTAGTTCGGTCGGTCGGTCAAAGCTGGCCGAACTGCAGACGAAGTTTCCGAAGGCGAAGTTTCAAACTCCCAAACCGACCGGGCCCGGCTTCGTCGGCTCGCCAATCGGTCGAATGGCGCAGGAAAAGATGGCCGACGCGAACTGGCTGTCCGCCATGAGGAAGTACACCGGCGACTCGCATGACTTCAACGAGGAGGGCCGGGCCGTCGGCGGCGCCAGCGAACTGGCCGCCGAACTCGGCAGGAGAACGAGGGAGGAGCCCCGTCGGTTCGCGGCGCTGGCGCTGGAGATGCCGGACGACGTGCCCTCCATTTACTTCGATCATGTATTAATCGGCGTGGCGGACGCCGTCTCCCAAGCTTCCGGCGGACCGGCCCCGTTGTCGGTCGCGGAGGCGTCGGACCTTCTACAGCGTGTATATGAATTGCCCGACCGCCCCTGCGGTCGGTGGTCTGGCTACCTCATTCAGAAGTGGGAGGGGGCGGACTGGCCGGCATCGATCCTCGACCTCGTCGTGTGGTACGCAGAACACGACCCGTCTCCCAAGGACGAACTCTGGCGTGAAGATGCCAACGGAGGAGCAACCTACTACGGGGGCAATCCATACGAACAGGGAATGAACTCCGCCCGCGGTGCGATCGCCTCGGCCGTCGCGAGCCTCTTATTCGACGATTCCGCGAGGGCGGACGCTCTCGAGCCGACGATTGATCGTCTCGCCCATGATCGCTCCGTGGCAGTGCGGTCCTGCGCGATCGAGGCATTACTGGCTTTGATGAACGTGAAACCTGACCTCGCGATCCGCTGGTTCTTGGAGTGCGTCGACGTCGACCCGGTCTTACTGACCGGGCACTCGGCGACCCGTTTTCTTCGATACGGGGCCCATCGGGATCACGCGGCAGTTCGGCTTGTTTTACGCCGGATGCTCGACGGCGAGTCCGACCCGGCGGCCAAAGCCGCCGCGGAGATCTGCTGCGTGTTCGCTTTAGAGGCGGACGACGTGCCGGCCGCCGAGGAGGACGCCTCACGTGTTCGCTCCGGAAAGCCGCTACTGCGGATCGCAGCGGCCGACGTATACGGCAGCAACATCGGGCACGACCAATTCGGGGGGGCTTGCCTGAAGCTGTTGAAACCTCTGATTTCAGACGAGAACCGTGAAGTCCGGGCAGAGGCCGCGGAGGCGTTCCGGCATTTACCGAAGCTTGGTGAGTCCGAGCAGCGCGAGTTGCTAGACGCATTCCTCAAAACGGACCCGAGCGCGGAGGCGCTGGAGCCGGTGACGCACGCCCTCGCGGAATCTGCCGAAAAGCTGCCCGATCTCGCCGTCTGCCGACTCGTCGAGATGAGTCTGGCCTCGCTTGGCGAAGAGGCTGGCGACATTCAGAAGAGAACGGCCGGCGTGGCGGACGATCTCTCCAAGATTGTGCTGCGGTTGTACGCACAGTCGGGCGACACCGACGTCCGCCGGCGTTGTCTCGAAGCCATCGACCGCATGGCACTTGCGCGAGTCTACGGGTTGGCGAGGGAACTTGAGCGAATCGACCGCTGAAGGAGTAACGTGATTCACTACGCCCCGACGTTGCGATGAATTGCAGCGTGACGCGTTAGCCGTATTAACACGTAGTCGTGCCATCCGTAGATCCGCACAGAGGTTACGCGGGTGAAAACCGTCCGCCGAGGGTGTTAAGGCCATCTCGGCGGACGGTCCGCGTCGAATTGCTACCGCCGCGACTCGCTCAGAACCACGTTCGCTGCGAGCGCCAGCAGCCCCAGCACGATGACCGGGGGCGTGCACAACATCGCGAGGTACTCCGAGACCTGCCGGGGTTCGGCGATCGCGGCAGCCAGAAACGGGGTGAGCATCCTTGCTCCCCAGATGAGGAACGAGATCGGCCGAGAGATTCTGCGCGTCCGTCTACCACATGCACCTTCCGGACGCGCACCTTACTCGCCTCAACCTCTTAAAGTCCGAAAGAACTTCCTGCCTTTCCAGCGGTGTTTTTGCCCCCTTGCGATTGCAGCGTCGCCGCAATTTGGCCCTGCGGTGTACAGGAACAGCTACCTCGATTCCTGTGACGAAGTCACGTACCGTTTGGCGATGAAACCAGCAATCGCGTACCCCATCTGACCGATAGGGGGTTTCGTGGTTCCGTAGACCGAAAGCCGCCTGCCAGTGCTCTGTCGAGCGGGACGGGAACTGGATCTACAAGGAACGGTCAAATCGGTCTTGCACTGCCTTCCGTACCCTGCGGACGGTCAACTCCAGCCGAGTTTCGTCTCCGCCGCAGACTCCGGCCGAAGCCAGAGCCGCCATATACGAACGGTCCTCGAGCAACAGCTCGAAGGGATCGACCTCGTCGGAGCGAAACGAACCCAGCTTCCACAGAAAGCGACCGGGCCGCGGGAAATAGTTTCGGCCGCTGGAATCGGCGTCCGGCGAGGACTCGCTCCCGTATCGTAGATCTACTTCCACGACGGCCTGCACCGCCTCGAAGCGGTCGAATACCCGCTCATACCTGCGATCGGCCGGGATTGCCTTCTGTAGGAGCGGCCGGCAATGACGAAAGAGCCACTCGCTCATAGGCACGCGGTACTCGTCTGGAGCCTGCGCCTGCTGGAAGTGGCCGGAGGGATCGTCGTACCGGATTTCGCGTAGGAGCGGACCGACTGCGCCGAAGCGCGAGGTTGTGACCTTTGGATCAGCAAGCAGCCGGACCAGCGTCCGCACGTTGTCTTCCGCCGTAGCCGCCAACCCTAGAACGTACAGAGCCTGCACAGCGGGGATGACCTTCATCGCGTCGTTGCCTCGATAGCCCGCTCGATCGACGGCTTTCTCGCCGAGACGTTCCAGCGAGCGAACGATCAAGTGGTCGGTGGCGACATCGCCCCATCGTGTGACCGGCATCCCGCACGCGAGATAGATCGAGAGGTCCGAGAGCGTCCCCTCCACCAAAGCCTTGGCGGCTTCGGTCTGGTTCGCCTGTGGCTCCGTCGTCGCATACCGCCGTTCGAGCTTGGCGACCGCCTGCTCCGTCGCCTCGTGGATCAGGTCGTGTAGGCGAATCCGGTCATCTGTCCGGGCGACGTACCGTTTGGCCGCGGCTTCGGCGGCGCGAACTGTCATCGGATGCTCGTGTCCGGCCTCCGCGATCGCTTCGACTCGATCGGCGAGTGCCGAAAAAAACTGATCGGCACCCTCGATCGGCACGACGACGCCCGCCCTGTGCCGGATCAATCGGGACGCGAACTCCGTCAGTTTGCCGAAGGTTGTCCAGTAGAACGTATAGCGGCGGGCAGGCGATGACTCGATCGCCCGGCAGAGAGCCGTATCCCACTCGCCGGACCAGCCGCACACGATCAAGCCGAACTCGTCGAGCACCCGCTCCAGCAGTTGTTCGGTTCGGGCGTCATAGTCGTCCAGTTCTTCGGCGGTGTTCTTGATGCGGGCGTCGAGGTAGTCGCCGTGTATTTTCACGACCAAGCAGTGCTGATGGACCAGCGGCTCCATGCCCTCGACGGCGTCCGGGGTGGAGACGACCGCCGGCTGGATCCCCTCATCCTCGAGCGCTCGCTCGATCAGCCGGTCGAAGTTCGTGGTCAGGATCACGCGGACGAACCCGCCCTTTACCAGTCGGGCCACGGCCCGGTGGGCGGGCGTCGGCTGCTTCTTGCCTTCCTCGTCTTCTTCGGGGGACGGTTCGAAGTACCCCCGGAGCGTCCGCTGGCGCTCGGCCGGCGTCTTGGCGAGCGTGTCCAGCAGCTTCGAATAGTCCGGCTCTCCGCCGAAGGTCTCCCGATACCACGCCTCCGGATCGGCTCCCTCGCCGGCGTCCTCCGCGGCGGCCAGTTTGCGAACGAGGTCCATCGTGACGCCCCAGCCCGTCGGGATCTGGGCGGACTGCGAGACGCCCGATCCCAGCAGCAATGCGTAGACGCCGGGGCTCGACTGGACCGCGAAGCTGAGACTGGTGAGCGGGTCGATCATCGGTCGGCCGTCGATGCAAGAAGGTGCCGGAGGTCGAGTGTACAGGAGGTGAACGCACGTCACACCGGATCGGATCAACGGAGAACTGTTCTAGCATCCGCAAAGCGAGGTATGGCCGACGCCGAAGCAGAGCGGTCTACGAAACCCCCTCGCTGCCCAACACGGAACAAACCCGGGCGCGCGGGGCGATGAGACTCCGCCGGGCAAAGATTTTCACCCCTGTGCCTCTGGCGCGAAGTCGAGGACCGACTGATCAACTTCTTCGAAATACTGCGAGAGTTTGGCGTGCGGCCGGTACTGGGCGTTAATGACGCCGTCAACATGATATATCTGAACGCCGCCAGTGAGCCGCCTTCGGTCGGAGGCAATTCGATGTGCGTCGATCAACACTGGCAAACGAAAGCGTGATTTCGCAGACGTCGGCACCGTCACTGGCCAAGCTCCTCCCGCCCCAGTCTGCACCGCCGCCAGCCAGTTTGTCACGCCTTGGCGCTTCGGCAGCAGTCATTCAGAAATCCGTTTACCTTGCTTGACCTCACGTAGGCACGACAGTCGCCAGCGGCGCGGGCGAAGGGGCTGGACCCTACTGAACAGGACCCGGTGAATCTGGCGACCTAGAGAATGTAGACCCCGGCTCTGCCGGCCCGCACCACTCTGCCGTCCCGCCTCACCATCACGTCGAGATAGTGAAGCCCCCTGTACACGGTCGGCTCCCAATGTTCGACCTCGTGGGGCGGATTGCCGCGAACGGGGACGGCTGTCTCATGATTGCCACGGTTGTCGCCGTCCCGCTCTTGCGCCTCGCGTCCGTGATTCTCGACGCGAAAAACAACCTCCGGCTTGCCGTGGGGCGTGTACGGTAGCCGAGCCCGAAACTTGATCCACTTGTCTTTAGGCACCGCCCGCCCGCCCGGCGCTAGGGAGTAGAGTTCAGGAGCGTCCTTAGCATCGTGGACTGAAGCCTTGACGACAATCGGCGAATCGCCGGGGAATGCGAGAGCGAAGGGGGTGCATCGCAAGTATTCGTCCGCATCGAGCAGCCATTGACAATAATTCACCGGCCGCCCGTCGGCCCCCTCATGGTTCGGCGTCACGTACGGCGCCGGCACGTCCTCAGTGCCCCTGCGGATTGTTTTGGATCGGAGCAGCTCCTCCGGGAAGTCGATGTGCTCCCGCAACGCCTGTCCCAGCATGACGTTATTCCGGCCCGCCGCCTGCTGCAGCTTCGCGGCCACGTCGACATGAAAGGAGGTCGCCGTCACTTCATGGGTCGGCCCCACGCCGTAGCTCGACCAAAGCACTTTCTCCTCCGGTCCGTAATCCAAGCCGACCCGGACGCCAATGCTCTTGCGGACCCCGGCCTCCTTCAACTTCTCGGGCACGACGTTCTCCGCGAACCAACGCAGTACGGCGGCGGCGTTGAGAGCGTCGATCACGGCGTTTTCGGTGCGGCCGCTCTTGCCACCGAAAAAAGCCAGCACGGCGTCGCCCATCAACCGATGAACGTGCCCATCGAACGACTGCACGATCGCGATCGCCGATTGCAGAAAGGCGCTCTTGATTGCACGCACCTGCCGAAGGTCGTAAAGGAGGCCGAGTCGGGTGGAGCCGGCGATGTCCATGAACAGGCTGACGATCGGGCAGTACTCCTCCCCCGCTGTTTCTGCGAGGTGGAGAAAATCCGGGTGCGGCCCGATTGAATGCTCCCTCGTCACCTCGCTGCGACCGAACAAATCCCGTAGCCGAGGCTCGAGGCCGGCGACTGCGGCTGTGCCGGCGGAGTTTGTGATCAGACTCCCTGACTTAGTCGCAGTCCTTCCCGTGTCGGAGAGCTGAACGCTTTCCGGAAAGCCGGCGTTGAGAACCCCCCCGCTGAGTCGAAGACGATCGCCGAAGTCGCCGCCGAGGGCAGACTTGATTGAAGTGCCGGGAGCGATCATCAGTTGGAGAGGATAAAAATCGTGGAGGTAATGGTGGAAGCGGCGGCCGCCAGCAGCGCCCAATGAAGTGGTCGGTATTTCCCGTCCGCGATCTCGCTCAGCACGTAGACGTGGTTGGCCAAGGCTGAAACTTGGTCAGCCCCGGAGGCCTTGACCAGCGCCGCCCGGTAAGCCGCTGGCGAACCGTGACGGAGAACGTCACGCCAGAAAATCAGACCGGCCTGAGGCTTCTCTCCCTTCCACCAATCGCGAACTGACGCCGGCAGCGAGCGCAACCTCGGGCAAACGGCGCATGCGCACCCAACGACGGCAACGGCGACGGAGCCGAGCGAGAACCACCCGAACCATGCAAGGTTTGCCCTCCCGGACATAACTGAGGCTAAGCCGACATCGTCGTGAAGGTAGGACAGGATCCCGACGCACCAGCCCGCCAGTACGACCGCCTTCGCGTCCGCGAAACGGATGTATTCGTTTAGGTAGCTGTGGACGCCCCAGACGAACGAGAGATCATCATCCGCTGGCTCCGAATTCTTATCGTTCATGCTCAGCGCGATAGCTTACGGGTGGGCGAGTTTGCTCGGCTGCGATTGAAGCCGAGATCTGCTCGCGTGTCCAGTATGTTCTGCGAGAGGGGCCGACGCAGCCCCAGATTGTTTCGGGCGGGTCGAGGTAACACCTGCGGCGCCTAAACCCGCCGCCGATTCGCGTCACTGTGAAGTAGTCCGCCCCGCTACATGCCGGGCGCGAGGTCCTTCCCGCACTCGGAGGCATGCATGCCCGAGTCCCCGTCGTCGGTTTGGCTGGCGCTGCTGAAGAGGTGCATGGGCGCCGCCCTCCTCCTCGCCCGCGTCTGAGGGGCTTGAGGAACGCCACAGCGGCTATCCAAGCGGTCGTTCGTCCGTCAGAGCAGTCGTTCGTCTGTCAGATGACGGGGAAGCTTCTGAATAGAAGAGCAGAACGCCGCACTGTGAGGCGCCGCCGCGGATTATCCGCCGGCCCCTCTCTCCAGTCGGAAGACACCATGCCCGACCCGTCGCCGATCGCGGCCCCGCTGCTCGCCGCCACCGGCTCCTCCGGCCCGTGGGCGAACGACCTGTTCCCCGCCGTCCTGCTGCTCGCCCTCGGGGCGGCGTTGGTGGCCCTGGGGGCCTGGATCGTCAAGCCTCCGCCGCCCCGGCACAACGAGCGTCGCCCCCGCGGCGACCGCAAACGGAACCGCGGCCCCCGCCGCGACAGCCGTGGCCGGTTTCGCGGTCCGTCGCCGAACGGCCCGGCGACGCAAACTAGCCCCCCGCCGGACCCGATCCGCCGCCCGCTGCGGCTGCCGTAGTAGGTCCGCCCTTTCCCGCATTCCCCTGAAACGAAAGGAGGTGACGATGAGCCACGTCGTCACCATCGAGACGAAGCTGAGAAACTCGGCGGCATTGTCCGCCGCCTGCGTGAGGCTCAAGCTCCCCGAGCCGAAGCGGGAGAAGGTAAAGTTCTTCGACGGCGCCGAGCACAGCGGCTTGGCCGTCCGCCCGCCGGGGTTCGTCTACCCCGTGCTGGTGCAGCCCGACGGTGCCGTCCGCTGCGACACCTACGAGGGCCGTTGGGGCGACGACGCCTTCCTCGGCCGGCTGAAGCAGGCCTATGCGATTGAAGCCGCCAAGCTGCAGGCCAAAGCCCGTGGGCACCGGATCAGCGAGACCCCGCTACCGGACGGCGGCGTGAAGCTGACCGTCACCGCCGGGGCCGCCGGCTTCGGCAGCGCCCCGCAGCAACTGTACGGGGGGCTCGCCTAATACCCCCCCACATCGAGATCACCGTCACGCCCGAGGGCGAGACGAGCGTGGAGACGAAGGGCTTCGCCGGACCGAGCTGCAAAGCCGCCAGCAAGCCCTACGAGGACGCCCTCGGGGCCAAAGCCGCCGAGCGACTGACGCCGGAGTACCACGCGACGCAGACCGTCGCGGACGAGGGGCGGCTGCGGGCCTGAACCCCGCCGCCGAGTTCTTTCCCAACCTGAACCACAGAAAGGAGGTGCGGATGCCGCACTTTCATGCCCCCCGCGGGCGACCGCGGCGGGCGTCGCAGCGACGCGGGCGACGCAATGATCGGCCGAACTTTGGCCCCCGCCGGTCGTCCCGCAGGTCGGGAACTACGTCCGGCCGCGGTCGTACCAAGTCGCGGTCCCAGAAAAGCCCCGGCGAGTGCGTCGCCTGCGTCGATGCGTCGCCAGTCGGCAGCCCCCTCAGCTTGACCGCCCGGCTGACCGAACTGATCGCCGCCGCCTTCCCAGGCGTGCTGGTGACCAGCGACGAGCCCGAAGAAGTGTTGAGAGACCTCGCCCGCCTGTGCGGCGAGCGGAAGTGGAACTTCGCCACCTGGACCGCCGACGGCGGCGAGGACGGCCCCGCCGACCCGCTCGCCGCCGTGAAGGCCCTGCCGCAGTCCGGCGACGGCGAGACGCCGGCGGTGTTGGCCATGGTGCACCTGCATCGCTATTTCCAGTCCGCCGAACTGCTGGCCGCGGTTCGTACCGCGTTGGCTGCCGGCAAGACCCGCAGGACGCACCTCGTGCTGATCCAGCCGACGGGCGACCTGCCCGCGGAACTGCGTAGGGACTTCGTGACCGTCACGCATCCGCTGCCATCGCGGGATGAACTGGATGTCGTCGCCCACGGCGTCGCTACGGAGCCGGGCGAACTGCCCGACGAACTGCACACGGTACTGGACGCCGCCGCGGGGCTCACGCGGGGCGAGGCCGAGAACGCATTCGCGTTGAGCCTTGTCCGGCACGGCAAACTGGACCCCGACCCATTGTGGGAGCTGAAGGCGAAGCAGCTCGCCGCCGGCGGTCCGCTGACCCTCCACCGTAACGGCCCCGGCTTCGGCAGCCTCGGCGGGCTGAACGCCCTCAAGGAGTTCTGCCGAGCCGCGTTGACGAACCTGCATGCCGTGGCGGAGCCGAAGGGCGCCCTCCTGCTGGGGGCGCCCGGAACTGGAAAATCGGCGTTCGCGAAGGCCCTCGGTAGCGAAGTCGGCAGGCCCACGCTGTCGCTGGACATCGGCGGGTTGATGGGTTCGCTCGTGGGGCAAAGCGAGGAGAACACCCGGCGGGCGTTGGCCACGGTCGAGGCAATGGCCCCGTGCGTGCTCTTCATCGACGAGGTCGAAAAGGCGTTGGCCGGGACCTCCGGCGGTCAGCAGGACAGCGGCGTCGGAGCCCGCTTGCTGGGCACGCTGCTGTCGTGGCTGGCGGACCGCCCGCGGGGCGTGTTCGCCGTCGCCACCAGCAACGACGCCAGCCGGTTGCCGGCGGAACTCACCCGCAGCGGCCGGTTCGACGCCACGTTCTTCCTCGACCTGCCCGCGGCCGAGGAGCGGGCGTTGATCTGGGACCGCTACCGGGCCGAGTACGGCATCGACACCGGCAACGAGCCCGTGGACGACGAAGGCTGGACGGGAGCCGAGATCGAGTCCTGCTGCCGCCTCAGTGCCTTGCTGAACGTCTCCTTGGCCGAGGCTGGGAACTACGTCGTGCCGGTCAGCGAGAGCGGCAGAGAGCAACTGGCGAAGCTTCGCCGGTGGGCGTCCGGTCGGTGCCTGGACGCCGAGGACGGCGGGCCGTACCGGCATCGCGATCGGCAGCAGTCCGACGACCCGCAGCAGCCCCGCCGCAAGACGCAGCGGAGACCGCCGGGCGAGAGCTACTCGCTGAATTAAACCCGGCTGCAGTCACGCCAACTTTTATACGCCTCGGCATTTCGCCGGGGCGTTTCTCATTTCCCACCCACAGGAGCCGCCATGACGCTGCTGATCAGCCCGCCGCGACGCGGGCGAACCCGACCCGATGACGAAGACCTGCCGGACGCCGAGACCGACCACGGGGCCGCAGAGATCACCGTGCTGGACGAAGAGCGGGATCACCGGGAACAGGATCCCGCCGAGCGGCTGCGGGAAGACGCCGCCGCGGTGCGGCTGCACATCAGTTGGCCCGGCCTGCGACGGACGCTGTCGGCGGAGCAGAAGGAGGACGCCGCCAGCCCCTTCGACGCCGAGTCCGGCTCGTTATCCGCCAGCAAGAAGCTGCTGGACACGAAGCATCCGGCCCTGCGGGCCGCCGCCAAGGTGCGGCACGCGGCGGTGTCGTACTGGAAGAACGCCAGTCTGCCGTACCCGGAGGCCGGCGTCCGCCTGCTGCCCCGCACCGATCTGCCGGCCTTCGAGCGGCGGATGGGCGACTTGCAGGCGGAGCTGGCCGACGCTGCCGCGGATGTGGATGCGCACCGCGACGAACTGGTGTCCCGAGCCAGACGGCGACTGGGCGACCTGTTCGATCCCGTGGACTATCCCCCGTCGCTGGCGCCGTTGTTCGGCCTGAGTTGGGATCTGCCCGCGGTGGAGCCGCCGGACTACCTCCGTCGCCTCTCCCCCAGGCTGTATCAGCAGGAGTGCGATCGCGTGCGGCAGCGATTCGAACAGGCCGTGGAGTTGGCCGAACAGGCGTTCGCGCAGGAACTGGCCCAGTTGGTCGAGCATCTCCGCGAACGGCTCACCGGCGGCGAAGGCGGCGGACCGCGGGTGTTCCGCGACAGCGCCGTCGAGAACCTGACCGAGTTCTTCGCCCGCTTCCGCCGACTGAACGTTGGCGGCAACGAGGAACTGGACGCCGTGGTCGCCGAGGCCGAGGGCCTGATGCGGGGCGTGGATCCCGTTGATCTGCGGGCGTCGACCGGCGTCGGCTGGCTGCAGGACCGCGTGCGAGACGGCCTGACCGGCGTGGCCGAGGCCCTCGACCCGCTGCTGACCGACGCCCCCCGCCGCCGCGTGCTGCGGGCGCCCCGATGAGCGTGTTTCGCGCAACACAAGAGCTGTTCGTCACGCCGGACGGCGCCGTCCGCGGGTTGTACGGCCAGCTGATCGACGCCGACGCGATCGGGGACAGCGCCGTCGTGCGGGCCAGTCACGTTGAGCCGCACCCGCACGGCGGCTGGACGGCTGATCTGTCGCCAAGCGCAGGGCCGGTCCTCGGACCGTTCCCGCTGCGGAGCGACGCGTTGACCGCGGAGGCCAACTGGCTGACCCGCAACCTGCTGACCCCGCCGGGCTGAACGTCCAGCCCTTTCACCTTCACCCCCCGAGCGGCGGGTCGGCTTCATCGCCGGCTCGTCGCTTTTCTTTTCCCACTTCACGAACAGGAGCTTCCCATGCCTCAGCACGAACTGAACCGCCGCATCGCCGCCGTCACCGGCGAGAGCGTCGGCGAAATCGCCCGGATGGGCTTCCAGATCGACGGTCCGCCGTCGTTCACCCACTTCGACGACGACCTCGGCCCCATCGACTGGGACGCCGAGCAGGCCAGCCGCCGCAGCGACCTGGCCCGCTGCGGCCGGGGCCGCGTGGCTTTCCACTGAGACGGCCGCAGGCCCCTTCACGACCGGCGACGGGCTGATACCCCGTCGCCGGCCTTTTCATCCGCTTCACCACTACCGCACCGAGGAAGGCCCGCCCCATGCCCCCGATCACGCTGCCCCGGCGGACGCTGCACAGCTTCCGCACGGTTCTGAAGAAACACCTCGGGCTCAAAGCCCGCGACGACGGCCCCTGCGTCCGCGTCGACGCCGGAGCCGAAGGCGGAATTCGTCTCACTGCCGTCGGTCCCGACGGTCGCGGGATCAGCCTATTGATTCCCGGCGATCGTCCGCCTGCCGGTTTGATTCTGCCGTTCGCCCTGCTGGGCGACGCCGGCGCCGCGAAGAACGGCGATGTGCATCTGTCCGAAGCCGATCGCGGTTCGGCCGTGGTCGCCAACTGGGACGAACGCGGCGTGCCCCGCAGCGTCCGCGGCACGCTGGAGAAGAAGGACCGGGACCGGGCTGCGGACTTCGCACCGCCCGCCGTGCCCGAATGGCACGACCGCGGCGATCGCTTCGGCGACGTCCTGCGAGCCGCATGCGAGGTCACGGACGTTGAGTCGACCCGCTACGCCCTCGGCTGCGTGCGGCTGGACCCGCACGCCGGCCGCATCGAGGCGACCGACAGCCATCACCTGCTGATCGCCCGCGGGTTCACGTTTGGGTTCGACCAGCCGGTGTTGCTGCCGGCCCCCCACGTCCTGTCTGCCGCCCCGCTCCGGGGCGGTGACGTGAAAGTTCAGTTCCTATCCGGTGGGAAGTCCGCTGGGCTTGTCGTGCTGTCATGCGGCGATTGGACCGTCTGGACCCCGGAGGCCCGCGATGCCCGGTTCCCCGATCTGGACCGTGTGGTGCCGAGCAAGGTGGGGAAGGCCGGCGTCTCGCTCAGCAAGGGGGACGCCGCGTTCCTGTTGGATCGCATCGCCAGCCTGCCCGGAGCCGGCGACGAGCGGAAGCCGGTCACGCTGGAGACGAAGGACGGACTGTTCCTGATCCGGGCCGCGGAGCTGGGCGGCCAGCCGGTGGAGTTGGCGACCGCTTCTTCGCAGGTCACCAGCAAAGCGATCTGCGTGGCGGACCGCCGGTTCGTCGCGAGGGCGTTGGCCAACGGCTGCACGGAGATCGTGCTGAACGGTCCGGAGGTGCCGGTGCGGTGCGACGCCGCCGGCACAGAAACTCTCAGCACGACGGTCGTCTTCGCCACGCTCGCCGGCGATCCCGTCCCGGCCAAGGACGCGGTGAGGCTGACCGCAGATGAACCCACGAACTCGGCTCCGCAACGAGCCGCTGAGACGCCCGTCGCGGTCCGCGAGGGCCGCTCGTCTCAACCCGCTTCTCCCACGAGGAACGTTCCCGTCATGCCCCGCAATCGCATCGCCCAGCACGCGACCGGCTACACGACCAACGGCAGCAACGGCCACGCCGTCCGCGGTGACGAGAACCCGGACGGCACGCCGAATCACGACGCCCTGCTGGAGCGGGTCTCCGCCCTCGGCAGCACGCTGTCGGACGCGGCCGGCGAAGCCCGCAGCCTCGCCAGCGACTTGCGGAAGCTGAAGAAGCGGAACCGCACTGTGACCAGTGCCCTCGCCGGCCTGAAGCGGCTCGGCTCGCTGGTCGCCTGACGAGTCCCTGTTTCGCAAAACACGAAGGAGAGCGACATGCTCAAGCTGAACGCGGGCCTGTCCCGCAAGATCGGCCTGCCGAACTACGGCAGCCGCGGAGCGATGGTGAACGTGGAGATCGAGCTGCCCGCCGACGTGCTGAAGGACCCGGAGAAGCTGAGGCGGCAGGTCCGCGGCTGCTTCGAGACGCTGCGGGCCGCGGTCGACGAGGAGTTGGGCGTGACGCCTCAATCCTGCAACGACGTACAGGAGCAACGCTGGCGGCCGAGTGCAGACCCGCGGCGGAATGGCCGCGATAACGAACACGCCGCCGACGGTAACGGCGGACCGCCCGCCACGGAGAAGCAGGTGCGGGCATTGCACGCGTCCGCCCGCCGGGCCGGCGTGGGACTCGCCGACGAACTGAGGGAGCGGTTCGGCGTCGTCACCGCCGACGTCCTCACCAGGCGGCAGGCGAGCGAGGCGATCGACGGGCTCAAGAGCCGAGTTGGAGACTGATCTGACCTATCGGAGAAGAACCCCGCCCCGCCCGGGTTCGGGCGGGGCGGGCCTCTTCCTTTATCGGGTATGAGGGTGACAGATCGCGGCGTCGAACCGCCACGCCGTTGATCGACCTGACCGTCCCGGGTCTGCTGCCCGTCGCCGGGCCGCGGACCGAGGTGACCCGCGTTTCTCAACCTGTTCGACCGCGTGCGGGCGTTCGCCTCGGGGGCTGACCGACGATGGCTATGGGCCTCGAGCCCGCTTTTTTAACTGGTCACCCCGCGGCCCGCCCGGCTGGGCTTCGAGCCCGAAGAGGTAGCTGCCGAATTGCCCGTTTTCGCCCGCCCGCGTCGAACCCATTCCCATCTCAAACCCGGGAGCCCGGCGATGATCAGGTACGTGGGGGTCGACCTGCACAAGCACTTCATCGAAGTGTGCGTGACCGACCGCAAGGGAAAGGTGCTCCAGCG
Organism: Alienimonas chondri; assembly: GCF_013036045.1. Classification (GTDB taxonomy): domain Bacteria; phylum Planctomycetota; class Planctomycetia; order Planctomycetales; family Planctomycetaceae; genus Alienimonas; species Alienimonas chondri. Next base: position 89,769 of record NZ_WTPX01000006.1, read on the forward strand.
TCACCGCGTGGAGTGTCTCCGCGACGAGCTGACGGCGTTCGCCCGAAAGATCCTCAAGAAGACCGATCAGGTCGCGTTGGAGGCGACGACGAACACATGGTCGGTGGTCGACCTGCTCCGCCCGCACGTGAAGCGGGTCGTCGTCGGCAACCCGGTGAAGACGAAGGCGATCGCCGAAGCCAAGATCAAGACGGACAAGGTCGACGCCGAGACGCTCGCCCAGTTGCTGCGGTGCGACTACCTGCCGGAAGTCTGGCAGCCTGACGCCGAGACGCAGCGGCGGCGGGACTTCATGACCCACAGGACGGCTCTCTCGTCCCGCCGGTCCCGGCACGCCAACAGGGTGCAGGCGATGCTCTCGCGACTGATGCTCCGACCGCCGGCAAAGTACCTGTGGTCGAACAAGGGCGTGGCGTGGCTGGAATCGCTGGACCTGAGTCCGCACGATCGATTGCTGATCGACATTCACCTGCGGCAGTGGCGGCAGGCCGGCGAAGAATTTGAGTTGGTCGACCGGGCGCTGGTGGAGATCGCCCGGGAGGATCCGGACGTTCGGCTGTTGATGACGATGCCCGGCGTCAGCCACGTCGTCGCCGTCGGCGTGCTGGCCGCTCTCGGGCCGGTGGAGCGGTCCAAGAGCGGCGACCACGCGGCGTCGTATCTGAGGCTGGTCCCGTCGACCCGGCAGTCGGGATGCAAGACCCGTCACGGTCGGATCACCAAGGCCGGCAACCCGCAGACGCGGGGGCTGCTGACGCAGTCTTGCCAGCACGTCGCCCGGCACGAAGGGCCGCTGGGGGCCTTCTACCGCAAGCTGGCGAGGCGGAAGCCGCATCAGGTGGCGATCATGGCTCTCGCCAGGAAGGTCGTTACGGTGGCGTTCCTGATGCTCAAAAACCGCGAGCCGTACCGGTACGCCCGGCCGATGTTGATGGCTCAAAAGTTCACGAAGCTCCAGCGGAAGTACCGCCCCGAGGAGCGGGGCAAGCCGCGACCGGCATACCGCTGCGCCGCCGACGGGTTGCCGGCGGTGTACGACGAGGTCGACCTGCCGGAGACGACCGGACCCGGCGACCTGCCCGAAGGCGAGCGGAAGATGCTGCTCGACAAAGACGTGATGAAGTACGTCGAGGAGCTGTACGCCCCGCGGGTGAAGCGGTCCGACGAACCGGTCCTGTAGATCCGACCTGACGACGATCGGGCCGTCCTTCGGGGCGGCCCGGTCGTCATTGTTTTAGATATCAGGAACCTGCGTCGGACCTTGATCGGTCACGGCTCGACCGATCGCCCAACCTTCTGAGCTTCGCTTTCCGGGCGGCGGCGCTCCCGGTCTGCGACGGTTCGGACCGACATCGAGAAAACTCGGCCCAAAACCGGGACGGAGACTGGAACCCTCAGAGGTAGACGCCAGCGATTGCGGCCACGGCGGGGGCGGGAGCGATTTCACATTTCACAGTCACACGGGCAGGAGAGAGCGGAGGGGAGAAGTCCTTTCTACCTCTTCTTTAATAGAAATGGTGTGAAAGTTTGGAGGGGGCGGTTTCCTGCTGTCCCACTTGGACCAACGGCTTCACATCGATTTCACATGGGCGGGGCCGCGGCGTGAAATTGTGAAGAACAACCCGCCGCGACAGGCCGGCCGTGCCGGGGTCCGCGTGCCGCCGACGCAGATCACGCCAATCACCACGCCCGCCGGGGCGGCCGGAGGCCGCCCCGCATGTTTGTGGAAAGGGTGAAGCACGCTTCTTCGAGGTCAGCGAGATTCTGCCGGTCGGTCGCTGGTCGCCGCCGCGTTCCGCCGTTCCGGGTGAGGGAAAATATCCCCATTTCCCTTCTCTGAGTTCGGCTTTCGCAGTTTCGCTCTACGTGCCACCACGGGCGCCGCGAGCGAAGAGGGGAGCCGACGATTCGTACCTTGAGCGAAGTTCTCACGCACCGCTCGCGGACGAGGTTGGCTCCCCATGGAGATCACGGCGAGCTTCCTGCCGCTGCTGCAAGTTTTCGCCGGTTTATTGACCCGGCCGACTCTGCGAACGCCAACAAAGTTGATCGCCGGCTGGGTCTGCGCCCCGCGGCGAACGATCCCTGGCATGGTTGGGGCCGCCGGCGCCGGCAGGCATCACGCCACCTCTTCTCGGCTCTTCGCCTCGGCCGTCTGGTCGATCGACCGCGTCGGGCTGGCCGCGTTCAATGTCTTCGCCGCAGGGACGCAAACCGTGTTTCTGGCCGTGGACGACACGCTGCTGCTCCGCCGGGGCTCAACGATCTCCGGGACAGGCATGCACCGCAATCCGCTGATCTCCAGCCGCGGGCGCACAAGGTTCGCGTGGGGCCACTGCTGGGTCGTGCTGGGCGTGGTCGTCGAAAGCCGCCACGTTCTGGGACATCGATTCACGCTGCCGGTCCTGTGCCGGCTGTACCTGAACAAGGCGTCCGCGAAGAAGTGGCAGCGGGCTTATCGGAAAAAGAACGAATTGATGCTCGACATGCTGCGAACGCTGGAGCGCCACGCCGGGCGAAAAGGCAAACGCCTGCATTTGCTGGGCGATGCGGCGTATACCGCTCCGGTCGTGCTCGCGCAGGTCCCAGGCTCGGTCGCCGTGACCGGCCGCGTCGTCTCGAACGTCCGGCTGTGCGAACCCCCGCCGCCGTGTCGGCCCGGTCAGAACGGCCGGCCCCGCATCCGAGGCGCGTCGCTGCCGAATCCGCAGCAGATGTTGGCTGCGAAAGGTCTGCCCCGGCGGACGCTGAAACTCTACGACGGGCCGGCCTACCGGGTGCGGACGGTCGAGGGAGCCGGCCGGTTTCACAAGGCGCCGGAACGCCATGTGAAGGTCGTGGCGATCGAGCACCTCTGCGGCGGACGCGGTGTCGAAGCGTTCTACACCGCGCCGGCGACCGACGGCGAAGCCCCCGACGGCGAGCCCCGCGCCGAGACGATCCTGCGACGGTATTCCTGATTCCTGGCGGTGGTCGATTGAGGTGACGTTCCGCGACGCCAAGCAGCGGCTGAAGATCGCCCAGCCGCAGAACCGCACGACGCAGGCGGCCCGACGCACGGCGGCGACCGGCTTTCTGCTCTGCAGCCTCGTGGTCTGGTGGCACGAAGCGATCCGCCCGAAGCCCGCCGACTCGCTGCGCAACTGGCCCGGCAAGAGGGGCGCGTCCTTCGCCGACATGCTGGCCGCGCTGCGGCTGGAGTGCCTGGAAACCACGAGTCGAACGGCTTTTCCGACCCCCGCCCGCGGCCCGGAGGTCAGAAAAGTCCTCGACCATCTTAAAACCCTGCTGACGCTCGCCGCTTGAAACTGCGAAAGCCGAACTTAGGGTCCCTGATTTGCCGAAGGTCTGGCCGAGAGGACGCATGACGGCCCATCCGAATTTAGTTGCCGATCGCCTTCGCCCCGCCGTCGACCCATCCCCGGGGGCGGCGCCGCGGCGAGCGTCCCTGCCGGCCGTCGCGGGAATCCCGCTCCGGCGCCGATCTCCGCGGGCAATCCGGCCCACGGCCCCGGGGGAGAGGGTCAAGAGAGGGCCACGACGGCGTCGCCGCGAACGCGGGAAGGGCTGTCAGGTTCAACCGCAGGCATCGGCCGCATGGCGAGTTCTCCGCGGACGATCCCGAACTTCCGCGGCGCTTCAACTCCCAGCCTGACCGATCGCCCCGTAGCCGTCACCGTGATCGTAATTCCGAGTTCCGGGAACTGAACTGCCTGTCCCGGCTTGCGAGAAATCACCAGCATCGTCCTGCCTCCATGTAAGGGACGTCGATTGACCGCGGCGGGCTATTGGAGAGTTCTGACTCTCCGACTTCCGGCGGTCAGGCCAGACCATATGTGAGGCGGCGGGGGCCGCAATCCCACAGCTCAAACGACGGGCAGTCACACCGGTGGGGCGGACAGCGATTCCCCTGTCGAATCGAGAGGGATTCCCCGAGTCTCGACTGCCACGTCGGGCTGTCGTAAAAAGCTGCTCAAGCGATCAGCGGGAAGCCTTTTCGTCGTGGGACTTCTTCCGGGATGGGGTGTGCCGCTGGAACACCGCGGCGGACCAATGATCGAACAGACAGGGAACTTGCAGAAGGAACGGTCTACGAAAACCAGCAGGTGTTCCTCCTCCGCCGTGGCGGCGATCGCCAGCATGGTTTTGGACGCGCCAAACCCATCCAGCCACACGTCGAACGGTTCGTCTTCCGACTGACTTCTGCGATGCCCCGCCTTCAAACGGACACCCAAGGTTTGCTCCTCTGCTCCCGCGGCCGGATCCTTCCCTCATCGGGTCTCGAGATCGCCGCCAGCTCTCCGCCGCGGCATTTCGCCGTCGCACCAACAGTCTTCAGTTCTGCATTCAACTGCCCCGATTGAACGCAGTTTGCAGTGTCTGAACGATCCCCGAAACCCTTTGCGTCGGCGGGACGATTCCCGCATCGCTGGCCGAGCGAACTGCGAGGTCGAGAGCACTTCTCTCCAGCGTGATTCTGAGCGGATCGGCAAACGATTGCACCCGTCCCGGCGACGCCGTCAACGTCCCGCTGGCTGGACAAGCCGGCCTCGAAAAGGAGTGAAGCTGTGCCGATCAGGTCGCCTTTTCGGATGCGTGCCCCCTTCACCAGCTGAGATCAAGCGACGCGTTGCCACGGGGGGGGGGCCGCCCTACCGTGGGAAGAGTTCGCCCGTATCCGCCGTGGATTGGTGGACGTCTCACGCGGATCAGACACGGAACGGGCGGTGAGGCATGGACGACTCTTTTGCAGATACCGCTGACACCGGGCTCGGTCGTTCCAGACCACCGCAGCAACGGACCTCAACGTTGTACGTGGTGGGCATTGGGGCGTCCGCGGGGGGCCTCGAAGCGTTAGAACGCGTGTTCCGGGCGATGCCGGCGGACACGGGGATGGCATTCGTCATCGTGCAGCATCTGGCGATGGAGCACCGCTCCATGATGCCGGAGTTGGCCGCCAAATGGACGGCGATGCCCGTCCGTCAAGCCGAGGACCGCATCGCCTTGCGGGGCGATCACATCTATTTGCTACCGCCCGGCAAGGAGATGATTCTCTCGGAGAACCGGCTGCTACTGACCGACCGGGACCCGGATCAAACGCTCTCGCTGCCGATCGATCGATTTTTTGCCAGCTTGGCTCGAGATCGAGGACGGCACGCGATCGCGGTGGTGCTGAGCGGGACCGGCAGCGACGGATCTCGGGGTTTGGTCCGCGTGCGAGACGCCGGCGGTCTTGTCATCGCTCAAACCGCGGACACCGCGGAGTTCGACGGGATGCCTCGCAGCGCCTTGGACACCGGGGCGGTGCATGTGGTTTTGGCGCCGGAGAAGGTCGGTCCGACGTTGGCGGAGTTCTCGCAGTGCCCGGACATCGACGCTGTCATCGAATCGGCCCGACCTGTTAAAAGCGGCGGCGAAGGCCTCACCCGCGTCTTCGAACTGCTGCGGGAAGCGTACGGCATCGACTTCGCAGACTACAAAATCAGCACCGTCTCCCGCCGGACGGAGCGGCGGATCCTGCTCGGCCGGGCGACCGATCTTGATGACTACGTCGATCAACTAGAGAACGATCCGGAAGAGCTCTCCCGGCTGTACCACGACCTGCTCATCGGGGTGACGGAGTTCTTCCGCGATCCGGAGGCGTGGGCGGCGTTCTCGGAGGCGATCAAGACGATCTTGGAGCGGAAGGAAGACGGCGAGGAAGTCCGGGTGTGGAGCGCCGGCTGCGCCGCGGGACCGGAGGCCTATACATTGGCGATCGTGTTGGCAGAGCGGATGCGTCGGAGCGGCCGCGAGTTGCCGGTCAAGGTGTTCGCCACGGACGTCCACCGCGAATCGCTCAACGCCGCCGGGGCCGGCGAATACGACGCCGACGCCCTCGCGAAACTGCCCGCCGAGCTGCGGGATCGGTACTTCACGGAGTCCGACGGGGGGCGGATGCGCGTGCGGCCGGAGCTGCGGCGGAACGTGGTGTTCAGCTCCCACAGCATCATCAAGGATCCGCCGTTCACGCGGCTGGACGCGATCTGCTGCCGGAATGTGCTAATCTACTTGCAGACGCCGGCCCAGCGGAAAGCGATCTCGCTCTTTCACTTCGGGCTGAAGGCCGGCGGTTTGATGCTGATGGGCGGCAGCGAATCGCCGGGCGAACTGACAAGCGAATTCGAGTCGATCGGCTCGCACGAGAAACTTTTCCGGAAGCGACGCGATGTAAACCTGCACCGGACGGTGCGGAGCCCGTTGAGCGGCGGCGGGGCCGGCGGCGGGGCGACGACGCGGGCGGACGCCCTCGCCCGACGGCTCGCTCTCACGGTGCCGCGGTCCGGGCGCGGGGCCGGCGACCGGCTGACCGGGTACTACGACGTCCTGCTGGGCAAGTTCATCCCCCCGGCGATGCTGGTCGGCAGCGACCGTCGCCTGCTGCACACCTTCGGCGGGGCGGGTTCGCTCCTCCAGCAACCGGACGGTCGTCAAACTGACGACCTGTTCGCCCGCCTACCCGCAGATCTGCGGGCGACCGCCGCGGGCGGTTTTCAACGGGCCCTCCGCGACGGTAAGGAGGTCGCGTTCCGGGCCGTCCCGGTTCCGCTTCCGGGCAGTGCGGACGCTGCGACCACCACAGTGCACTTCACGCCAGTCACGCACCCGGACGACGGGGACGTCTCCGCCGTGCTGATCCGGTTCGCCCCGGAGACGGCCGGCTCCCCCGAAGTCGGTGCAAACGGCGGGGCAGACGAAGCCCCCGCCGCCGCCCCAGTTGAGCAGTTCGTTCCTCAAAGCACCGCGTCCGACGATGCGGAGGCCGAACGCCTGCGGGAAGAACTGAACTACACCCGCGAAAACCTCAACGCGCTCGTCGAGGAGCTGGAGGCCAGCAACGAGGAACTGCAAACGACCAACGAGGAGTTGATTTCCACCAACGAGGAGATGCAGAGCACCAACGAGGAACTTAACTCCGTCAACGAGGAACTTTACAGCCTCAACGCGGAGTATCAGGCGAAGATTCGCGAGCTGACGGAGCTGTCCGACGACGTCGAGAACCTGCTCCGCAGCACGGACGTGCACACGGTGTTTCTGGACGGGGAGTTGCGGGTGCGGAAGTTCACTCCACGGGCGGCGGAACTGTTCAATCTGGTGGACTCCGACGTCGGCCGACGGTTCGACAGCTTCCGTCACCGGATCGACGTGCCGGATTTGGCCGAAGACCTCGCCGGCATGCTGGAAGACGGCACCACGCTGGAGAAAGAGGTCCGTGGTCCCCACGGCGAACCCTACCTGTTGCGAGTGCTCCCCTACCGAAACGACGTCGACGGCTCCGACTCCCCAGGGACGCAAGAAGCGCCCGGCGCCGGCGGGGCGGTGTTGACGCTGGTCGACATCCACGCGCTGCGGCAGGCGGAGCAGCGCTTCACGATCGCGCTGCGGGCTTCCGGACGGGCGATGGTGTTGGCGGACGCGGGCGGCCGCGTCGTGCTGGCCACTCCGGTCGCGGCGAAGCTATTCGGTGCCGGCGACGCCGACGAACTGGTCGGCACGAAGCTGTCCGACCGGCTCACTGAAGGCGACTTTGCTCGGTTGAAGGCGAGCGGCGCGGGGGCCGACGGCGGCGGCGTGCCCGTCGACCACGCCGGGATGACGGCGTTGCGGGTCGACGGCGCCACGTTCCCCGTCGCCGTCTCCGTCGCCCGGGCCGACGAGGCCGACGGCACCTACCTGCTCGCGACCTTCGTCGATACCGGCGGCAGAGACGCTTTAGAGCAGAAACTCGAGCGGAAGCAGCATGAACTGCAAGCCGTGCTGGAGAACAGTCGCGCCGCGGTCTTCATTAAAGACCTCGACGGCCGGTACGAATTAACAAACTCGTTCCTTGAAGATTTGGCTGGCAACCCGGAGGGCGGGATGGTCGGCAAGACCGACGCCGACCTCTGGCCGCCGGCTTTCGCCGCCCGCTACCGGGAGCACGATCTCCGCGTGATAAAATCCGGACAGCCGGAGCAATTCGAGGAGCAGACGGAGAACGGCCGAGAGCCGCGTAGCTTCCTCTCACTAAAGTTTCCCGTCTGCGACGCCGAAGGCCGCGTGATCGCCACCGGCGGCGTCGCCACGGATATCACGGCTCAGAAACGCCAAACTCAGCGGGCCGAAGCCGCCCTCAGTCAGCGGGACACCTTCCTGGCGATGCTCTCGCACGAACTTCGCAACCCTTTGGCGGCGGTCACCGGCGGCCTGAGATTGCTGGACGGACCGGGCGGCGACGCACAACGGGACTGGGTGGAGGGAATGGTCCGCCGGCAGGTCGGGCAACTGTCTCGACTCACCGACGACCTGCTGGACGTCTCCCGTGTCAGCCGCGGACGCATCGAACTGAAAAGGGCTTGGACCGATCTACGAGCCGTCGCGGAACGGGCCGTTGAGGCCGTCGGCGACCGCTTCGCCGACCGTGGACAGACCGTCAGCCTCGAGTTGCCCGACGACCACCTCGCCGTCGACGGCGACGGGAACCGACTGGAGCAGATCGTCGTCAACCTGCTGACGAATGCCGCCCGGTACAGCGAAACCGGCGACGAAACCGCTGTGGTGGTTCGTCGCGATCGCGGCGACGCCGTGCTTGAGGTCCGGGACGAAGGCCGCGGAATCGACGAGGATCTTCTGGAAGAAATTTTCGGGCTGTTCGACCGCGGGATCGAAGTCGCCGGCAAGGCCGAGGGCGGACTGGGCGTCGGTCTGACGCTGGCCCGTCAACTGGCCGAACTGCACGGCGGCTCGCTGGTCGCCGCGAGCGACGGCGTGGGATCCGGCAGCACGTTCACGCTCCGCGTGAAAGCGACGAACGCCCCGGTCCCGCCCGGCCGGGATCGGGGCGGAGAGCCGGTCTTGGGGCCGACGCGGGTCTTGGTCGTCGACGACAACGTTGATTTCGCGAGGGGGCTCGGGGCCTTCTTTCTGGATCTCGGACACTTAGTCCGTGTCGAGAACGACGGGGCCGCCGCCCCGCCCGCCGCCCGCCAGTTCAAACCGGACTTAGTCCTGCTGGACCTCGGTCTTCCCGGTCTGACCGGCTGGGAAGTCGCCGCACAATTGCGGGTCGATCCGCAGTTCGACCGAACTGCGATCCTGGCAATCAGCGGGTACGGGCAGGAGGAAGACCGCCGCCGCAGCGCCGAGGCCGGGATCGACGCCCACCTGACCAAGCCAGTCGACCACGACGAACTGCTCCGCGCCGCCGCCGCCCGGCTCGCAGCACGTCGTAAGGCAAATCGCGGGGAAGTAGATCGCGACGAGAGGCCGGCGCCAGCGGTGATCACTGTCCGCAACGCCGACGACGAGGGTGCGGGCGTGCGCATGCTCGTTATTGAGGACGATCGAGCGATGCGGTTGCTGTTGGAGCGGATGGCGGAGCGAATCGGAGCGACCGTCGTTTCCGCCGCCGACGGCGCCGCCGCCTTGGCCGCCGACCGGGCCGCCGAGAACGGCCGATGGAATCTCGTGCTCTGCGACCTGACGCTGCCGGGCGGGATGGACGGCTGCGACGTCGGCCGAGCCCTTGCGGACGCCGCCGACGCCCGCGAGATGCAGGCCCGTGACGCCGGCGAGCCCGTCGCTCCGCGACCATTGATGTATGCGGTCTCCTCCCATGACGAGGAAACGTGGCGGGACCGGGTCCAGAACGCCGGCTTCGACGGCTTCATCCAGAAGCCCGTCAGCCACGATCGGCTTCGGGAATTGATTCAGTCCGCCGCGACGCGACTTCGGCCGTCCGGACGTCCCGCTCTTCAAGTCACAGCTGAGGTCGAGTTAAATCGCTGACACCGTACCCGCCGTCTCCTGCCGCCATCAGACTTTCTTCGAGACGATCAAGCCAAAACCCTGCGATGCGTCACGCGGTAGCCCACGAGCATCGAACCCTCGGCCTGAGGGGTGCAGCAACTGCGGCACGACCCGGATTTTGATACAGGTTGAGGTGAGACCCAAGGCTCAAGCGCCACGGAGCGACATCGAGAGGATAGGATCGCCCCAGTCCATGCCCGGCCGCGATTCATTGGAAAAGCTGGCAGCGGTACTCAGGCTGATTCGGTGGGACTTGGTTGTCCGCGTCAAGACGCGGGAGGGCGGGCCTATTTCCTCGGTGAGTAGAAGCTGAACAGTGCGGGTTGTCCGGACTTACGGAGGCCTGCCAACATCGAATCTCCGCGGCGTCCGCTGGATGTGCGTCTGAATGCCGACGCGATCCGAGCGTCGTCCGGGCACGGGTCGACGACAAGGGCCGATGCTGACCTCATCGTGTGTGTTCCGCTCTGCTGGGGGGGGTATGCACTCAAACCGGCAGCCGAAGCAGGGCGGCTGGCCCCAGAAAAGCCGATTGACAACAGGACGATTCAACGAATTGATTGTCACTGCGGGCTGTCGAAAACTATGCCGCTCATGTCCAGGGCGACTCCTGAAGCGGCGGCTGGTTTTCGCGATGGAGGAGGCATACCATCGCCCCCCCCCACGCGCTCCTATTCTCTACCGGACGCCGCCCGGGGGCGGAACGGATTCCTTTGACCTCGTCCCACCGCCCATGACTGACGAGCGAGAGAGTCAGCTCGACGCGGCGACGCACGCTCGGGCCGAACGGATTGTTGCCGAACGGCTGCAACAGGTTCGGCAGGACGAAACGCTCGCCGTCTACAAAGATCTCCTCGATTCGATCTGGGCGAGGCTGGAGCCGACGCTAGGCGGGTTTACCGTCCAGGTGCTGTTCGACCGGGCGTTGACGCGTTCGGCCAAGGATTACCCGTTGCTGTCGCAACTCTCCGTCACCCCGGGCGGTGTCGAGTTCGAAGCGCTGCGTGAGGTCTTGGCGGGCGCATCGGCGCCGGAGGAAGTGGAGGCCTCCCGCGTCGCCCTCCGAGAGTTGATTTTGCAGCTGTTCGACCTCTTGGGGCTGCTGACGGGCGACATCATCGTTCGGCGATTGCTCGCCGAGATGGACGGCGACACACAGTCCAATGGGCGCCCGGCGCCGCAGGGAGCGAGCCTCCAGTCATGACCGATGCTATTGCCCCCTCCCGCGATCCGCATGTGGCGGAGCCCCGACGAAACGCGATGCGGCGTGTTCCGACCGGCGTGCCCGGGCTAGATCCAATCCTCAACGGCGGGTTGCCAGACCGGAGTTTGTGCGTGATCGCCGGGCGGCCGGGGACCGGCAAAACGGTTCTGACCCATCAGACGCTGTTTCACACGCTGGGGTCGGACGATCGTGCCCTCTACCTCACCACGCTCGCCGAGCCGAGCGTCAAGATGGTGCGGTACATGCAAACGTTCGACTTTTACGAGCCGGACCGCGTCGGCACGCAGCTGATCTACCGGAACATCGGTGAGACGCTGCGGACCGGCGGGTTCGATGCGGCGTTGGAGCAGGTCGCGGCACTCATCAAAGAGCACCAGCCGCGGTTTGTAGTGATTGACAGCTTCAAGATCATCGACCGGATCGTGCCTGAGTCAGGAGGTGGAGGTATCCGAGAGTTCAGCTACCGGCTCGCGGTGCAGCTCGCGGCGTGGGACGTGACCGGTTTCTTGGTGGGGGAGTACACCGAAGACGACATCACCAACGACGGCGTGTTCACGATCGCCGACGGCATCGTCCACCTGTACGTGAAGCGTCAGTCGATGTACACGCAGCGTTACCTGGAGGTGATGAAGTTCCGCGGGACGGAGTTCTTCGCCGGGCAGCACCCCTACGAGATCACGTCCGACGGCATCACGGTTTCGGCCCGGGTGAACGCGAGGATGACGCATTCCGACATGCGGACGGGGCAGCGACGCGTCTCGTCCGGCGTGGGGGCGCTGGACGAGATGCTGCACGGCGGGCTGCAGGAGGGCACCGCAGCGATGCTGGCGGGCGGCTCTGGGACGGGGAAGACCCTGATCGGGTTGCAGTTCATCGTCGCCGCCGCGGCCCGCGGGGAGCGGAGCGTGATCGCAGGGTTCCAGGAGAACCCCAACCACCTCGAGCAGGTCGCCGCCGGCTTCGGCTGGGATCTAGCGGGGTTGAAGCGGAAGGGCCTGCTCGAGCACCTGTACCGGTCCCCGGTCGAAATTCAGCCCGACCGCCACTTTCACGCAATCCGCGAGGCCATCGACCGCGGCGACACAAAGCTGTTGCTGGTCGACTCCATGAAGGACATCGAAGCCGGCACCGCCGACGCCGATCGCTACCGGGACTTCCTCTACTCGATGGTGATGGCCATTAAGGGCAAGGGCGTCACGCTGCTGTTGACGAACGAGATCCCGGAGCTGTTCGGGCCGTTCCAGTTCAGCGAGTACGGCATCTCGTTCATCACTGACGCGATCCTCGTGCTGCGGTACGTGGAGTTGGGCGGATCGATGACCCGAGCGCTCAGCGTGATGAAATTGCGGGGCTCGCGGCACAGCAAGGAGATTCGCGAGTTCGAGATCAACGACGAGGGCCTGCACCTCCTCGATCCGATCACCGCCTACACCGGCGTGATGACCGGCGTCCCCACCGGCACGGACAGCCCCACGCTCCGGCATCTGCCGGAGTCCGCCCGGGCGGTGATCGGCACGTTGAAACGCATCGGCCCGGCGGACGCCGCCGCCGTCGCCGCCGGGGTCAACGCGGACCCGGCAACCGTGCAGGCTGAGCTGTCCCTGCTCGAGCAGCAGGGCCTTGTGTTGAAGATCAGTCGGGACGGCAATTCCGTCTACCGGCCGACCGTTTAGAGCCACTGGTGAGAGCGACCGTGGCGGAACCGTTCTCGGCGGCCCTGTTGCGGCCGAACCCGTCGTCGCCCGTGCCTACATTTCCTCCTGCCCCGTGGCGACGAGCCGGCGGATCCCGTGACAACAACCGGGACGCCCGCCGTCGCCCCCGCCCCGACACCTTCGAGGGATCGACGTGAGCGAGATCCAGCACCTCTCCACCGGCGTCGAGCACCTCGACGACGTGCTCGGCGGGGGACTCCCGATCTACTCCTGCCAGATCGTCGCCGGCGGGCCGGGGGCGGGAAAGACGATCCTCGCCCAGCAGATTGCCTTCCACACGCTCTCCGCCCGGCCCGACGCCCGGGCACTGTACCTGACCACCGTCTCCGAACCGATGCCGAAGGTGGTGCGGTTCATGCAGCAGTTTTCGTTCTTCAAAGCCGAGGCGGTCGGGGAACGGGTTCTGATCCAGGACGTCGGTCCGATGCTGCGGGAAGTGGCCCCGGATCAGGCAGTGGATGCCTTGATGGACTTGGTCACGGCCCACCGGCCGGACCTGCTGGTGATTGATTCGTTCAAAGCGATCCGCGATCTCCAGCAGGGGCCGGGGGATTTCCGACTGTTCGTCCATGACCTGGCGAGCCGGTTGGCGGCGGCCCGCTGCACGGCGCTGCTGCTGGGGGAATACGACCGCTCGGCCCTCGCCGACGGGGCGGAGTTCGCCGTGGCCGACGGGATCACCTTCCTCGAAACGACCAACCGGTACGGGGATTCTCAGCGGTCTTTGCAGGTGTTGAAGATGCGGGGGCAGGCGGCGGACCTGCGGTCGTTCCCGTTTCTGATCACCTCCGACGGCGTCAAGGTGCTCGCCAGCCGGGAGGAACCGGAACCGCGTCCGTCTACCCGGAAGCGGGTGCCGACTGGCGTGCCGGGGCTGGACGCCCTGCTGGACGGCGGGTTCCCCGGCGGGCGGGCCGTGCTGCTGTCCGGTCGATCCGGCACCGGCAAAACGACGTTGGGCCTGCAAATGCTCAACGTGGGCTGCCGGCGTGGCGAGCGGTCGCTGCTGATCTCCTTCGAACAGACCCCCGCCCGCCTGTGGGAGATGGCGGCGGGATTCGGCTGGGACCTGGAACAGCATGAGAGGGACGGGTTGCTGCGGACCGTGTACGTCCCGCAGTCGTCGGTGCGGGTCATACCGAACCTGGATCTCATCGCGGAGGCGATCGACGAGTTCCAGCCGGACCGCGTGCTGCTGGACTCGCTCGCCGCCTACCTGCACCGCGTTCGCGACCTTGGGGTACAGCAGGATATGACATTCCGGCTCGTCTCACTGATCCAGCAGCATGGGGCCACCGGGCTGTTGGTCAGCGACGCGACGAACGAGGCCGACGAGAGATTCAGCCGGTTCGGCGTCGAGGAGACCGTCGCCGACGGCGTCGTCCTGCTCTCCACCGCGTCCGGAGAGTTCGGGCAGCGTCGTTACCTTCAGGTGCCCAAGATGCGTGCCTGCCCCCACGTCACCGGCCGCAAACGGATGGCGATCACGGAGCACGGCGTCGAGGTCTACTACGATCCGCCGGGGGAACACCCGACCATCGACAGCCCGGACACGGTTGCGTTCGGCCCCGTCGAACCGCTGTTGGAAGACGGACTTGCCTACGGCACGACTTGGCTGGTCCGGGGCACCGGCGGCGTGGGAAAGACCACGTTGCTCCAGCAATTCGTCGCCGACGGCCTGAACGCCAACGACGACATCCTATACGTCACGCTCGACTCCACGCCGGATCAGGTCCGGTCGGAGCTGCGGCGGGCGGGCATCGACGTGGGCCATCCCGATTCCGCCCCCCGGTTACGTTTCCTGGCCCCCGGCGCTCACACCTCCGCATCCGGCTCCCATACGGACCTGGACCTAGCTGATCCCGAAGCCCTGTTGTTCCTGCTGAACCGGCAGATCGACGCCCTCAGGGCCCCGGCCCGGGTCGTCCTAGATTCCATCTGGCCGCTCGCCGCCCGGCTGCCGTCGGATGCGTTGGTCAGCCTCGTCCAACAGAAGAATCAGACGCTCCGCCGTCCGTACGTCACGATCCTGGATACGGCCCCCACCAAAGCATTCGACGAGCGGACGACGGCCCGACTCGAAAATTCCTACGATGCCGTGCTGGAGTTAACCGCGGTCGGCGGACGCGGCCCCGGCCGTCGGATTGATCTGTCCGTCAAGAAAATCCGCGGCGTCGGCGTTCGCCGTGAATCGGTCGAATTAAAACAAGAGGCCGACGGCGGCGTAGCGGCCGTCGCGGACGAGTCGACGACCGATTCGGACCACTGAAAGAATCTCCGCGAGATGGTGCGGTGAGCGGAGCCAACCGGCGGAAAACTGGCGCCGGAGAATTCTCAGCCCCTTGGCAAGCGTCGCGGCACTGCGAACAATCCGCCCCTCGGTCGGCGCCCATTCGTCGATCGCCCAACAGACCTCGCGTTTCAATTGACCGTCGGGGCATTGCATGGGCGACGCAGGTTCCGCTCCACGTCCTTCTGTCGTGCCGCCCGAAGTGCGGATCGCGGAGTTGGAACAGGAGTTGGCTGCACGGAACTTCGAACTGGACCTCATGTGTGAGGTCTCCAGCCGGATCGACGGCACGCTTTCGTACGGCGATCTGTTCCGCCTGCTGCTGGTCGAGACCCGCCGGGCGGTGCCTTACGACGTGGCCGCCGGCCTGTTGCTCAGTGGGACAGCTGACGGCGGGGGGGCGAATATCGAACTGTACCTCAGCGAGGTCCGGCCCCTTATCCCGGCCGCGAGGGACGAAGTCGAAGCACGATTGCGGAAGGGAACCGCGGCGCTACTCGACCAGCCCCTGCCCGATGCCCCGCTTCCGGTGACCCAGGTCCCGCCTCTGGCGAAGCAGGATGAATCACCCGGAGACGGCTTGCCGGTAAACTCTTTGGGAACGTTCTTCCAAGTCCCCATCGTCGGCCTTGAGGGGAACCAAGGCTTGCTGCTGTTCGGGGCCGCGACGGCCGACGCATTCAACGAACGACATGTCCGCCTGCTGTACGCGATGAGCCGGCAGGCCGCGGGCGTCGTCGACCGCCTCCGCGACGTGGTCCGGCGGGAACGTCAGCGCTTCCGAGTGCTTGTCGAGAACCTGCCGCACGGCGTCGCCCTGTTAGGGCCGGGCTCGAAACTCGAGATCCTCAACCCCGCCGGGCAGGAGTTGTTCCCAAAGGTGTGCAATCCCGAACTGGGAACGCCGCTCGAGGAGATCGGCCGCACCCGCGTCGAGGACCTCGGCTTCTATTCCCCCGTGGACCTGCCGTTCTCCGTGGATGAGGAGGATGGCGTTCTCCGGGTGGAGGTAGTCCCGCTGGACGAGCACGGCGGAGACGGGCGGGTCGTCACGGCCCGGGACGTGACGGAATTGATGCGGGCCCGGGCCGTGCTGTTGCAGTCCAACGAGGAGATGGAGCGTCAGGTCGCCGAACGTACCGCCGAACTCAGCGTGCGGGCCGAACAACTCTCCCGACTGGCGTCGGAACTGACGTTGGCTGAACAGCGGGAGCGGCGCCGACTCGCGGAGGTGCTTCACGACCATCTGCAGCAATTGATCGTCGGGGCGAAGTATGGCATCCGAGCCCTGCCGGACTCGGTTGGTGAGGAGCGGTTAGAGGCGACGGACGGCGTTCTGAACATGCTGGACGAAGCGATCGACGTGTCGCGGTCGCTTTCCATCGAGTTATGCCCGCCGGTGCTCCACGACGCCGGACTACCCGCAGCCCTTCGATGGCTCGGCCCCCGGTTCGAAACCCGGCACGGTCTGACCGTGAAAGTAGACGTCGAAGAAGCTGCCGACCCGGGACGGGAGGACCTGCGGGCTTTGCTGTTCCAGTCGGTCCGTGAACTGCTGTTCAACGTGGTGAAGCACGCCGGCGTATCGGAAGCGAGCGTCGTTCTCAAGCAAGCGGGTCTTGACTCGGTTCGTCTGGTTGTGGCGGACGAAGGCGGGGGATTCGACGCCGACGCGTTTCTCCGGCAGCCCAACAGCGGGGGAGGCTTCGGCCTGTTTAGCGTCCGGGAACGCCTCTCACTGCTGGGCGGCTCCCTGCACGTCGAGAGCTCCGCCGACACTGGCACCGTGTTCACCCTCACCGCGAAACGCGGCGGCGTCGGTTCGACTGGGCTGCTGGGGCCGGCGCCGACCACCCGGGTTTTGTTGGTCGACGATCACAACGTCGTTCGCAACTCATTGCGGTTGCTGGTGGAGGACGAGGCGGACCTCGAAGTCGTCGGCGAGGCGGCTGACGGCCGCGAAGCTGTGAAGAAAGCCCTTGCTCTCGAACCGGACGTCGTTCTGATGGACATCACGATGCCCGAGATGGACGGCGTCGAGGCGACCCGCCGCATCGCCGCCGTCCTGCCTGAGGCCCGGATCGTGGGGCTGTCCGGCTTCGGCGAAGGCGAGCGGGAGCATGAGATCCTCGAAGCCGGCGCCAAAACGTACGTTTCGAAGAAGGGCGATCCCGACGTGCTGCTCCAAGCGATTCGCGGGCTGGAGTCGTAGGGCGGTGCCGACTGGAACACGGATTCTCAGGGGCGGTGTTAGAGTGATTGGAAGTTCGTGATCCGGTGAGCGGCCTCGTCAAAAGTCGAGGTGCTTAACCCTGGCGTGACTGGCCCGCCCCCAAGCGGGTCGGGAGGAACCGAGTGAACTATGCCCTCTCCGATCCAAAAAACATCGAAGGCTCCGCCGAACCGCCTGGATCGCGTAGCACTCCTGAGCGGGGATGTGAACAGCCGCCGCGAGATTCGCGACCTGCTGCTGGACGCCGTCCAAGCCAACTGCCACGTTATTGAGTTGCCCGACGCCGCGAAACTGGCCGGTGCCGTTGCGGGCGTGGACGCGGTAATCCTGGACGCATCGTCGTCCGAAGTGCGTCCCTTAGAGGAATTGGCAAAGTTGGAAGGGGAGTCCGGGCTCCCGGAGGTCCCAGTGATCGTCCTCACCGACTCCGCTGACCGCGACGCGGCGACCGATGTCCTGCGAGCCGGGGCGATGGACTGCGTCTCGAAGGATTGGCTATCCCCCGCGGCCCTCCGGCATGTACTGCGGAGTGCTGTCGAACGCTTCCAGTTGATGCGGGAACTCTCTGCGGAACGAGCGAGGCTGCGACTGGCCGCCCGGGCGGCCCGGTTCGGCACCTACGAGATCGACTTCGAACGGAAGATCATACGTCCTTCAAGGGAACTGCGGACCATCTGGGGCGTGGAAGAGCACGGTCCCGCGGCCTATCCTCTCCAGTTTCTCGCCGGAGGCCCGCCCGACGCTGTGCACGCGGAAGATCGCCGCCGCACTGCAGAATCACTCGGCGCCTCTGCAGACCCCAGCGGGAGCGGGACGTATGGCGACGAATATCGCATTGTCCGCCCCGACGGTCGCGAGCGGTGGCTGCTGGTCCGGGGCCGCGTGACGTTTCGTGGTCGCGACGCCGGTCGTGAGGCCCATCGCGGCTACGGCGTCGTACTCGACGTGACGGAGGCCCGCCGCTCCGAGCGAAAGGTCCGCCGGAGCGAGCGATTTCTCCGCCGCGTCCTGAACGAGCTGCCCTCGTTCACCTGCGTCTGTGAAGTGAACGGAACGGTCTTGGAGGTAAACCGTTCGGCCCTGCAGGCCGGCGGAGTCGATGCGGAAGAGGTTCTCGGCCGTGACTTGGCGGATGCTCCCGGCTGGGCTGACGACGAAGCGAAACACCTTGTCCGAGATTGTCTCCGCCGGGCCGCGGACGGCGAGTGGAACCGACTACGAACGGCCTACCGTAGCGGAGACGGCAGGCTCCGGGTCATCGATTTCCAAGCCGCTCCGATGCGTAACGAACGGAATGAGATCACTCACTTGGTGACCTCCGGCGTGGACGTCACGGACCAAACGAGGGCTGAGGAAGCGGTCGTACAGGCGAAGGAAGAGCTCGAACGTCGCGTCGAGCGTCGGACCGTCGAACTCCGCAGGCGGGCTGACCAGCTCGCCCATCTCACATCGGAGTTGACTATCGCCGAACAGCGGGAGCGGCGGCGCTTGGCGGACGTGCTCCACGAACACCTTCAGCAACTCCTCTTCGCAGCGAGGCTTCAGGTCAGTCAGGTCGCCCGCAAATTCGAAGGGCGCTCGTCCGATAGACTTCAGGAAAGCGCCCGGACGATCGAGGAAGCAATCGAGCTATGTCGAACCCTCGCGGTGGACCTCTCGCCGCCCGTCCTACATCAGTTCGGGTTGGCCGCCGGTCTTGAGTGGCTCGTCCCGAGGGAACGTGAGCGCTACGGACTAGAAGTTCGGCTCGAAGTCGCGCCAGACGCCCGATCGGGGGAGCGTGAGGACACACGCACGCTGCTCTTCCAAGCGGCGAGCGAACTTCTGTTCAACGTGGTGAAGCACTCCGGCGTCCGAGAGGCGGAGATGACTTTGAACCGAACCAGTGCTGATGGGTTTGTGCTGACCGTTTCGGACCGGGGCAAGGGATTCGACCCGAACAGTATCTTCGACAATCGGGCAGACGAGCCGCTGGGAACCGGCCTACTGGCCATTCGGGAGCGGCTGACGCAGCTTGGCGGGACGTTCGAGATCGCTTCGCACCCGGACGGCGGATCGACGTTCCGCTTGGTCGGCCCCTCGGCCGAAATGGATGCCGCATCCAGCTGAGACAACGCAGGCGGACTTAGCCCAGAAGGCCAAGGCGCTGTTAAACTGCATCAAGCCGTTGAAAAGATTCCTCGGCCCCGGCTTCGTTCTACGGGAGTAGCCTGGGACTCTACTCAGCCTTTCGGCAAAATTGCCCGGCCATTGCCGCGAAGACAATCCCCCCTCCAAGCGTTGCAGCAGTCGCTGTCCCGCTCGGCTCCATCGGACGTCTCAGGAGGGCGGCAACGGCCACGACCAGCCCCAGGGCGGGCACAGCCACGGCGAGGAACCCGCGGCCCACGCCCATGTCCGCGATGCCGTCCAGATCCACCCGCTCCAGCTTCCGCTCCCTCGGATAGCCGGGGCGGCTATTGCCGTCGGTCCCCCGGTCGAACTCCACTGCGTTCGCGAGTGGGTACCAGGCGCTGTCCGAGACGGTGGCGGGCGAGGCCGGCAAGGGCGCCCTGTGGGAGCTCAACCCGCTGCTGGCCAGACTGATCGAGGGGGAGCGGCGGGGCGGGTAAGGCCTCAGTACACTACCGCGTCAAGAAAAGAACGCTTTCGCTGCTCTCTCCGTTACGGGTTTGGGTCCTTCCTTAGCCTCTAACACGGCTCTGAAGATCACCTGCAGGTCACTCTTCCGTCCCTTGAAGTATCTCGCCACGTAATCTTCTACGTCGAGGTACTCCTTCACCTCCCTTAGTTTCCCTTGAGTGGCTCCGCGGGAGTAGGGATCGCACTTGTCGCACCAGAAGGTCAGCGCGGGACTCCCAATGTAGAGGAAGATCCGCGTTGCGGCTTTGCCGCAGTTTATTTTATAGCACATGCCAGTCAGCGGCTTCGCCTCGAACAGCTCGATCATTCGCCAGGCCTCAGCAATGACTGCCTTCAGGTCGTCATCAGGGTCGGACACTGAAAGTATTTGGCGGACATAGGCCGGATCAGTCAGGAGAATCTGTTCCAGCGTTTTGCCATCATATTTCCCGAAAGTGATCTTCACAGTCGTCGAAGGGGTTGGAGGTGCGAGTGGCCTTGGAGTTAGTCGTTGACGCTCCGCCGCAGGATTAGCGAAAGGGAGACCAGTAAGCCACCAGACGGGCTGCCAAGCCTGCCCCGGCGAGGCGTTGCGACGGCTGTGCCGTGCGTTGGACGTACCCCCGGCGACGTTCTCCCGCTGCCCGGGGGCGACGGCGGACCGGCAGACGTTCCGGCTGGGGCCGATTGCCGCGTGCGGGGGACTGCAATGAGTCCAGGCGGTACGTCGGGCTGTGGGAGACGGGGG
>NZ_WTPX01000060.1 GCF_013036045.1 Alienimonas chondri
GTTCTACGAGGGGCGGGCGGGCACGTTTTCGCTCTCGGAGGTGACGGCGTCGGTCGAAGGCCAGCCGGCGCCGTTTTCGGAGGCGTCCGCCAGCCTGGAGGGGGCCGGTTCCCGGTTCGACAAAGGCGGCGAATCGGCTGCGGCGATCGACGGGGATTCGACCAGCGCCTGGAGCCAGAAGGCCGTCGGCAAGGAATCTCGTCTTGTGCTGGCGTTCGCCGAGCCGGTCCCCGCGACCGGGACGCTCAACCTATCGATGCTTCATGAACGGCACTTCGCGGCGTCGTTGGGGCGGTTTCGCGTGTCGTTCACTTCCGACGGGGCGCCGCTCGCCTCGCCGCTGCCGCATGTTTTGGAGGCCGCGCTCGGTTCGGGCGAACCGCTGTCCGAGGAGATGCGAGACGAATTGCGTCGTCAATTCGCCCGGACGACGCCGGCGCTGGAGGAGGCCCGCAAGCCGATCGACGCGCTCCGCGACAAGCGACCCGAGCCGGTTCGCACGCTGACGTTCACGGAACGTCCCGACGATTTTCCCCGGCCGACGTTCCGTCACCATCGCGGCGAGTACACCAATCCCCGCGAACCGGTCGCCGGCGGGGTGCCGGCCTTCCTGCCGCAATTGACCGACGGCGAGTCCGCGGATCGGCTCGATCTGGCTCGCTGGCTGGTCAGCGACGCCAACCCGCTCGCCGCCCGGGTGGCGGTGAATCGGGCGTGGGCAGCGTTCTTCGGTGCCGGCTTTCTGGCGGACGCCGCGGACTTCGGCACGCAATCCCCGCCGCCGACGCACCCGGAGCTGCTCGATTGGCTCGCCGTCGAGTATCGTCAGGACTGGGACACCAAGGCGCTGCATCGACTGATCGTCACGAGCGCGACCTACCGGCAGCGGTCCGCCGTGACGCCGGAACAGACCGCCGCCGACCCGGACAACCGCCTGCTGGCCCGCGGCCCGCGGCATCGGTTGGAAGCGGAATTGGTGCGGGATGCGGCGCTCGCGTCCAGCGGTTTGCTGGTCGAACGGCTCGGCGGCTCGCCGGTCATGCCGCCGCAGCCGAGCAGCGTGACGGACCTCGCTTACGGCGGGTTCCAATGGACGCCGGCGGCCGGCCCGGATCGCTTCCGCCGCAGCCTGTACACCTTCAGCAAGCGGACCGCCCCGTTTGCCGCCTTCGCCGTCTTCGACGCGCCCAGCGGGGAGCGGTGCGCGGCGACCCGGGGTCGCAGCAATACGCCGCTACAGGCATTGACCCTGCTCAACGACGGCATGTTCCTCGAATACGCCCGCGCCCTCGCAGGTCGCGTCGTCACTCACTCTGATGATCCGAACGAGCGGGCCGAGCGGTTGTTCCGCCTCGTCCTCACCCGCCGCCCGAGCGAGACCGAACGCACCGCGCTGACGGCCTTCGCCGCTGCTCAGCGTTCGCGTGCCGAGGCCGGCGAATTGAACGCCGCGGAGATTACCCACGGCCCGGCGGACGCAGCCGGCGCCGACGATCTGGCCGCCTGGATTCTCACGGCTCGAGCCGTGCTGAACCTCGACGAGGCTCTGACGAAAGAGTGAGACGACGGGGGCGCGGCTCTCTCGTGGAAGCACGGACCGATCGAGCCGGTCCGGTCCAGATACGCTGCGGTCGGAATCAGTGGGTCGGATCGTCCTCGTAGCCGCCGGTCAGGTATCGGCAGTTTCCGCCGGCCCGGACGAGCGTGCGGGCGATGCGGCCCATCGGGATCGGGGCCCCGTCCGGGCCGCGATGCTCAACGTCCAACACGGCCACCGCCGGGCCGGCGGTGGCGACCTGCTCGCTGAGCGGGTCGTGCGGATCATCCTGCGGCCGGAAGGCGTACCAACCCACGCCTCCGCCCAGGCAGGCGCCCAGGATGCCGGCGGTAAAGGCCACGATAAAGAACCACTCGATGCCGGGCGGCTGCGGGAACAGGATCAGTGCTCCCAAACTGACCATCACGGCGCCGACGGCGCCGAAGATCGCCGCGCCCACGCCGGCCTGCGTGTGGACCGCAGGTCGGTCGTAGCGGAAACCGTCCAGCAACTCCCGGCGGTCCTCCAAGGTTTTCAGCGACCGCACCTCATCGGCGGGCAGGCCGAGGGCGACGAGATCCGCGACGGCGCGCTCGGCTCGGGCGGCGTCTTTGAAGTTCGCCACGCAGACCCGGTCCGCGGACGGAACGGGCGGGGCGGCGACCGTCACGGCGTGCGATCTCGCCTCGACAGGCGTGGCGGCGGGCGGGGCGGGGGTGGCGGCGCTCATCGTGAGGGGATTGAACCACACCCAACCCGCTGATCCAACCGCGTCGACCCGCCGCGGATCGTTCCGCGCCGGGGATCGCCCGCCGTCCCCGAATACGGGCGATTCAGTCGGCGTTCGGACCGCCGCCGGCATCCAGCCGGCAGTCCGTCGGGTCAGGCTCCTCGGAGAGGTGAGCCGCGAGAATTCGCTCCAGCGTCGCCGGGTCGCATCCGCCGTACCACGCTCCGCCGCCGTGACCCGCCTTGGCCGTCACCGACGAATGCACCTGCGCGATCGGGCCGAATTTGCAGACGTC
Organism: Alienimonas chondri; assembly: GCF_013036045.1. GTDB lineage: Bacteria > Planctomycetota > Planctomycetia > Planctomycetales > Planctomycetaceae > Alienimonas > Alienimonas chondri. The sequence goes on from NZ_WTPX01000060.1 coordinate 2,563, forward strand.
CACGCAGGCGCTTTTCACCAGCGCGACCCGCACGCCGTCCTTGCCGGCTCTTTTGGCCAAGGCTTTGAGCGCCTTCCAGCTCGCCTTCATCTCCCCCGCGGACGCGCAGCCGGACTCCTTGGTGTCGCAGCACAGTACGACGGTCGCCGCGGCGTCGGTCAGCCGCAGCTTGTCCGCCTTCTTGGCCGCGGCGTCCCGCTTTTTGGCGTTCTTGGGGTCCGGATCGTCGGTCTGGCTCATGCTGCCAGTGTAGGGGAGCGGCCGGATCGAATCCCGCCGCTTGACCGCTCCCCCGGTGGGACGGACACTTGGGGACGTTGTTGAGAATCAGTCTCACCCCCACCCGACTTCGCACCAACGGCCCGAGTCCGCATGAGCGCCCCCGTGCTGCTGCCGTTCGTCCCCCCGACGCCGTGCGGACCCGTGCGTGCGCCCAGCGAGTCCCTGCTGGGCCTGCTGCCCGGAGCGACGGAGAACCGTCGCACCGCGGTGAAGCGGCGCGTCGGTCTGTGCGGCGCGGTCTCGGTGCGGTTGAGTGAGGAGTCCTTCAGCCCCGCCGTCGGCTGGTTCGAGCAGGGCAGCGTGGAACTCGCCGCCGATCAACTCACCGGCCTGAAGGCGTTGCTGGCCGCCGTCCCGCAGGCGCCGTCGGTACGTCGCCCGGCGCCCGTCTCCGCCGACGGTCCGGACACGCTGCCCTTCGCCGCGGCCGGGTGAAGTTTTTCGACGTCAGCCGCCCGACCGAGTGGAAGTGGCCGGCGGTCGCGTTCGTGTTCGTTAGCGGCGTATTGGTCGTCGTGAACGCAGTACCCTACGATTCGATGGGAATCGGAATCGAGACCCGCGGCTGGCCCCTCAAATATTGGTCGAGATCACTCGTCGGCAGTTGGTTCGACGTGAGCTTGCTGGCTGCCGACGTCGCGTTTTGCGCCACGCTGTCCGTGATCGCGGCGTCGCTGACGCGGGCCGTACTCATCCTCGGCGAAGAGTCGACCGACGCAGACGAAGCGGTCCGCGACTAATTCATCCCACTCACGGCCGCCGCGACAGCCGGTTCGTCGGCGGATTCGCGTCGTTTCAGGCGTTCCTCGATCGTCGTCTCGCCCAGCATCAGGGCGAGGTCGTCGCGGTCGAGTTCGACCCGGTCCACCTCTAATCCCACTGAGCGCACCGCGGCAACGGCGGAACGAACGGCCTCTTGAAAGGTTGCTGCTTCGCGGTGGAACGGAATCGTGATCTTCCCGCAGGTCATGCCGTAAGTGGCGTCATCGCAGCCTGCTTCCCACAAGCGGTCTCCAATTTCGTCGAAGCGGTCGTAGTGATCCTCTGCGGGGACTGGATGCACAGTGAAATGGTGCGTCGGCACGAGCCTTCTCCTCGCAGTGGGTCAGTGAACGCAGGCGTCGACCTCCTTGCGGATCTGGCCGGCGTGCGATTCGGGGGAGCGGGGCGTTGAGTATACCCGACGGATACACCCGCCACGCACGTTGCAAGGACAAAGCAGCTTGCCCCATGTGTGGGAACTCTTGCCGCCCTTCTCCAGTCGCCAGCCGCGACTGACGGCGTACTCGATCGCCTCGCGAATGTGTTTGTTTGAATGGGTCATCAGAGACGCCGATCATCGCGGCGGCTCGGCCCCCCGTCCGGGCGACGTCAGCCATGAAGAAATGGTCCCCGTCCGGGAGCCTCACAGGAAGCCTATTTTAAGCCAGTACCCGAGAACCATCAAGGTCCGTGATCAAACGAGCGGCGGGCGATGATCTCGCTCCGCCGCTCGTCCGATTGATCAATCCACCGCTCCTCACGCCGCCGCGGCGCCGCGGCGGCCGCGGGCGGCGAGGCGGGCCTGCTCCTTCGCCTCTTCCTCACGCTGTTTGACGGCCAGTTCTTCGATCTGGTCGTCGGTGGCGAAGCCTTCGAGATGCCGGGTGCGGGTCTGGTGCTGCAACTTACGGAGGGCCTTCGATTCGATCTGGCGAATCCGCTCGCGAGTCACCTTGAAGTACCGGCCGGTCTCTTCCAGCGTGTAGCTGTAGCCGCTGTCGTTCAGGCCGTACCGCATGCGGATGATCTCCCGCTCGCGGCCGGTGAGGCTCTTGAGGACGGTCTCGATCTTGTCCCGCAGCAGGGCCATATTGGCGCCGGCCAGCGGGCCGTCCTCGTTGTCGTCCTTCAGGAAGTCGCCGTAGGTGCTGTCCTGGCTGTCGCCGACGGGGGTGTCCAGGCTGACCGGGTGCTTCCAAGTGCGAAGCACCTTCTCCGTGTCCTCGACGCTCATGCCGGCGACCTCGGCGAGCTCTTCCGGCGTGGCGTCGCGGCCGGTCCGCTGACGGATCGCTTCGGCCTTCCCCTTCAACGAAGAGATGTTCTGGAACATGTGCACCGGGATGCGGATCGTCCGGGCGTGGTCCGCGACCGCCCGGGTGATCGCTTGGCGGATCCACCAAGTGGCATAGGTGCTGAACTTGTAGCCGCGGCGGAACTCGTACTTCTCCACGCCCCGCATCAGGCCGGCGTTGCCTTCCTGAATCAGGTCGAGGAAGGAGAGGCCGCGGTTGCGGTACTTCTTGGCGATCGAAACGACCAGCCGCAGGTTGCTGCGGGAGAGCCGCTGCTTGGCGGTCGTCCACTGGCCGATCCGGCGACGGACTTCCTTGAGCCGCTTGCGGAGCTGCTCCGGGCTTTCGCGGCACTCGTCGATCAGGTCGTCCAGTTCCCGACGCAGGGCCGCGACTTCTTCGATCCGGCGGTCGTCCGACGCGAACCGGGCGATATCGCTGCGGAGGTCGTACATCCGATCGCAGACGGCGGTCAGCTGATCGATCAGCGGCATCAGACGATGGGTCCGAAGGCTGCATTCCTCGCACAGCAGGGCCAGCTTGCGGCGGCGAACGGTCATGCGGTCGGCGGCGGCGACCCGTTGATCATCCTCCAGCGACCCGCTGCGGAGGGCGGCGAAGTCGGCGGCGTTCAGGTCCAGCAGCCGCTTCATCGTCGGCAGGTTCAGCGGCAGCCGACCGAGGATCTGCTCCTTGCGGGTGTTCTCGGTCTCCGAGATCCGCAGCGTCCGCTCGAACGGCAGCGTGCCGGCGTGGACCCGCTCGAACATCTCGACGGCCTTGCCGAGGATCCAGTCGCTTTCGACCGCGTGCCGGCGGAACCACTTGCGGCTCGCTTCGATCTGCTTGGCGAGGAAGATCTCCCGTTCCCGACTCAGCAGCGGGATGCCGCCCATCTGCGACAAGTACATCCGAATCGGGTCGCGGCTGGACAGCGCCTGGGCGTCGCTCTCCGAACTCAGCGAGTTGCTGGAGGAAGACGACTTGGGCCGCACGCAGTCGTCCGCTTCCGGCGGGGCGTGCGGGTCGTCGCAGATGTCCAGCTTGAGCGTCTGGCAGCCGTTGACCAGCCGGTCGGTGAGGGTCGAGTCGCCGCCTTCGTCCGGCAGGAAGCCGTCGATCTGCTCGTAGGTGAGGTAGCCCTGCAACTGGGCGGAGTTCAGCAGGCCCTGGAGTTCCGGCTCGAAGGGGTACAGGGCGGAGCCGTCGAAGCTGTCGGAATCCGCGAGGCGCTCGGCCGGGGGGGCGCTGGGGCAGGGCAGGCCGGGGATCGCACGGCGTTCTTCCGCGTCCTCCTCCGCCAGTTCGGCGGCCGTCGGCTCCGCCTCTTCCTCGTCGTCGGACTCCGCCACGGCGTCGGCGACCTCCCCGGACTCTTTCTCCGGATCGAAGAGGGAGAGTCGCGGAGAGTTGCCGGGAGTCTTGGCGGAGTCCGCGGGAGACTTGTCGGAGTCCAGGGTGGCCAAGGCGAGCGTCGGAGCGGCGGGGGCGGTCTGGGTCGGCATCGGTGACTTCCGAGGGGCGAAAGAAGGTTCGATTCGCGGCCGGCGGGGGCGGCGCAAACCGGGAGCGGGGAACCCGACGGTCACGGAGCCGACGGGACGGGAGAGTGGACGAACGCGGCGTGCGTTCAGACAGGCGGTCGATTCGCCGCGAATGCCGATGCGGGTCGGCACGCGGAGAGATCGCTCTGGCCAAGAAACGGCCGAGCACGATAGAAACGACCCTCAAGCGGGTCGGTCACGACTGACGATACATTCGTCAGCGGGTTGGTCACGATCGTCATTCCACCTCCTGTGGAAACCGGGGCGACGGAGTGGCCGCGGCGGCTGGAACCGCTGCGGAGCAACCGCTGGGGGAAGATCCGATCTTCCCGGGGTTGCGTCGCCTGTGCGACAGGCGATGGGGGGATGCTAACGCGGATCATGACGGTCGGCACGGGAAAAGCCCCCGCTGCGAAAAAAAGATCGGGATTCTCCCCCAACTCCCTCTAGACAAGGGCTGGGGGCGACCATTCTGGCTCCCGATCCACGGGTGTGAATACGTGTTCACGTATTCGGCGTCGAATCCCTACAAATGTTTACGAATGGGCATGATCGGGGGGCGGGATTCGACGGTCGACCCGCGGCCGGTGGTGGGGGTTTGAGAGGCGGTTACACTGGTCGCTCCCGCCGACCGTCGGCGGGGCGTCCATTCGAGCTGCCCGTTCCTCTTTGCCCGCCCCCGATGTCCGACTCTCCCACCAGCGCTTCCGGCACGAAGGCCGACGAGAAGGCTTCCGTCAGCAAGGGCTTGAAGGGCATCAAAGCGGCCGACAGCTCGATCTGTCTGGTCGACGGGACCGTGGGCAAGCTGCTGTACCGCGGCTACCACATCGACGACCTCGCGGCGAACTGCACCTTCGAGGAGGTCGCCTACCTCTTACTTAAGGGCGAACTGCCGAACGCCGCGGAGCTGGACACCTTCGACGATCCGCTCTCCCAGGACGCCGCGCTGACTCCCGCGGTGGCGGAGTTCATCGCCAACGCGCCGACCGACGCTCCGCCGATGGCGGTGCTGCGGACCGCCGTTTCGCTGGCCGGGTTGGCCGACCCGACCGCCGACGATCTCTCCGCGGACGGCGCCTACCGCAAATGCATCCGGTTGGTGGCCAAGCTGGCGACGATGACCGCCGCCATCCACCGCGCCCGGCAGGGGAAGGAAGCCGTTCAGCCCCGCCCGGATCGTCCGTTCGCGGAGAACTTCGTCCGCATGATGAAGGGGTCGGACCCGACCGCGGACGAAACGAAGGCGATGGACCTGATCCTCACCCTGCACGCGGAGCACGGCTTCAACGCCAGCACGTTCGCCTGTCGGGTCGTGATCGCCACCCTGCCGGACGTCTACGGCGCCACCACCGCCGGCGTCGCCGCCCTGAAGGGCAAGCTGCACGGCGGAGCGAACACCGCGGTCTTGGAAGCGCTGGAAACGATCGGCGGTCCGGACGGCGTCGACGCCTATATCGAGTCCGTGAAGGCCCGCAAAGGCAAGTTTATGGGCTTCGGGCACGCGGTTTATCAGGTCGAAGACCCCCGGGCCAAACACCTGAAACAGCTTTCTCGCCGGCTCGGCGAGGAGCAGGGCGACACGACGTATATCGACGTCAGCGAGCAGCTGGAGGAGAAGGTGACGGCCCTGATCGGCAAGAACTGCAACGTCGATTTCTACAGCGCCAGCACGCTGCATTACCTCGGCATTCCCAAGGATCTGTTCACCTGCATCTTCGCCAGCAGCCGCGTCGCCGGCTGGAGCGCCCACATTCTGGAGCAGCTCGCAGACAACAAGATCATCCGCCCCAGCGCCAACTACACCGGCTACGAGGAGCGGACCGTCACCCCGCTGAGCCAACGCGGCTGAGCAGGCGGCCGGTCGAGGGGCGTTTCAGCACGCCATATCCACCAACCCGAAGCGTCAGCGAGGGACCGTCTGTATGCGTCCCTCGCTGACGCTTCGGGTTGGTAGCGATGTCGCACGATAGCTGTCCGTTCGAGCGCCGTTTCCAGATACGGAGGCCCTTGTGAAGTCCTTTACCGAAGAACTGTGGATGGAGGTTCCCCGGCGGCGGGGGATCGTCTCCATCCACGCCGACATCGAGCGGTTGGTGGCTGAAAGCGGCGTGCGGGAGGGACTGGCGCTCGTGAACGCGATGCATATCACCGCCAGCGTGTTCATCAACGACGACGAATCCGGCCTGCACGCGGACTACGAACGCTGGCTCGAAGATCTCGTGCCGTTTCATCCCGGCAGCGATCCGGCGACCGGCGGCTACCTGCACAACCGGACCGGGGAGGACAATGCCGACGCTCACCACAAGCGGCAGATCATGGGCCGTGAAGTCGTCGTGGCGATTACGGACGGCAAGCTGCACCTCGGCCCGTGGGAGCACATCTTCTATTACGAATTCGACGGCCGTCGCCGGAAACGGGTGCTCGTGAAGATCATCGGGGAGTGACGCCCTCGCGGCTCAGTCGATTATTTCAACGGACTGCCCGGCAGCGTTCGCTCCGCTCCACAGGCCGGCTCTCAAGGCACAAACCGCCCCGGCGAGGGTGATCGGGACCCATTGGGTGATCTGGTAATAGACGCTCGCGCTGAACGCCGTTGCGGGGCTGACGCCGAAGGGGGCCGTGCCAGCGCGGAAGCAGACCTGCACGACGCCGAAGAAGCCGGGGGTGCTGGGAACGAGCACGCCGAAGGCGATCACGCCGTTGACCACCGTGCCGGCCGCGAAGGGCAATTGCGTGCCGAACGCGGCGAGACACAGCCAGATCATCCCGCCCATCAACCCCCAGTGCAGCACGGAGAGCGCCGCGATCCCCGCCACCGCCCGCCCGCTGCGGAGGGCGTCCAGCCCCGTCGCCGCCTGATGGAGCAGCTTCGGCACGCCGGCGCTGACGATCGCCGGCAGCCCCGGGATCGCGGCGAGAAGGCGTTCGACCAGCCGAACGCAGCCGTCGGTCATCCACAGGAACAACCCGCACGCGACTGCCGCGGCGGCCAAGCCGCCCGCGGCGATGCGTACGAACCAGGCGTATTCGTCTCCGGCGCCCGGCACGAAGGGCAGCGACGCGGCGAACAGCGCCAGGATCGCCCCCACGTCCAGCACTCGCTCCAGCACCACCGTCGACAGCACTCCGGCAGCGGGCGTCTTCCACCGCTTAGCGACCACGGCGACGCGGAAGAACTCCCCCGCGTGAGCCGGCAACACGTTGTTCCCCGCGAACCCGATCAGCACCGCCGGCAGGACGGCGTGCGTGCGGAACGGTTCGCTTGAGGCCCGCGGCAGCGGCCTCAGCAAGGCGGCCCAGCGGACCGCTTTCGTCCAGAAGAACGCGACCAGCAGCAGGCCGATCAGCGGCAGCGTGCGGTAGTCCGCGGCGGCGAAAGCGGGCGGGATCTTCGCCCACTCCACGTCTTTCACCGCGATCCACAGGCAGACCGCGGAGACGACGACGCCCAGCAAGATCGCCCCGAACCGCCAGCGGGGCGGGGCGGCGGCGGAAGCCGTTTCAGCGACCGCGGCGGCGCTCACCCCGCCGCCCGGAAGCGGAGGCTGGGTTTCTCCGCGGTGACCTTCGTGCCGGCAGAGACGTTTTTGGTGATGGTCGCCCCGGCGCCGATGACGACGCCGGCCCCCAGCGTGACGTCGCCGCCGAGCACCGTCGCGTTCGAATAGATCACCACGTCGCGTTCCACGGTCGGGTGCCGTTTGGCGCTCCGCACGAGCCGACCTTCGCCGTCGCGGGGGAAGCTCTTCGCCCCCAGCGTGACGCCCTGATAAATCTTGACGTTCTCGGCGATCCGGCAGGTGGCCCCGATCACCACGCCGGTGCCGTGGTCGATGAAGAAGCCGGGACCGATGCGGGCGCCGGGGTGGATGTCGATGCCGGTCTCGGCATGACTCCACTCCGCGATCATGCGGGGGATCAGCGGGACGCCCAGGGTGTGCAACGCATGGGCGATGCGATGCGCCGTGACCGCCGACAGCCCGGGGTAGCAGAAGATGACTTCGTCGTAGCTCGCCGCGGCGGGGTCGCCTTCGTAGGCGGCTTTGACGTCCTCGACCAGCAACTCCCGCAGCGCGGGGATCTGATTGAGGAACGCGAGCGTGACCCGCTGGCCGTCCGCTTCGAAGTCCGGCAGACCCCCGTAGGGGGCTTTGGTGCAGAGTTCGCTGTCGGGATCGGCCTGCTTCGCCCGTCGCATGAAGTCGTGCCGCAGGGCGCGGGCGATCTGCTCGGTGAGGCGATCATGGAGGCCGTCGATCAGCGCCCCGACGTGAAAGCCGATGTTGCCCATGTGCAGGTTCCGGCGACTGCGATAGCCGGGGAACAGCACGGCCCGCAAGTCGCGGGCGATCTCGCACACCTCATGGGTGTTGGGCAGCGGGCAGTGCCCGAGGTGATGGCCGACGCCGAGGTCGTGGTAGCTGGCCACGATGCGATCGGTCAGCTCCGGCAGTTCCTCCTTGAGGCGGAAATCAGCGGACATCGAACCGGGGGCGTAGAGGAGAGCGACGGGCGGAGTGTACGCTGGCGCTGCGACCGGACACACCGTCAGAATCGGTATCGGTCGCCGGACCCGCCCACCTTCATCGGGTTCGCTCCGTCGGACGCACGCCATCGCCCCGGTGACGCGACGCTGCCGGCCGGCGCCCCGCGAGGGGCAGCGATCGCTTTCGCCTGATCGACTCTCGGTCAATCAGGCGACGACCGGAGCCAGCTGCAAATCAAACCGGTTCTGCGGCGAGGCGTTCCACTGGTCGAGGGTCGGCGAGTAGTCGTGGATGACGGCGGTCGTTCCGTCGGCCCGGCACTCGACCAGTCGCAGCCAGCCGTCGCCGCCGTTCGGTTTCATCTGGAAGTTCACCAGCGATTGATGCACGTCGCGGCCGGCTTGGTCCTGCGAAGTCAGTCGCGCCAAGCCGTCGTTCAGCACATGGCCGTTGAAGGTCATCACGAAGTTGGCGTGTTTGCTGACGAGGCCGTCCCACAACTCTTGGCCGTCGGTCACGTCGTCCTCGGTCGCCTTCGCCACGCCGTAGCCGTGCGGGTTCCAACTTTGTTTCGCGCCGTACTTCGCCCAGTCGTACCGGGTCTCGTCGTAATACATATAGGCGTGCGTGACGAGAATCGCCGGCAGGTCGGCGTGCTTCGAGACGACCTCGTTCGCCCAGCGAATCACGTCGCGGCGGGGGCCGAACTCCAGGCAAAGCACGAGGAACTTCCGGCCCTCCGCTTCAAACACGTGGTAGCTGTTCTCCATCCGGTTCGCTTCCTTGTCGTACGTCCCGCCGAAGGTCGGCAGGTCGCGGAACTTCTCGACCGGGAAATAGTCGTTCAGTCGCGTGGTCCGGTCCGAGGCCCGGCCGCCCTCGCTGTAATCGTGGTTGCCGGGGACGAAGAAGTACGGAACCTCGTCGTCGAGCTTGGTCAACGCCTCGACCGCGACGTCCCATTGCTCCGGGGTGTTGCGGTTCGTGATATCGCCCAAATGGAGCACGCAGGCGATGTTGCGGGCTTCCCGGTTGGCGACGATCCATTCCGTCTGCGCGAGGAACTGCTGGGGGAACTTTTCACAGTAGACCTGCGTGTCGGGCAGCACGGCGATCGTGAATGAACCCGGTTTGATCGCGGGCGGGGGACCGTCCACGAAGGGGGATCTCGCGTCCGCATCCGCGACGTTCGACTCCTGCGGCGCTCCGAACACGCCACGGGGGCCGATCAAGGCCGGAGGGACCGCGAGGGCCGCCGAGGTTTTGAGCAGATCGCGACGAGTGAGCGGGGACATGATTTGATGGGGAAGGGAGGGGGAATGGTGTGAGAATAAAGACATTTAACAGCACCGGCTGCGTCGACGCCCCGGCGGGACGGAAACGCAGCCGGCAAGCGAGCCGATGGACGGACACCGCCAACGGCATTAAGGCAGCGGGGCCGATTCCAGTAACCAGGCGTCGCCTTCACGGACCAACGCCCATTCGACCGTCGGAGGGCCGGTCTCGGGCGCCGCGTCGAAGTCTGCCGACTTACCGACGGCCACCTGGGCGGTCGCTCGATCGCCGGCGATCTCGACGGACTGCGCTTCGCACCGCAGCGGGTAATAGTCCGCCGCGGAGATCCCCGCCGGCGCTTTCCCGCCGACGAACAAGCCGTTGAAGCTTTTTGCGTCGCCGGCCATGTCGGGAACCTCGTTGACGGCGTTGCGCACATCGCCCTCCGGGGACCGCTCAGGAGCCCCCGTCGGGTCCGATTCGCCGCAACCTGTCAGGCCGACGGCTGCCGCGAGAAGCAGAAACGTGTAACGCCGTATATTTTCCAAAGTCAGGTTCAACGATCTTCGGGTGTTAAAACGGAAAGGCGAAGGGATGGAATGCGGAAACCCGGCGTTCGATGAGAGAGCCGGGTCCCGCGACGAGTGATCAAATGATTAATCGTGCGAGCGTCGTGGGTCGCGGCTTACAGGGCGTCCTCGACGACTTCGCCGCCGTTGCGGGTGCAGAGCGCCTGCCAGGTTTCCAGGGCGATCGAGTCGGAGATAAACTGCACGCTGCCGTCGGCCATCGCGGCGTTGACGCCGCCGGAGTGGTCGCTGCGGGCCGAGGCCCAGTTGTCTTGGTCGGAGAAGTTCTCCGTGCAGATCAGGCGGTCGTCGTCCTTCAAACTACTGTCGTCGCAGCCGGGCACGCGATCCGTGCCGTCGGAGTTCGGCACATGGCGGGCGCTGAAGGCGGCGGCGCCCATCCACCCGCCGAACCACACGCCCCGGCTGTCTTTCGTGCTCTCGACGGTCAGCAGTTCGCTGATCGCCACGGTGTTCGTGGTGCCGTCTTTCACTTCGCCGAATCGCGTTCCTTCGCCCCGACCCATCTCGGACAGGCCTTCGCCCTGACCGGAAATCTGGTTGATATCGAACATGCCCGCGGTGGATTTCGACTGGAAGGAATACAGATTGTCGGAGCCGTAGTTCGCCCCGTAATTGCCCTTCGACTGCTCGTCCGTGCTCCAGCCTGTATAGAGCAGTTCCGCGGTCTCGGCGCTGGGGCAGCGATACACGACGGGCGTGAACGTGCTCAGGCGGGAGGGCTCGAATTCGCAATAATCAGAGGTGTTGTTGTACTTCTTTACGCATTCCACCAAGTCACGGTCCAACGCGGCGAGTTCCAGTTCCGCCAGGATATTCGACGCCCAGTTCGGACCGTGATAGCTGGGTTCCTGAATGCCGCCGAGGTTCCATAACGTCGCGCTGGGGTTCGCGGACGTGATGCCCGGGGGGAACGATTTGTGGGTGCCGTGGTGGTTATGCAGAGCGAGGGCGATCTGCTTTAAATTATTCTTGCACTGCGACCGCCGGGCGGCCTCGCGGGCCTGCTGGACCGCAGGCAGCAGCAGGCTGACCAGGACCGCAATAATGGCGATCACCACCAGCAGTTCGATCAGGGTGAAACCGGAACGTCGATTCTTGGAAACGCGGGATGTCATTCGAGAACGATCTGGCAGGGAAGAGTGAGGGAAGGAGATCGAGCCGAAACTCGCCCGCAGATCCGGCGTTCGTCAGCGGGCTGACGGACCGATCCCGGGGCCGAAATTCGTCACGCTTCCCAGTCTCCGACGCTCTGCCAAGTCCTCGTGAGGGACCGGGCGAAGATTGCGTGAACGCTTCCCCCGCAGGCTGATCGCACGCGCACCGATCGCGCAGCGGCGCCGACCGCCGGGGCGTTTCGGGCGGCCCGACGACGGCGTCGCGCTGCCGCTCGGGCTAGGCGTTCATACCCGTCGTGCCGCTGGGATTCTCGACCGTCAGCCCGTCGCCCAATTCCTCACGCAGACGGCTCAATACGTCCGGCAGGTCGAACTTACGCAGTACGCCGTTTGGCAACAGGCTATAAGGCCAGTCGGCGTGTTCGTCCTCCACCAGCGCCCGCCATGACGGGGGAAGGCCGGAGAGGGTGACGGAGGTCGGCTTGCGTCCCTCTTCCAAGAGCAACGCCGCGGCCAGCGCCGCGGGGATCGCGCCCCAGCGGTCGCCGCACAGGTGTAACTCGCCGTCGTGGTATTTGGCGACGAAGGCCCACGCGGCCAACACGTCCTTCACGCGTCCGCCGAGGATCGGTTCGTTCCACATGCGGGCGTAGGCGGAATACATATAGCTGGATCCATAGGGGTTCAACGCCTCGCGCGGGCCGACGGTGCCCGGTTCGCTCGCTCCGGTGCCGCGGACGTCGCAGCCGTAGATCTGGGCGTCGGCGAATCGCTCCGGCAGGCCGCGGGCGAATTCGCTGTTCTTCGAATCATTCTCTTCGGTCGGCTGACCGAACGCCGCGTCGGCCCCCCGATGGGCGACCAGCAACACGGCCGAGGTATCGGCCTGCGGGGGCGGGCCGTCCATCCGGTCGTCCTGCAATCGCAGCACCGGCACGGTGATCCGCGGCTCCGGCCGCAGGGCGAAGCGGGCGGCGGACCGGGTCGGCAATCCCGTCGACCGGCGCCACGCGGGAATATCGAACGGCGGGGCGGCGGTCGGGGTCTCCTTCAAACCGAGCGCCTCGCGAATCAGGGCGGCGTCCGGCGCCTCCGCGTCTTGCTTCGGGATGTGGTTCCGCACCATCTTCCAGACCGGCGTCGACCCGGCCTTCAACACCGATCCCTCCGGCGTCGCGAACAGCGCCTCGGGCGGCTCCGGCGATTCGAAGGTGAAGGGCGAGGGAGCCGGGCGCCCGGCGGCGCGGCAGAACGCCTCGACCATCGCCCGCCGCAGCGGCGGGTCGAATCCGTGTAGACCCGGGGCGACGGTGAGGCTCGCGTGGTCCGGCGCCCCGGCGGCCGCGGCGAGCTTTGCGAGGCGTCCGTACGCCTCCCGGGCGCCGCGGACGTCGAAAAAGTCCGCCCGCTTCGCCAGCACGCAGGCCGTGCCGAGGCGTTCCTGACCGGCGACCCGCCCCTCGCCCAGCAGGGCGGGGACGAGCATGCTGTGATGGTCCATCCCCAGCGCCAGCATGCCGGGCGGGCACTGCTCGGCGTCGGCGGGCAGTTCGTTGCGGAGGTTGCGGGCGAGGGTGGTGACATAGCAACTGGGGGCGGAGGCGGTGACGCGGTCGTCCCATGCCGTCACGAGGCAGGTCAGCGTGCCGCCGCCGCTATTGCCGGTGACGCCGAGGAACGGGGCGATCGACACGTCCTCCCGCTCCGCCAACAGGTCGATGCCCCGGACGCCGTCCCACGCCCGCCAGGACCCGAACCACTCGCCGAGCGGCCGCATCAGGCGATCGAGCTGGTTGTGCTCCCCCACGGTCCCGCCGAAGTGACTGCCGCCGTGGCCGGTGGCCGGCTCGCCCTTGGGCCACTGGAAGCGTTCGCCCTGACCGATCGGGTCGATGATCAGCGTGGCGAACCCGGCCTTCGCCAACTCAACGCCGAACGCCTGATACTTGCCCTCCGCCTTGCCGGTGGTCGAGTGTCCGCAGACCCCCAGCACGCCGGGATGCGGGCCGTCTCCCTCCGGGAGATACAGGTTCGCCGTGACCAGCAGCCCGGGGCGGCTCTCATAGGTGATCATCTCGATGCGGTAGCCGTCTCGTTCGAGCGTCCCGGTCGTCTGGGCCTTGAGCGGGGTGCGTTCGGGCTTCGGTCCGAAACACTCCGCGAGCCGCGCCCGCACGTCGACGGCGTGCTCCGCGGCGGCCTCGGGGGAGTCGATCGCGTCCAGTTCCTCTTTGATCCGTGCGGCGTGGGCCGCGAGCTTCGCCTCGTAATACTGCTGCTGCATCCGCGGATAAGCCGGGCCCAGCGCATCGGCCGCCGCGGCATGGGCAGGACGAACGGAGGCGAGCAGCGCCCCAGCGGTCGTGCCGACGGCGGTGCGGTGAAAGACGCGGCGGGAGTGGCGAGCGGGCACGGCACGGCCTTTCGAGCGGGGGATGAACCGACAAAGTCGAACGCTCGTTATTCTGAACGGCCCCGCTCCCCGATGCAGTTCCGCCCGGATCGTCCCCCGTGCCCGAAGTCGCCGTCGAATCGTTGCTCTGCCAGCACTGCGGCGCCCCGCTGAAGGTCGGCCGCGGAGCGGCGTTCGTCACCTGCGCGCATTGCGGCGCGTCGCTGCGGGTGGTGCGCTCGGACAGCGCCGCGTGGACAGAACTGGCCGGCGAGCTGACGGAGCGGGCCGATCGGATCGAAGCAAAAGTCGATCGACTCGACCGCCGGACCGAACTGGCGGACCTCGATCGCGAATGGGATCGGACCCGCGAATCGCTGATGGTGCAGGGCAAGCACGGTCACACGAGCGAACCGAGCGTGGTGGGCGGCGTGATCAGCGGGGCGGTCGGCCTCTTCGGGGCGGCGTTTGCGTTGATCGTGTCCGCCGGGGCGGGGTTCCCAGCGATCATCAAAATCGGCTTCCCGATCGTATTCGCGGGAATCGGGCTGTTCGCGGCCTTCAGCATCCTCAGTAAAGCGGACCGTTGGCGGCGGGAGGAACGCCGCTACCGACGCCGCCGGGCCGAGTTGCTTCGTCCGACCCAGGCCGCGGAGGACGACGCATGAATGAGGCAAAGCCGACGACCGACGCCGGCCCAGCGGTGCGATCCCTTTCCTGCGACCGCTGCGGCGCCCCGCTGACGGTGGGTCCGCGGGCGCGGTTCGTCACCTGCACCCACTGCGATTCGCGGTTGAGCGTGCACCGCACCGACTCCGCCGCCTGGACCGAGACCTTGGGCGAGGTCGCCGAGGCGACCCGTCGAATCGAAACGAAGCTCGATGCCCTCGCTCGTCGCCCGCAGTGGGAGCGGACTACTGACCCATTGGCAGATCTTGAACAAGAATGGTCGCTGAAACGTCGCTGGCTTGGGTATTGGACCCGTCGGGGGACCATCGTGCCGCCGACGAAAGAAGCGGCTGCCAATGAATCGTTGTTCTGGATCATCGCCGGTCCGATCGCCGCGGTCGGCTGGTTGATCGCGGTCGGGATCGTCGATGGGCTGGGGGGCGAGGCGGCTCCGCTCTATGCCGGGCTGCTGATCGTGCTCCCGATCTTTCGAGCGTGCTGGCTCCTCCTTTTCGCGGAGCGTCGGGAACGGCTCTACGTCGCTGCAGAGCAAGACTACCGTCGCCGCCGCGCAGAGCTGCTTCGTTCGACCGAGACCAAAGCGGAGGACGACGCATGAGCGCCGCTCGCCCGTTTGACGATGCTTCCTCCATCGAGGAACTGGAGCGTGTGTGGGCGCGGGAGCGGCATCGGCTCTCGTTGCCTGGAAAGGCGCCGGGCATTCGGTACGAACCGACGTACGTTCGCGTCCTGTTTATGACCGGCACGGGGTTCGCGGCCGCCGCGGTTCTGTCGTGGGTCTTGAGAGAGGAGCCGAACGCTCGCCCGCTGCCGTGGTTCGTCGCCGCCGTCGCCTTCTGCGGGGGACTTTGGTTGCTGTGGAAGACGGTTCGATTTCACGCGGCCCACGCGGCTTACCGCCGCCGAAGGGCCGAACTCGGGGGCGAGGCCGGCGTTTCTCACGAACGGACCCTCTGAGCCGACCCCTTCCGCGGGCGGTGGCCGCACGCTAGCGTGAGCGGAACCCATCGGAGGCGGCTGTTCGGTTCGGCCGGCAGCGCCTGCGAGGGTTTCCACGGGCGGTTCCGCCCGACGAGCGTTTCGCTCATCCGGCCGCGCCGCGGTTCGTGGCGTCGTCGGCCCACGATTCCCGTCCCCGCCGACCGGCGGGAGGAGGCCTTCCATGTCCTTCCCCGACACCGCCGCCCGCTTCGCCCGCACCGCCCGGTCCCGGGCGCCCCGGGCCGGTTCGACCGGTCAGGCCGCCGCTCGTGGACTGCGTGCCGATGACGTGATGACTAGGAAGTTGATCACGCTCTCCCCGGACACGCCCATCCAGCAGGCGATCGGCACGCTGCTGAAGCACCGCATCTCCGGCGCCCCGGTGGTCGGCCCGGGGCGGTCGTTTCTGGGGGTGTTCAGCGAGAAGATCTGCATGCGAGCGCTGTTGGACGCCGCCGCGGAGCAAACCCCCTGCTGCGGTACGGTCGGCCAATACGCGGACGCGAACGCCCATACCGTCGAGGAGGACACCGACCTGCTGACGATGGTCCACCTGTTCAACGAGGGCCGTTTCCGCCGGCTGCCGGTTCTGCGGTACAACGCGAACAGCGACGTCGGCGAGGTGGTCGGCCAGGTGAGCCGCCGGGACGTGCTGCGAGCGGCCTACGATCTCGGCACGTTCAAACCCGAGCGGGAGAAGCCGCACCCGCTGTATCTCTCCGGCGTCCGCTCCGCCGACGACGCGTTGCCGGTCTGACGGGGCGCCGGTGTAACAGGGAGAATCGGAGCGATAGGCTGACGCGGGTTCGCCCGATTCGGATCCCGTCGATGCTATTCGCCCCGCTTTTACTGGTCGTCGGTCTGGCCGCCGCTCCCCCCACGGAGGTGGGGCGGGGGACGGTCTGCGAGATCACACTAACCGCCGCGGTCGATCACGCGGACCCGCTGCGCGACGTCGCCCCGCGGGTGCGGTTCACGTTCGCCGAGCCGCTCGGGACGCTCGACCGGGAGCAGGTGGGCAAGTCGGCGACGGTGGACGCGTTCTGGGACGGAGGCCGCACTTGGAAAGCGAGGTTCTCCCCGCCGTATGTGGGTGAGTGGACTTGGGAGGTCGTCGGCGAGGCCGATGCGGGTATGGTGAGCGGAACCGGTCAGTTCCGCTGCGTGCACTCCGCGGACGGACATCGCTGGCCGCGAGTCGCGGAACCTGACGGCGACGGAGCGTCCCGGTACCTCACCAGCGGAAACGCGGTCGGATCCCGCTGGCCGCTGTTCTGGCTGGCGGACACCGCTTGGAACGGCGTGCTGAAAGCGAAGCCGAAAGTTTGGGACGAATATCTCCGGCGGCGTCGCGGACAAGGATTCACCGCGATTCAGTTCGTTGGCACGCAGTGGCGCGGGGCGAACGCCACGCTGCCGAACAAACCGATCGTCGTCGCCGACGGTCGGGTGGTCGGCGTCGACCCGGACATGCTGCGGGCGATGGACGGGAAGGTCGCCGCCGTCACCGCGCACGGCCTCATCCCGGCGCCGGTGTTGTTGTGGGCCGTCGGGCCGGACGACCCGGGGAACGCTTGGAGCGAAGCGGATGCGGTTCTCGTCGCCCGCTATTTGAAGGCCCGGTGGGGGGCGTACGGCTGCGTCTGGCTGCTGGGCGGGGACGGGAAGTATCAGGACGTGGACCGTTGGAAGCGGATCGGCCGGGCCGTGTTCCCGCCCGGCGAGTCAGACGGCAGCGGCTTCGACCGCGGCCCCGTCACGCTGCACATGGCCGGTCGGACCTGGGTCGCGGATCGCTTCGTCGGTGAGGAATGGTTCGACTTCGTCGGCTATCAAAGCGGCCACGGCGAAAGCGACGACGACCTGAAGTGGCTTACCAAGGGGCCGCCCGCGACCTGGTGGAAAACGCATTCGATCCCCGTTCTGAACCTCGAACCGAACTACGAGGGGCATCCCGCCTACAAGACCGGCACGCCGCACGACGCCTTCCACGTTCGGCGGGCGGCTTGGTGGAGCGTGCTCAATAAACCGACGGCGGGCGTTTCTTTCGGCAACGAGGCGATCTGGCCGTGGAACGATGCCCCCGGCCCCGTGGACGGTCACGGCAAGCTGCTCACCACCGGCATCCCGAAGGGCTGGGCGAGCACCAATGGCTTCAAGACCGACGGCACCGGGGGGATGACCCAGTTGAAGGCGTTTTTCGCTCCATGGAACTGGCAGAATCTGCGACCCGCCCAGGATCTGATCGCGAACCAGAGCGACGACCCCGCCGCGTTCGTCGTCGCGGCACGGACGCCGGACGGCCGATGGACCGTGATCTACACGCCGGTCGGCGGGACGGTGATTCTCACGAAGGCGGGCATCGCGGGGGGGAACGATTGGCGATTGTTCAACCCCCGCACCGGCGAGGAGGCCCCGATGGCGATGGACGAACTCGGCGTGCTGCAAACGCCGCCCGGTCACGATTGGGTCATCGAGCGGCGGGTGGACTGAACCGCGGAGGATGAGGGGCGTATTCCCGGTCGGCGACAGACCGAATCGCTTGGCGGACGGCCGGTCGCCGTACACTGCTTCACCCGCCTCCGCTTGTGGATTGTCGCCGATGAAAACCGTTCTGCCGTGGATCGTCGGTCTGTGTACGGTCGGTTTGGTGGCCGGCGCCGCCTGGGTCGGGGTGACGTATCTCCCGCCCCCGGTCCCCGCGGCCCAGCGGGCCGGCGTTCCCGATCCGTTCGCCCCGCCGGATCGCGCCCCCCTGAAGCCGGATCACGATTACGTCGTGCTGATCCGAGCGATCGAGGTCGCCCCCAAAGGCCCCGGCGACAAGACGTGGGAACGCGGCTTCGACGACGGCCCCGATCTGGCGTACGACCTCAGTTGGCGGGGCAACGTGATCTTCAGTTCCGACGTCAAAGAGGACACCTTGATCGGCCGCTGGGAGGCGGTGAACGTGGACGTCTGGGACTCCGTCCAAAACGGCGGAAACGTGGATCTCGGTCAGGCCCTCAACAACGGCGCCGTGGTTCGGACCCCGGCGCTGCCGGAGGAGGGCGGCGGCCTGAAGGATATCTCCGACGGCATGCTGACCGTGCGGGTCTGGGACAGCGACCTGTTCGACAACGACGAGGCCGGCGAAGTGACGCTCCTGATGAGCGATCTGACCGAGGGCGACAGCGAACTCCGCTTCAGCGTCGATCAGGCCGGAGCGATCCGCCGGATCAGCGTCCGCGTCACCGACCGCGAGGTGCCGGTGCGAAACCTGATCGAAATGCTCCGAGCGCCGTGATCCGGGTTCGCATGGTTTGAACCGCTCGCGTCGCCCCGGCGTTGGCGACGGGATGCGATGGTTCAGAAGAGGCGCCGACCGACCCGCGAAGCCGCTGCGGTGGTCCACGCCCCGTTGGAGCGAAATCACGCGGCTGCGCCGGGCGACTGCTCAGATTTTGAGGCTGACGGTCTGGGGACGGATAGTGGCCCTTTACGCGGCGATCGTCGTCGTCGGGATGAGCGTTCTGTGGGCCGTGTGGCCGAACCTCGTGCTTCCTCCGCTGTTTTGGTGGCAGGCGATCGCGCTGCCGGGCGCGCTCTGCTTCAATTTGCTCGCGCAGAACTGGCTGATGCGGTATTTCGCGGGCCGCGCCGCGATCGGTCCCAAGTGGGTGGGTTTTGGAATCGGGCAATCTTTCACAGTCGTGAAGTGGCCGGAGGTGACCGTCCTTCGGCTCACCGTCTTCGCCCCGGATCGCGTGCGGCTACGCGTCGAATGGCAGACGCCGAAGGGGCGCCGCCGCGCGCGACACGTCGGCGTGCCCTCAACGGTGAACCTGCGAGAACTCCGAAGCCGTTGCCCAATTCCCGTCACGGTGCGGGACGCCCGCGGCCGGATCGGGCTGACGGGGGGCCGGGTGGAGCAGGAACGACGGCGGGCTGACGCTCAGGCGGCCTCGGCCGGGGCGGGGACGACCGGGGTCGGTTCGTCGTCGCCCTCGCCCTCCAACCCGCCGTATTCAAAGTCGGACAGTTCGGCGACGCGGCGCATGATGCGCTCGGTCGCCTCGGCCAGCACCTCCGGGGTCTTCCTCTGACCCCGCAGATCGGACAGATCGACCGGCTCTCCGTAATGGATCTCGGCCCGGGTCGGCTTCAAGAGACTCGTATAAATATTTTTGCCGCGGGGGGCGTTTCGCAGGCCCACGGGGTACACGGGGGCGTCCGTGGCGAGGGCGAGGAACGCGGCGCCGGGCGTCGCCGGACGGAGCCGATCCGGGTTGTGATTAATGCCGCCCTCGGGGAACAGACCAACCAATCCGCCGTCCTTCAGCCGCTTCAACGCGACCTTCACCGCCTTCATATCGCGACCGCTGCGGGCGACGGGGATCGTGTCGAGGGCGTCGTAGAACCACTTCAATTTCGGCACGTCGTAGAGCTCTCGCGCCATCAGGAAGGCGATCGGGCGGATCTGCTCCGGGGCGTCGGCGTGGCGGCTCCATAGCAGCATCGGGTCCCCCGGGCTGCGGTGGTTCGCGACGATCAGAGCCGCGGTCGGCGAGGGCTCATCGCCTTTGCCGGGGCGCGAGGGGCCGCGGGGGAAGGGGCAGGGTTCGTTCCGCGTGGCTCGCCACAGCCCGCCGGTGAGGGGGATCGCCAAGACGTACAGTAGCCAGACGAGTCGCCCGTGCGGACAACGCCCTGAGCGCTGCCAGAGAATCGCCGCGACGATCGCGATCGCCAGCAGCGCCGCCCCGGCGACGAGGGCGGCGGGGGAGAACTCTGGCACGGCGGGGCGGGGGTACGCGAACGATGAGCGCCGACGATCGGCAAATGGGTTTTAGCGTCGGACGGAGATGCGCTCCATACGTGCTCATCACGAAGCAGACGATCGAGCCGCCGGCTTGGGGATCGAGCCGGGTTCGCGGATGATCGCGCGGGTGTTCCGCCGCCTCGCCTCGCATCTGTCCGACGAGTTCGCCGGGCTGGGGCTGTTGTACGGCGTGATGCGGCATCGCGGCTTGCCGCCCCGGCTCGGGCCGGCGTCCGGCGTGGACGTGAACGAATTGCTCTCCGGCGACCCGGCGAGGCTGTTCGGACCGCTCCCGGGAACGGTCCATCTGCGGGCCTGCTCCGACCCGTTAGCGGCCGCGGAAGCGGACCGCGTCGCGGGCTGTGCGGAGGTCCGCGACTTCGCGTTTCCCTCCTCCGAGGCGACGGAGTTCGAGGTGAACGACAGCGTCCGCGGTCGCCTCTGGCGGGCGGAGCGGGGCGACCGTCCGCGGCGCGTCGTGCTGGTCGTGGACGGGGTGATGCAAGCGAGCTTCGGCAACATTCGGGCGTTCGCCCGGACCTGCTGCCCGGCGGGGATCGACGTGGCGACGATCGATCTGCCGTTCAACCACCGCCGCACGCCGGAGGGGTTCCGCCCCGGCCAACTGATCCTCGGCGGCGATCTGCCGCATATGCTCAGCGTGTTGCGGCAGGCGGTGCGGGACACGGCGACGACGTTCCGTGGACTGGCCGACGGCGGCGAGTACCCGGGCGGCGTGGGGCTGGCGGGCATCAGCTTCGGCGGCTGGACCGTGCTGCAAACCGCGGCGCTGCTCGGCTCGATCTGGAAGGGGGAAGCGTCCCGCGGGCCGCGGTGGGTCTGCGGCGTCTGCCCGGCGGCGGACTTACTGTTGGCGCTGACAGACGGCGGGGCGATCGTCCGGGCGGCCCGCCGCAATCTGCGGCTCAGTCGCGACGATCTCGCGCGGCTCGCCCCGGTCGCGGCGTCGATCCGACCCGGCGCCTTCCCCCGTCCTGTTCCCGCAGACCCTTCAGAAACGAATGGGGACGGAGCGAACCGGGTGATGCTGCACGCCGGCCGGTTCGATCGGTTCGTCCCCAATCACGCGATCGAACGGCTCGCCGCGGCGTGGGAGGGAGAGCTGACATGGCATCGGACCGGTCACATGGGCCTCGCCGCGGCGCCGCCGTACCTCAAGGCGGTCGCGGAGCCGTGGACGCGTGACTTGCTCTGGCAGGGGGGCGGGGCGCCGGTTTGGTCTTCGGAATCGGAGTGATCGGAGCGACCTACGAGCGGGTTGCCCGCTTCGTGCGCGAAGCATCGGGGCGCGGCGGTCGAACGCGGGGGAGTCTGTGGGCACGGCCCCATTCCCCCCTCGACCGCCCGATCCGATGACCGCAGCGACTCCCGACTCCGCCCTGCCGACCGGCGATCCGTGGATCTCCGTGCGGGAGGTGATGAGTCCGCCCGGCCCGACGCTCTCCGCGGGGGCCTCCCTGTGGAACGCGGTCGACGCGGCGCTGCGGGAGGGGGTCGATCGCATTTGGGTTACCGACCCCGACGGCCGACTGGCCGGCGAGGTGACGAACGCGACGCTGCTGCGGCAGGAAGTCTGTCGGGCGCCGGGCGAGCGTTTGCTCGCCTCGCTGTCGACGCCGGTGACGCCGGTGGACGAGTTCTCCGACGCCGGAGCCGCGGTGGTGCGACTGGGCCGCGGCCAGGCGTCGCGACTGCCCGTCACCCGGGACGGCATTCTGGTCGGCGAACTAACGCGAAACGACGCCCTCAGCCTGGTCAACGGCATTCGCCGCATCGCCAACGCCGTGCAGGTCCAACTCACGCCCCCGCCTGCCACGGCGCCGGCGGAGTCCGTCGGCCCCGCCGCCCCGCGGTTCCTCACGCAGCGGGCCGGCCTGCGGGCGCGTCAGGGGAACTCCTGACGGATCGCGGCCGCTCGCTCCTCGCCCAGTAGGGGGATGAGATTTTCAAACCCGGCAAACAGGTCTGGGTCTGGTCCGTGAGCTTCGTACATCCAGATTAGGCCCTCCGCGAGCGTCGCTTGATCCGAGGTCGTCGTCTCCGTGAGAAGGTCCGGCAGATAAGCGTTCAGAGCAAATAGAAACGAGTGAACCGCCTCCAAGTGGCCGCTCTGATCGTACAGCAACGCGACCGGGTAGAGATAGAAGAGAAGGCTCGTCGGGCAACCGCCCATGAACACGAAACTCTGATAAAACTCGCAGTCTTCGCGGGAGACATCCCACGGGGAGAGGTGGCGAATTGGGTGCGTTGCAGAGGAGTCTTCGCCGTAATCATCAATAATTCGTGCCTGCCGCAGATCGATCCCCGGCGGGCCGAACTTCTCGGAGAGCGCCAGCACCGCGGGGTGCGGCGGGTTCTCCGGTCGCGGAGTGCGGCCGACGGCGGCATCGCGACGATGCTGTCGCTCCTTGCGGCGGCTCATGGCTCGGGGCGGCGGGTTACAGAATGAGATCGTCCGCCGCCGGACCCGGTTCGGAGGCTGGCGGTTCGTCCTTCTTCCACAGGCCACGGATCGGGTGGCTGAAGGCGAACCAGAAGGCGATCAGCGGGATCGCGAAGTCGCGAAACACCGCCGCGGCGACGACCGCGAACACCACCTTCACCAGGAACCAGGGACTCTTCCGACCGCGGAGCGTTTGATTCACCACGTGCGGATAGCGCACGCCGGAGACCATCAACCCCGCCGCCAATAAGGTGACGACCGGCAGGCCGATCTTCACCGCGGCGACGGTCCAGGCGGCGACGTCGTCGATCCAGTCGGTCCAGCCGCGTTCGCCGTCGGCGAGATCCAGCAGACCGTTCATCACCAGCGGGACGCTCGCCACCACCGCCGCGGCCGCCGGGCTGGGCAGGCCACGAAAGATGGAGTGATCGTCTTCCTCGTCCGTCTCCACATTGAAGCGGGCCAGCCGCAAGATCGTGCACAGCACGAACAGCACCGCGGCGCCCCACAGCACCCGGCCCGGCCAGACGAACCACAGTTCGCCCTGCGCGTCGAAGGTGTGATTGACGAGTTGCAGCATCAAAAACGCCGGCGCCACGCCGAACGACAGCGCGTCACAGAGGCTGTCCAACTGGGCGCCTAGGTCGCTGCTCTGACCGAGCAAGCGGGCCGCGGAGCCGTCGAAGGCGTCGAAGACCATCGCGGCGAAGATCAGCAGGGCGCTGACGAACAGATGCCCGCCCGCCGCTTCGTCCGCGGGCAGTTCGCCCAGGCCCACCGCCTGCACGTTGGACGCGATGGTGATCGCCGCGAACCCACAGGCGGCGTTGCCCAGCGTCAGCAGGGTCGGCAGCACCGCGATCAAGCGCGGACGCCGCTTTTTTCGCGTCCGCGATCCGTCGTCTTCGGGCGGTTCCAGGGGAGGGGGATCGTCCATCAGCCCTGGTCTCCGTCCAGCGTCGGCTTCTGCAGACCCGCCGGCATTGCGGAGAGCGACATCGTCGCTTCGCCCGCCATCGATTCATCGACCACATAAGCGGCGAGGACCGATTTGCCGCCCAGCACCTTGTCGCCGACCTTCGTGCGAATCATCAGCCCGGACTCGTCCGGGATCAGCAATTCGGTCCGGCTGCCCAGCTTGATCATCCCGATCTTCGCCCCCCGCGGCTTCTCGTCGCCGGGCTTCAACACGCAAACGATCCGTCGTGCGACGGCGCCCGCGATGGCGTGCAACACCATGCGACGCGGCGGCCCGTCGGCCGGATCGGTCGTTTCCAGCCGGAGATGGGCCTGCTCGTTCTCCGTGACGCTGTTCGGGTCGCGGGCGTCGAGATACTTGCCGGGGTGATAGTCGATGCCGATCACCTTCGCCGCCTGCGGCCAGCGGTTGATGTGGACGTTGAAGATGCTCAGGAAGATGCCGATTCGCACCGCCGGGCCGTCCACGAAGGGGTGGAAGTCGAGCTTCGCCACCTCCGCGATCGTGCCGTCGGCGGGGCTGACCACCAGCCCCGGTTCCTCAGGAATCGCCCGCGGCGGGTCGCGAAAGAACCAGACGCACAACGCCCCCGGCACGAGGCTCACCACGCCGAACCAGAACCAGATGCTCTCCCAGGTGGCGCTGCCGTCCCAGTACTCCGTGACGTCGAACCCCTCGCGGCCCGCGTAGACGCAGGCCCACAGCGCCAGCGGACCGAACCACATCAGGCTGAAGACCAGCAGCTCCGCGAGCCCCCAGCGGGCGAAGCCGAGTCGGTTTCGCCAGGTGAACGGGTCGTCTTTCTCGTCCCAGCG
Organism: Alienimonas chondri; assembly: GCF_013036045.1. GTDB lineage: Bacteria > Planctomycetota > Planctomycetia > Planctomycetales > Planctomycetaceae > Alienimonas > Alienimonas chondri. The sequence goes on from NZ_WTPX01000060.1 coordinate 27,041, forward strand.
CCAGCCGTCGGGTTGGTTCTCGTAGAACTTGGCGTCCCGCGGATCGAGGATCGGGTGCGGCGCCGGGTTGTGAGAACCTTTGCGGCAAGCCTCCATCCGCTTCACGTAGCCGCCGCGGAACGTACGAAGGTACGCCCGCCGCACCTTGCCCCAGGCCAGTTCCAGGCTCATCACCCGCCCGCCGCCGGGCTGGATGTTGACGAACTCCGGCGGGAGAGACTCCAACGGTCGATCCGCCGGAAACTCTTCGGTCGAAGCCAGGTCCGTCGAACCCGCGCCCCTGGAACCCGGAGCGGGGGACGGCGAATCGCTTGGCCGGGGCAGACCCTCCGCGGAGGCCGGTTGGGGAACGGGATCGGGAAGCGGCAACGTGAGCGGCGGGTCGGAGCGAACGCGAGGACGGGCGGCCGTGAGATCGGGCGGCCGTGGGACCGGGGGAGCCGTGGGACGGGGGGAGCCGGGGGA
>NZ_WTPX01000061.1 GCF_013036045.1 Alienimonas chondri
CGGGGGCGGGGGCGGGCGTTTCACGCGCCGGAGTCCGTCCGATACGATCAACTTTGACATGATCTCGACGACTCGATTCTTGATCGGCGCCTTGCTGCTGGCGGCGCCCGCGGACGCCGGCGCCGGCGGTCCCGCCGATCTGGTCCGCCTCCTGGAGGACGCCGCGTCCTCAGAGACGGCCGTCTATCGATTAAAAGACGACGCGGGGCGAAAGATGGACTGCCTGAAGGTCTTTCAGCCCGACGGGGACGAATTCGCGGGGATTTACTACGGCGTCTACCACTGCCGGGAGAACGGGGTCTTCGTCTCCCATCTCGCTCGTTCCACGGACCTGCGACGCTGGACGCAGGTCGTGGCCCTGGACGAACGGGCCTCGCAACCGACGGTCGCCCCCTACGACGGGGGAAGTTGGCTTCTCGCTTGCGAGAAGGATCAGCCCGGGGCGTGTTGGATCCGCTTGCGCTACTATCGGAGCTTGAACGACCTGCTTCACGGCGCGTATCAAAGGGAAGTCGACCTTCCGCGGACGCTCGCGCCGACGGCAGAGGGGACGCCCAGCGTCGAGTCCGTCACGCTGGGAGAGGACGGCCTCGACGGTTCCGAAATTAAGTTGCGGTTCCACTACTATAAAAACAGGGACGTCGATCAGTTGGCGAGGGGGACGTTGGCGAATTTCGCGACCTGGACGACGACGCCGTCGGCAGGGCTGAACGCGGAGCTCAGGGACGGGGGGTGGCGCGGCAATCTCGGCGACCGCGATCGCTTCGCGTGGCGAGGAGAAACTTACTATCTTCAAGAGGTTCAAAGGAAAAAACACGATTGGAGTTCCTGGCGGATCTGCCTGTGCGACGGCGACGGCATGCCGCTCCGCACGCTGTCGGTTCGTACTCCGCATCAATCCACGGCTTTCGCCAATCCGAACGCCACGCCGGTCGTCGACGCGGAGGGCCGACGACGGCTGGTCGTCACGCTCTTTTTACCCTCCGAAGGGAACGCTCCCTCCGAAGTCGGAACTCTGCTTTATTCCTTCGCTCCGCCGGCGGCGGGCGGCGGGCCGGCGACTTGACGGTTCCGGCGGGTTCGGGTGGGCTGGGGCGGTCGCCCGTCGCACTCCCCTCTTGTCCGGTCCTCACGCGTCTTCATCTCTTCGCTCTGTCGTTCGCGGCTTGGTCGGCGCTCGGGGTTGCGGGGGCCGCGGAACCGGCGGGGTTGCGCGTGGCGACCTATAACATCAAGCACGGCGGGTGGCCGGGGTCGGCCCGCTGGGGGCGTGGTTCCTGCTGTGGCGTGGTCGGGCCGCCCCCGGAACCAGCGACGTACGCGTGCCGAGCGTGCCGCGTCGCTCGTCCGGGGGCGGCCGATCTGCGCTGACACGCTCTCCGGATGCGTCTCGTCGGCCGACCCCGGCCACCCCATGCCGATTCTGCTTCAGGGCCCCGTCACGCCCCATTCCGGGGGGATTGGGTCCAGTGGGATAGGCCCTGCATCTTGTCCCGCGAAGCAGCGGGCGCCGCTCCACATCCAATCCTCCGGTCGTTCGCACAGGCCGCGACGGACCGGGTTGGCGTGGATGTAGTCGATCATCGCCGCGAGCGTCTTCGGTTCCGTCACGTTTCGGTCGTAGCCGGCGCCGGGCTGCCAGAACAGGCGTTCGGTCTTCTTTCCGCGGCGGCGCGTCAGTTGCGGGAGCCAATGCGGGGCGTGTTCCTCAAGATGCGCGAACGCCCGTCGACCGACCGGGGCCTTTAAATCGTGGCGGAACGCCTCTATGGAATAAGAACGCCGCCGCGGATGCACCAGCAGGTGAACATGTTCCGGCATCAGCACGTAGGTCCATACGGCGACGTCGTGCTTCTCGCGAGCCAATGCGAGGGCGTCCGCGAACCAGCCCCGAACCCGGTCGCGTTCCAGAAACCGCAGGCGGCGGTACGTCGAAAACGTCAGTTCATGAGCGTGGCCCGGCTCGTTGAACGTCCGGCGTGGGAGACGAGTCCGGGACACGCAAGCCACCGTGGCGGCGACCGGCGGCGAGGACAACCCGCCCGGCGCCGCTTGACAGTCCCGGCGGGTTCGGGTGGGCTGGAATGGCCTCGTTTCACGCTTCAGATGCCGGTCCTTATGCTTCGCCGCCTGTTCGTTCGATATGTCGCGGCCTGGGCGCTGCTCGGGGTTGCGGGAGCCGCGGAGCCGGAGGGGTTGCGCGTGGCGACCTATAACATCAAGCACGGCGCCGGAAACGACGGCACGGTCGATCTGGCGCGGACGGCGGCCGTGCCCGCGAAGCTGCGCCCGGACGTCGTCGGTCTGCAGGAGGTCGACGAGCACGCCCTACGCAGCGGGTCCGTCGATCAGGCCCGGGATCTGGCGAAGCGGCTGAAGATGCACGCGGCGTTCGGCCCGTTTATGGATTTTCAGGGCGGTCGATACGGGCTAGCGATCCTGTCGAAATTCCCCATTGAATCCTCCCGGGTCGTCAAACTGCCGGCGGGGGGCGAACCGCGCGTCGCGTTGATGGTCGAGGTCCGTCCGCCGGGCGCCGCCGCGGAGGCTCCGCCGGTCACGATCGTGAACGTGCATTTTGATTGGCTCAGCGACGACCGCGACCGGTTCCGTCAGGCGACGACGTTGAAGAAGGAACTCGATGCGCTGCCCGGTCCTTATCTGCTGCTGGGCGACTTCAACGACACGCCGGGGTCGCGGACCCTCGAATTGCTCTCGCGGGGCTGTCTCGAAGCGAAGAAGCCGGCCGACGATCGCTTTACCTTCTCCGCCGTCAAGCCGTCGACGGAAATCGACTATATTTTCGCGGCGCCCGCGGACGGCTGGTCCGTGGAGGGCGCCCGAGTGATCGACGAGCGCGTCGCCTCCGACCACCGCCCCGTCTTCGCAACGTTTCGCCCGCTCCGCGACGCCCCGGCAAGCGGCGCTCGCAAGTGATGCAGCGACCGGCGGTCGGCGGTCGGCTCAGCCGGTGGCTACGGCGCCGGGCCGACGGCGTCGTCGAGCTCGATCGCTTCGAGACGCTGGAGATCGCCGAGTCTTATCGTCACGCGTTGCCGGCTCTGTCGGCGTATTTCAAGAGGAACTTGCGAACCGCCGACGTGAACCGCAATCTTCATAACCCCGAGGCTGCGCCTTGTTACGCTCCGTGACGTCCGCCCGGCGGAGAGGCGGCGACGTCGCCCCCGCATTCACAATTCCTGAAGAGAGCCCGCACGATGTTTCGCAGTACGCTCGGTTTCACTCGCCGCCACGCGTTCGCCTGTGCATTCATGGCCCTCTGCGGAACATGGAGCGCGGCCCCGGCCTCAGCGGAAGATTCTTTCGACGGCGCCGTCTGGCGGGTCAAGCTGACCAGTAAGAAGGAGCCGTCGAAAGTGCGGCACGCCCAGTTCCGCATGGCGGAAAGCGTTCTCTATCAGAAGGTGACGCGGACTGATCCGACCTACTCCAAACGCGTCGGTAAGAACTTCCCTGACGGGAGGCGTACCAGATTCGAGGTCGAAGACTTCCGCGTTCGCCTCGGTCGCAAGGATGACTATGTCACGATCAAAGGCACCGGCCGGATGACTCCGGTCAAGGTCGGCCGATGGCACGGGTTGTTCACCGACGGACGCGGCGACAATTGGGACCTCGTCGCAGATCGCATTGAGGAGTGACCCGCCGCGTCGTCGGCTCGCCTTCTCGGTTCGCATCAGCCGAGGCCGTTGCGGTACCGTGCGATCGACGCCGACGATCGATTTCCCTCTCGAGCGAACCCTCGCGATGACCCGGACCGCACGCCGCCTGTTCGCCTGCCTGTCCTGTTGGGCCGTGGGGGCGACGCTGTTCGTCACACCGCTCTTCGCTCAGGAGACGCCGGCAAAAGGGGACGGGGCGGACCCGAACCGGCATATTTATCTGCTGATCGGTCAGTCCAATATGGCCGGACGGGCGCCGATTTCGGAGGCCGAGGAAGGCGTCGTGCCGCGGTGCTTCTTATTCAACGCCGAGGGCGAGTGGGAGCCGGCCCGCAATCCGTTCAATCGCTATTCCACGATCCGTAAGGGTCTGGGCATGCAGAAGATGAACCCGGGCTACGGGTTCGCGCAGGCGATGCTCGAACAGGCTCCCTTCAAACGGAATGAAGCCCTCACGTTGGGCCTCGTCGTGAACGCCAAGGGCGGCACGCGGATCGAGCAGTGGGCTAAAGGGACGGAGTTTTATAATGAGGCCGTCCGGCGGACGAAAGCGGCGGCCAAGACGGGCGCCTTAAAAGGCGTGCTGTGGCATCAGGGCGAGGGCAACAGCGGACAGCCGGCGGGGTATCTCGACAAATTGAATGCCCTGATCGCGAATCTGCGGGAGGATCTCGACGCCCCCGATTTACCGTTTATCGCGGGGCAGATCCGCGAGGGGGAAGCGATCAACGACGAAATCGCCCGATTGCCCCAGACCACGCCGCACACCGGGTTCGTCAGCTCCAAGGGGCTGACGCTGATGGACAAGGCCCACTTCGACGCGCCCAGCATGAAGCGTCTGGGGGAACGCTACGCCCAGGCAATATCGAAGCTGCACGTGACCGCGGACGCCGCACAGGACGACGGCGACGCGGTTTCGGAACTGAACGATCGTGAAGTCCTCGAAGCCGAGGTCAACGCGAGCGTCGAAGACGTTTGGGCCGCGTTCACCACGACGGACGGTTTGAAGTCCTGGGTGGCGCCGCTGGCGGATATCGACCTCCGCGTCGGCGGCAAGTGGCGGGCGAATTATAACGAGGACGGCGAACTGGGCGACGCGACCACGATTGAGAATACGATCCTCAGCTACGACCCCGAGCGAATGCTCTCGCTGAAGGCGACCGGATTTCCCGAGGGGTTCCCGTTTGCGGACGCGGCCGAGAAGTCCTGGTCCGTCTTATATTTTACCCCCGTGACGGAATCGAAAACGAAGATCACCGTCGTCGGCCTCGGGTACGACGACACGGAGCAATCCCGAAAGATGCGGGCCTACTTTCGGCCGGCCAATCAACATCTGATGACGCAATTGAAAGCGACGCTGGAGGGCGCCGCCGCCGAGCAGGCCGAGTGACGACCGGTTCGTTCCGGGATCGCCGCGGCGCTCCCCCCGGGAAACCCGCCCGCGACGCGCGGGACGGCACCGTTGACGAATGCGGCGTCGGGCAGGACCGTTCTCGGCGCTCCTGATCGTCCCGCCCCGTTTCTCGCCCTCGAATGCCGGATTTCGCCGCCACGCTCGCCCTGCTCCTCGCGTTGGAGCTGGTGCTGGGGGTCGACAATATCGTCGCCCTCTCCATTATCGTCTCCCGCTTGCCGGAGAAGACCCGGCAGCACGCCCGGATCGCCGGGCTAGCGCTGGCCCTCATCGCCCGGCTGGTGATGGTCTGGGGGGCGACTTGGCTGCTGACGCTGACCGAACCGGTAATCGCCGGACGGTCGATCAAAGACCTCATCCTGCTGGCCGGCGGGGCGTTTCTGATTTATAAAGCGACGAAGGAGATTCACCACACCGTCGAGTTGAAGGACGAGGACGCGCCGGTCGGCGCCGGGTCGCCGAAAGCGGCGCTCGCCTCCGCGATCGCGACGATCGTGGCGGTGGACGTGGTATTCGCGCTGGACTCCGTCGTGACCGCCGTGGGCATGACGGACGGGATGGACTCCGTGCATCGCTTTTTGGGCTTTGAAATGACGAGCCAGTTGATCGTCATCGCCCTGGCCGTGGTCCTGAGTTTCGTGGTGCTGCTGTTCGCGGCGGGGCCGATCGGCGAGTTCGTGCTGAACAACCCGTCCTTCAAGATCCTGGCGCTGTCGTTCCTGATCACCATCGGCGTGACGCTGGGGCTGGAGGCGTTCCACCACGAAGTCCCCAAGCCGTATATTTATCTCCCGATGGCCTTCGCCACCGGCGTGCAACTGCTGCAATGGCGGCTGTCCCGCAATGAACGGCGGCGCAAGGCGCTGGACGCTCCGTCGGGGGCGCCGGGCGTCGGGATGGAGTAGAAACCGTCCCCCCGCGTTGAATTCCCGCCGAAGAGGCCGTCGATGTTCTGGGCCGCGGTTTTGCCGTTTCAAATCACCTGTGTGGTCGTCGCCGTGGGTTACGCGGCGTTCGTTCTCGCGGCGCCGAAGCTCAAGTTGAACCGCGGGCACGCGGCGGCGCTTGGTTTAGGACTGAGCGCTCTTGGTTTCATCCCGCTCTGCTTAGGCATCGACGTATTACTGTCGCCGATACGCTTCGGCGTGTTTGAGTACGCCAGCCCCGCGGCGATGGGCGACGGCCACGCGGATCGACGCCTGCCGCCGGAGGCGGGGGAGATCACGATCAATCAATACTCGTCGGGGTTTGAAGCCCGATACACGATCGCCCGATCGGATCTCGACGCTTGGATCGACGCGGAGTGGGAGCGAGCGGGCGAATACGCCGCCATCGAGCGGGAAGAGCCGGAGGAGCCCGCGGACGAACCGACGGCCGAAGAACTCGACAGCCCGGCGGGCAGGCATCGGCAGGAACTGAAAGCCAAACTGCAAGCGCACGCTTGGAGCCGTCTCGCCGAACTCGGCTGGTCGAGGCCGCCGGATGCGGTGGAGATCAAAGGCCCCCGTGCCTCGAACGGCGGCGGCTCGAATTATTTCTACAGCGCGAGCGAAGGCCGGGCCTATCAGCGGGCCTACTATTGGTGAATGCAAACGTCCCGGACGCTTCATGCGTCCGGGACGTTCGACGATTCGCCTTCGGTCTACGCCGCCCTCAGTCGCCGACGCGGCGGAGCTTGCTGGCGCTGGTCAGGTCAACTTTAAAGTCGCCGGGGCCGGAAAGCGTCGCCTTTTGATTGGAGTCCACGGCGGCCAAGCGGGCGTTCGCCACGTCGAACACGACCGTGCCGGTCTGCGTGCCGCCGTCGAATTTCATCGGGGCTCCCTCCTGCTCGCTGGCCGGCTTGAGCGTGCTGGCGAGGGTGATGACGGCCGCTTTGTCGTCGGCGTTTTTGAGGGTCAGCGTGCGGGCGTCCGTCACCTTGCCGAAGGCGAGTTCGAGGGTTTCCTCAGCGCTCCAGCTCTCGCCGACCGCGGTGCCGGTCGGGGGGAGCGTATATCCGCGGTCGGTGAACAGCAGTTTGACCTGCTCCTCTTTGAACTGGTTGCCCGGCCCGGCGGCGGCGATGGCGCGGGTCACCTTGGCGGGCATCTCGACGGATTTCACCTCGCCGTCGGCGGCGATCGTGCCAGCGAAGGTCTGCCCGGCGAGGCTGCCAAGCACCCGCAGCCGCTCCGGCAGCGTGGCCGGGTCGCGGGCCTCGTCGCCCTCGGCGGCGCTGTCGAACGTCACCGCCTCAGCGTCGCCGCCGGTCGCCTTGACCGTCACCCGCCGCACGGTGCGGTCCACCACCGCGGAGCCGTCGTCGTTCACGCTTTTCACCTCCCACTTCAGCACGATCCCGAGGTCGTTCTTCACTTCGGAGGTCTGCCCCAACTGGGTGATGCTCGCGGTGGTGCTTTGGGTGAAGGCGAAGGTGTGCGTATCGCCCGCTTTAAAGTCCCACCGCGCCTCCGCGGCATGCGCCGTTTGGAGGCCGAAGGAAGAACCGAGGAGGGCGAGGGCGGCGAGGGCGAGCGGCGAACGCATGGAAGATCAGGTCGAAGCGGGGAGCGGGACGGCCATCCTATCGCCCCGCGGGACCGCGCCGAACCGAGTCGCCGTGGGGCCGATGTTGATTCAGTGTCGGAACGAGACGATCCCCGTGCCGCGGGCGCGGGCGTCCTGCAGCGCGAGGCGATACTGCTCGACTTCCTCCTGAAGCTCCTCGGCGGACGGCGTGCGCAGGCTAGGCAGTTGAATGCCCAGCCGCTTCTGAAGCGCCCAACCGAGGATTCGCATCCGCAGCGGCGGCTTCTTCGGCTTGCCCGGCGGGGCGTCCAGCGCGGCGAGTTCCTTTTCGATCTCCGCCGGCAGGAGGAAGCCGATCTCGGGGAAGTCGGCTTCGTCGACCGGAATCGGGATCGGCGACCCGGACCCCGGCAGTCGCAGTGCGTAAGGCAGATCCCGGACGCAAGCGACCTCCCCGTCCAACAACTCGCCGTCCGTGAAATGCTCGCAGAGACCTTTGAGGACGTAGCCGTACGTCCCGGCCTGTTTGTCGCCGTCCTGCTCCGCGGTTCCGGCGACGATGCGGCGGAGGGCCTCGTCCGGCTCCAGATCGCAGCAGGAGGCGCCCTCGAACCCCTCCGGCGGATCGGCGAGGAAGCGGTCGAGAAACGCCTCGTCGTTCGACCCGTACAGCGACCGCAACCGCTGGGGGTCGACGCCGTAAAACATATGGGCGTAGCTCATCGCGGCGTCGATCTCATGCGGGGCATGGCGGGCGGCAGGACGGTTTAAACAACCGCCCCGCCGCCCGCAACGGCGTCATCCCGCCAACCTCCGCCGATTAGTCGAGGCTCATCGTGACGGTCTTCTGTTCGAGGTAGTTGGACAGCGCCGCCTCGCCCAGTTCGCGGCCCATACCGCTTTCCTTGAAGCCGCCGAAGGGGGCGGCGGCGTCGAACACGTCGTAGCAGTTCACCCAGACCGTGCCGGCCCGCAGGGCGGCGGCGGCTTTATGGGCCTTGGCCACGTCCCGCGTATAAACCGCGGCGGCGAGGCCGTAGTTCGTCGTATTGCCGCGGCGGACGACGTCGTCCACGTCTTTGAACTTCTGAATCTGCATCACGGGGCCGAAGATCTCCTCCTGCGCGATCGTCATGTCGTCCTGCACGTCGGCGAAGACCGTGGGCTCGATAAAGAACCCCTTGTCGCCGTAGCGGGAGCCGCCCGTCTTGAGCGTCGCCCCGGAGTTCTTGCCGCTCTCCACGTAGTTCATAATCGTATCGAACTGCTCCTTGGAGATCTGCGGGCCCTGCTCCGTCGCTTCGTCGAACGGGTCGCCGACCTTTCGGTTCGAGGCCATGTCGGTCAGCGTCTCGACCATCTCGTCATACACGGGTTCTTCGACGAGGATGCGGCTGCCGGCGCAGCAGGCCTGGCCCTGGTTGAGGAACAGCCCGACGAACGCCCCGGCGGCGGCCTGTTTGAGGTCGGCGTCGGCGAAGATAATGTTCGGGCTTTTGCCGCCCAGTTCGAGCGTCACCCGCTTCATACTATTGGCCGCCTCCCGCATGACGTGCTTGCCGACGGAGGTGCTGCCGGTGAACGCCACTTTATCGATCTGGGGATTGTCCAGAATCCCCTGACCCGCAGTCGGGCCGTAGCCGGGAACGACGTTAATCACCCCGTCCGGGAAGCCGGCCTCCTGGGCGAGTTCCGCCATCCGCAGGCAACTCAGCGGCGTTTGCTCCGCCGGCTTCATGACGATCGTGCAGCCGGCGGCCAGCGCCGGTCCCCACTTCCAGCTGACCATCAGCATCGGGAAGTTCCAAGGGATAATCTGCCCCGCCACGCCGATCGGTTCTTTGCGGAGATAACAGAAGTGATTGCCGCGGATCGGCACGGTGCTGCCGTGGATCTTGTCGGCCCAGCCGGCGTAATACCGCAGGCAGTCGATGACCAGCGGAAGGTCGGCGGACTTCGCTTCGCCGATCGGTTTGCCGTTGTCCAGCACCTCCAGCCGAGCGAGGTCGTCGAGGTTGTCCTCGACCAGATCGGCCAGTTTATACAGCAGCCGGCCGCGGTCCCGGGCGTCCATCTTCCGCCACGGGCCGTCCTCGAAGGCCTTGCGGGCGGCGGTCGCGGCGCGGTCGATGTCTTCGGCGTCGCCCTCGGCGACGCGGGCGATCACTTCCTCGGTCGCGGGGTTGATCGTCTCGAAGGTCTTGCCGGAGACGGCGTCGAGCCATTCCCCGTCGATGAAGCACTGCGTCGGTCCCAGCTTCACGCCTTTCGCGGAGGCCCGCCCGTTGGCGGTCTGGGCGGCCGGCGAATGCGCGGGACGATCGAGGGTCGTGGACATCGGGGGAGACTCCGAACGGAGGGAACGGCGAACCGCCCGATTGTACCGGCGCCGTCCGATGCGTGCGTGGGTCGATTCGCTGAACGGTTGTCTGCAGCGGGGTGACGGGGGGACGCCGCTCGCCGTATCATCGAATGATTCCGCCCACCAGACGCCGGTCCCCATGTCCGCCGCCCCGCCTGCCGTTCCCGCGTCCGCCGCGGACCGCGAAGCCGCCGCGGACGGTTCTTCCGCTCGAGAACGCCTGCCGATCGGCCGGATGACCGTCGACGCGGACGGCACGGTCTACGCGAACGCGTCCCGGTTTAAGGCCCGGCTCATCGTGGAGGCCTATAAAGCCGGGGTGTCGCCGGAGGAGTATGCCTCTCCCGAGATGTACGGCCACGCCGTCACCGAGGCCGACGTCCACGCCGTCATCGCCTGGTATCTGCAAAATCGGGAGGCGGTGGACGAGGAACTGCGGGACCGCGCCCGAACCGAGGAAGAGGCGTACGCCCGGTATCTCGCCGATCCGAAAACCATCGAACGCCGTGACCGATTGCGACGGCATCAGGACGCGATGCTCCGAGCCGGCCGACTGCCGCGGGCGGACGGATGAGTACGGGAACCGCCGAATCCCCCTTCGGAATCCGGTTCTACTGCGACGAACACGTCCCGTCCGTCGTCGTCGACCAGCTGCGGGGACGGGGCGTCGACTGCCTGACCGTCCAGCAGGACGGTCGCGGCGGGTTGTCGGACTCTGACGTGCTGGATCGCGCCGGAGTGCTCGGCCGGGTCGTGCTGACCAGCGACGCCGGCTTTGCTCGCATCGCCCACGAACGCCAGCGGAACGGCGCCCCCTTCGCAGGCGTGGTCAAGCTAAACGATCCCTCCGCAGCGGTCGCCGACCTGCTCGTGCTGGCGGAATGCTACGGCCCGGACGACATGGCCGACCGCATCGAGTATCTACCGCTTTGAGTCCCCGCCCCGTCGATCTACCGATGCCCCGATCCGTCGCCCGATTCCTCACGCTCCTGATCGCCGCGAGCCTTGTTCCGACGGCGCTGGCGAACGACGGCCGGCCGAACGTGCTGATCGTGTATGCGGACGATCAGGGGTCCGTCGATCTGGGCTGCTTCCCGGAGGAACTGCGGGGACAGGACGATTTAGAGACGCCGCACCTCGATCGGTTGGCCGCCGGGGGGCTGACGCTGACGCAAATGTACGCCCCGGCGCCGGTTTGCTCCGCCAGCCGGGTCGGCCTGCTGACCGGTCGCTACCCCGCTCGGGCCGGGCAACCGGGGAACGGCCCGCTGGCGGCGGAGGAGACGACGCTCGCGGAGGTCTTCCGCGACGCCGGCTACCGCACCGGATTAGTGGGCAAGTGGCACCTCGGCAGCGACGGCGATCGAAACCCCGCCGGGCAGGGGTTCGGGGACTCGTTCGGGCACCTCGGCGGGTGCATCGATAACTATTCGCACTTCTTTTATTGGAACGGCCCGAACCGTCACGACCTGTTCGACAACGGCCGCGAGGTCTATCGCCCCGGCGAGTATTTTCCGCGGCTGATGGTCGATCGCTGCAAGGCCTTCGTCGGCGAGGGGGGCGACGCGGTCGTCGACGAGAAACCTTGGCTGCTGTATTGGGCGTTCAACGCCCCGCATTATCCCTATCAGGGGGAGCCGGAGTGGCTGGAGCGGTACGCGGACCTGCCGACGCCCCGGCGGGAGTATTGCGCGTTCGTCTCCTCGATGGATCGCTACATCGGCGAACTGCTGGACCATTTAGAAGCGACCGACCAGGCGGAGAACACGATCGTCGTATTCCAGGCGGACCACGGCCACAGCACGGAGACGCGGGCGTTCGGCGGGGGCGGCAACGCGGGGCCGTATCGGGGGGCGAAGTACTCGCTGTTCGAGGGCGGCATCCGCGTGCCGGCGGTCGTTCGCTACCCGCAACGGTTCCCGGCGGGAGAGCGGCGGGAGCAGTTCCTCACCGGCTGCGACTGGCTGCCGACGCTGTGCGATTTGTGCGACGTGCCGCCGCCGGCCGTCACGCTGGACGGACGGTCGATCGCCGACGTGTTGGCGGACGACGCCCCGCTCGATCGCCCGCCCTATTATTGGCAGATGGGCGGCGGGGCGAAGCCGCAATGGGCCGTGCGGGAGGGCCGTTGGAAACTACTCGCCCGCCCGCTGGACACGACCCAACCGCAAACCGAGCGCCCCAACGGCGGCCGGCTGCCGGGCGAATACTTCCTCGCCGACCTCAACGCCGACCCGGGCGAGCGAACGAACCTCGCCGCTGAGCATCCCGAGATCGTCGAGCGCCTCCGCGGGGTGCGGGCGGAGATCGTTGCGGGGTTCGACGATGGGGCAGAGTGACGGACTGCGTTGCCCCCGCCCCCCGGCAAACGTTCACGCCGGCGCGGGGGCGAATCACGCCGGTCGGCTGCGCAAGCCAACCGGCGCGGGGGCGAGCGCCGCGGCGTCCGTCATCAACGTCGGCCGCGGCGCTGCGCCCCGCGAGAAACCAACCGCCGCCCGCCTCAATGCGGGGCGGCGAGGAATCGGTCCCCCCACCCCCAAGCCGATCGGGGCTATATGGCCGGAACGCTCTCCCGGGTCTGAGGTTGGGGAAACCAACCGCCTCGGCCGGATCGCGGACCGCACGGGAACGGCGGATTGACGCGACCGCGGCGTCGCCGCAAGCTGGCGCCGGAGGAACGTGCCATGCTCGCCGCACCGAATCGTCATGGTCTCGACCGTGACGTCCGCCGTCGCCGCCAACCGGAGGCGACCGTCTCGAACGCCAATTCCGCCGCAGTGCGTCGGCGCGATCTCCCGAAGCGGGCCGCCGCCCACGCGTTCCGGCACTCGTTCGCGACGCACCTGATCGAGGCCGGCTACGACATCCGCACGGTGCAGGAACTCCTTGGGCACAAGGACGTTCGGACGACGATGGCGTCCACGCACGTCCTCAACCGGGGCGGCCGGGGCGTGCGGAGCCCGGCGGACTTCGACCTGCCCGGTTCGGGATAACGCTCGCGTGCTATCCGGAACACTTCCGAAGAAACATTGTTACCCGATCGAATCACGTGACTCTAACGGATGAACAGCAGCAGTTTGTCGATTCACTTCGGTCACAAAAATACACGCTCCATCAACTCCGCATGCAAGCGCAGGGTCTGCCGCGATCTAAACGCGTTGGTGCGTTGCTCCATATCTTCACCGATTCGAACAACTACAACGACCAGCAGACGGCGGGACGATTGCTTCTCGACTTAAAACCGACATGTCCACATCCACTTCCTGACGTCCTTGACGCGATCGCACCAAACTGGAATGTGAGCGTAGAGGAACTCGTCTACTACTTGTCTGACGTTTTCGGCCCCGTGATGGTTGTTGACACTGCTCTTGAATTGGCGTCAAAATATGACGACGACGACCGCAGGAACCGGGCCTTGAGTACAGTCGCTTGGTGGCTCAAACGTCGTGTCGAGGACGGCGGGTAACAATCGCGTGCACCCGAGTACGCGAGTCGGGCGGACTTGAAGTTGAAAATTTTTCGCGCGTACCGGGTGACGCGTAACGTTAGACCTACTAAGTGAATGACAACGATTATCAGAAGGCTGACCAAGGATAGTTCAGAGAACTACGCGACTGTCTGTGATTATGAGTGGAGACTAAGAGAGCAGGTTGAGGCGTTGCAGGACTGGTTGAAAAAGAACCGCCACAGTCTTCCCAAGGGCAACAAGTGGATTGCAGATATAGGTTTTAGCGTGCGCCCTGACGCGCTTGCCGGCGGTCCTCCAATCTACCGGCGAATGATGGAAATGTGCCTTGAAGTCAATATGGAGATATACCTTTCAGAGTATGGTGGGGTAGAGGTCTAACCCGCCATTGCAGCAGACCCGCTTCGCGGGCGGCTGAATGGCAATCCCGTTAGCTGGACAGGAGCATGTTCCCGTACCGCGTCACAAAATACGATCCAGTGCACCGCGATGAGCTCGGTCGCTACGCGAGAGACGATTGGACCTCTTTCGCGGACGTGGGACGCGAGTGCGCGGGGGCAATCCTGACTCTCGACGAATACGAACGTGTCGAGAGCACCTACATCGACAGTGCCCTCGGCTTTTTGCGGGAAGCCGACGTTCGTTCCTTGAGTGCGCGTGGCGTAGAGAACGCTTCGGGTTCTTCGGTAGCGCCCACGGAGGGCGCGAGCTTGGAACCGCTTGCGCTCGGGGCCGTCATGCAGGGAATCTTGCGCGAAGACTTCTGGTGTAGACTGGAAGCGCCGGCTGCGTTCGTCCACTTCGGCTGGGACTATTACATGTACGTTGGCGTTCCGGCACGTTGCGAGTCGGCATGTGAAGTTGCTCGCAGGCGTGGGCTGTTCGTGGAGCCCTTCGAATCGCCGTATCGCGAGAGCGACGATCCGCACGAGGAGGCCAGCTAACGCCATTCCGTTCATCAGCGGAAGGCGGGTTGACTGAACCCAACGAGTTACGAAGTCCCCCGATACTCTCAAAAGGCGACTGCCGTGAAGACGTGCCTCCAAGCCGCACTGTATGCAACGTTCGTCGCGGCGTTGAGCGTCGGCGCCTCGCCGACTGACAAGTTCAGCGACGCCGCGGAGCGAGGCGGCGACCAGACGGAGTTCGACGACGCGGTCGCGGCACAGCCGAAGCTCCTGCGCGTCTCCGGGAAGTTCGACGGTAGCGGACGGATCGTCTTTCGTCGCGATGCCGTACGCTACGTCCACAAGCACTGGGGGCGTCCGAGGGCCGTCCTCTTCGACGGCGAGCCTTGGACGAAGCTTGATCGGACCCCTGCGCCGTGGCGCGATTTCGGAGACCGATTGGACTTATCGAAGGCATGGATCGTTCAACGTCAAGGCCGAGACGCCATCGCCCTCGAACACACGCCCGACGGTTTTGATCTTTACATCTGCGACTCGCCGAACGGCGCCGCCGACTACGCCGTGACGCTCGCCGTCCCCCGACGACCTTAGGGCTGCTGACAATCGAAAGGGGAGACCAAGACCTGACGACGGCAAACAACGAACGATCACACACGGAGCCGCGGATCGCACGGGGTCGGAGATCGACGTCGTTCGCCGCCGCCCGGTTATGCTGGTCGTTCGTTGACAGATCATCGATTCGCATTTGAACGACGCCATGCACAGTCTCGCCAGCGTTGAGATCGACCGGCCCATCGGCGAAGTCTTCACTTACACCGACGAGAAGGTCGCGGAGTGGAGCCTCACCGTCGTCGAGAACGAGGTCGTCGAGGAGAAAAACGGCGTCGGCACGACCTTCCGCTGCGTCACCGAAGAGAGGGGCCGCCGCATGGAGTTCCAAGGCGTCGTCACCCTCTGGGAGCCGCCCGCCAAGTCTGCGATTCGCCTAACCGGAAAGAGCTTCGACATTGAGGCCGAATACCGCTTCGAAGACTTAAACGGCCGCACCCGTGTGACGCAGGAATCCACCGTGCGCGGCAAAGGCTTCGTCAAGGTCGTGTTCCTCCTGTTCGGTCGGTTCATGAACAAACAGGGCTGCGACGCCGCCATGAGGGAACTGGAGAGCCTGAAGACTAAGCTCGAAAGCGGCGCCGGAGCGGCGACGGGGGCATCAGTTTGAATTCCTAATCGTTCGCCGCCGCCCGGCGAACGCGGTCGTTCCGCAGCAACTTTTGAAATGCCTGCCTTGAAAGCGTCCGACGAACCAATGCCGGAGATCGACGCCTTCATCCTATTGATCCGCGACCATCGAACCATGGACGCGTTGGCGATGCTCGAAGCGTCCCCGGCATTGTCCAGGCAGCGCCCTGATCGATCGGGACGACTGCACGGCGCTTCGCCCCTGCATTGGGCCGCGCATCGCAATGACACGGAAGTGTGCCGGCGTCTCATCGAACTCGGCGCCGATGTAAACGATTCCGCAGGTGATTGGTGGCTGACTCCCCTCTCGTGGGGCGCCGACGCCGGCAGCGGCGAAGCCGTCGAACTCCTGCTCGCGAGCGGCGCCGACGTCAATCAGGACGCCATCGTGGGGACGACCGCCCTGCACGCGGTCGCGATGGGCGGGTCGACGCAGGGCAAACGCGACCCGGATGCGTATGAAAAAACCGCTGAATTACTGATCCGCAACGGCGCGGACGTCAACCGGCGAACGAACGAGCAGCGAACGCCGTTGGATGAAGCGATCGACAACGGAAACGATGCCGTCGCAAACGTCCTGCGGCGACACGGAGCGCTGACTTCGAAGGCGTCATCTTAGAGAGGGTGCGGAACAAGTGCGTGAGCCGGAGCGGCGGACCACTCGAGATCTGGAATCAACGTCAACCGCCGCCGCTCAGGTACGCTGGTCGTCAGACGGCAAGCCGACGAGTCGTCAGAGCAGCGACTTCGACAGACCGCCACGAATACGTACGGCATCAACGATGGGGCAGGACGACTCTTCGAAAAAGGCGAGAGCCGCCCTCCGGGCCGCCCGCAGGCGCCGCGATACCGAACTGCGCTGGGGCGACCTCGAATGGAGTCCGTCGTCGATTCCAGACGAAATCGAGACGCTCGACGCCTTGGAATCGCTCGACGTCAATGCGGAAGCGATCACCGATTTTTGGCCGCTGGCGAAGTTCACGCAACTCCGCGCGTTGGGGATCTACAGCGTTCGCGACGTCGACCTGACGCCGCTGGGGCGACTTCGCGGATTGCAGACTCTGCAGGTCACCGGCGACGGCGTCACGAACCTCGAATTCATCCGTCCTCTGACCGATCTCGATTCGCTGGTCGTCCAGGGACCGATCGATGATTGGGGACCGCTGTCCGGCCTCGCCAAACTGAAGCATCTGGCGATCCAAAGCGATGATCAGACCGACATCGCCCCGCTCTCCCGTCTGAGCCGCTTGGAAAGCCTCAGCATGACCGACGGAGACGTGAGCGACCTGAGCCCGTTGTCCCGACTGACCAAGCTGCAAGTTCTCGAGTTTTACTGGGGCTTTCCCAAAGACATCCGCCCTCTGGCCAGTTTAACGAGCCTGAAGAAGCTCAAACTGTACGCGACCTACGAGGTGACCGACCTGAGCCCGCTGTTCGGTCTGACGAACCTGAGGCGGGTCGAACTCTCCGACTGTACCGGGTTGTCTCATCAAGAAGTTGACCGCCTGCGGGCGGCTTTGCCGAAGTGCGAAGTTCGCTAATCCGCTCGTCGGCCAAAACATCGGTCTGGCAGGACGGCGGATCGCCAGAGCGTGAACGCGGAAGCGCCGATCAGGCGTTCTTTAAAAGGAACCTGAAGGACGGCGTCGGTTCCGCCCGTCGGGGCGGGCGGCGGGCGATAACCCTTGGTCGGGTGCGTCGGTCGCGGCAGGTCCCCGGGGAGACCGTTCGGCGGGGCGATCGAGGGTCGTAGACATTGGGTGAGGCTCCGAGCGGAGAAACGACGAACCGCCCGATTGCGCCGCCGCCCGATGCGTGCGCGGGCGAACCAATCGGCTGCAACCGGATCTCCCGACGAGAACCGCGACCGCCAGGGAGCCGGCTCCGAGGACTCGGCGGGAG
This sequence comes from Alienimonas chondri, assembly GCF_013036045.1. Classification (GTDB taxonomy): domain Bacteria; phylum Planctomycetota; class Planctomycetia; order Planctomycetales; family Planctomycetaceae; genus Alienimonas; species Alienimonas chondri. The sequence continues at coordinate 17,486 of NZ_WTPX01000061.1, forward strand.
ATCGATCGCTTCCATGCTCCGAAAGATCGTCCAGAAGCCGGCGCCCCTTTAATTCCCATCCGCACCCCGGGGTGTATCGGCGACTCCGGTAGCTCACTGCAATTCGCAGTTATTTCGAGAATTTAGGTTACTTCGAGATCGGTCGGTCAAGCTCTCTCGGCGCCGCGATCCGCAAGCCAGACGACGCAATCGTGATCGGGATTGTCCCAATTGACCGTCCCAGTGAGATACGCCCGCCCGCCCGCCGGCCAGACACGAACGATGCGAGGAGTCCGAAGCGCCGTTCGATGCGGCATGGGCGACGTCCGAGGGGGAGGCGACAGCAGGATGGAACGATTCTGGAGCCGGCTCCCTGACGGTCGCGGTTCCTCATTGAACCCTCCTCGACGGCTGGAGAGCCTTGCGCGTCGCACCAAATATTTGACCGACCTTCCTCACGCCGCCGGCGGGGCGGGGTCGGGGGCGACGTGCCAATCGGCGGCATCCGCGTCGTACTCCTCCGGGTCGCGCTCCCACGCTTCCTCGTCGGTCTCGGCGGCGCGGTTGAGCAGGGCGAGGACCATCTCCGCCAACTCCTCCTTCGAGCGGCGGGCGAGGTCCGTGCGGGGGTTTTCGCCCTGGTCGAACGCGTCCGGGCGCTTTCGCCACGTCAGCAGCAACGCGGCGACGTGCTTGCACCGGCCCTCGGCCCATTCCGCCGTGCCGCCGCCTACCGGACAGGTGCAGGCCGCGGCCGTCACCCGACCGTCCGCCGCCGTCGCCGCGACCCGATAGAACGGGGCGTAGGTTCCCGTCACCCGCGCGCAGATCCGCGTTCCGCCGGGAACCTCATACGTTCGCCCGTCGTTCACCGCCCCGTCCTCGGCCAGCGCCTTGCCGCGGTCGTAATACTTCCCGCCGACCCAGTCGCGAACGGCTTCGGCAGTCGGCGTGGGGGACAAAGACATGGCAGAGGCCGGAGATGAGGCGGTGGGGAACCGGCGGGGCGGGTTTACCGAACGGGCCTGCCCTCCGACTGTTCGGGCGGGCGATAGCCCTTGGTCGGGTGCGTCGGTCGCGGTCCTTCGCCGGGGAGGGCGGCGGGCGGGGCGGCGAATTGAATCGACGGGTCGGCGGGTGCTTTTGAACGGGCGTCCGGCGTCGGCCGCGTCTCGGAGACGACGATCTCCGTCAGCGTGACCGGCCCCTTCGAGGTTTTCTTCCAGACGGCCCCGCAATCGGCGATCAGGCAGTCGATCAGCGTAACGCCGCCGGTCGCCCGGTCGTCCGTCATCGCGGCGGGGCCGGCGAGGCGGTGGAACGTCGAGGACCGCACCGTCGCCGCGCCGCCGTTCGACCACAAGCCGGTCTTGCCGTCGCCGAGAAAGCAATTGTCGACGGTCGCTTCCGACCACAGGCGAATCCCCCGGCCGTTGTCGAGCGCCACGCAGTCCCGCAGGGAGACCGGCGGCTTCAGATCGAACCCGCCGTCCCGATTGCGGACCGCCGTGCAACGCACGAAGGAGACGCCCTCCACGGACCCCTCCACGACGAACCCGTCGCCGTTCGCATACTTCCCCGGCGTCACGGCCATGCGGTTGTTCGCGGCGGAGCAGTCTTCAAATTGAAAGTCGGACTGCGGCGGGTTTGAGTTATTCACGACGAACCCGAACGGCAGCGGCTCCGCCGTGTTCTGCTCCCACGCCTCGTCCCCCTCGGAGCAATCCGCGGTGCACCGCATCACCCGCACGCCCCGACAGCCGCGCTCGAAGCGGAAAGCGTGTTTGCTGTAGCGAACCACGTCGCAGTCGGCGACGGTCAGCTCGCGGCAGTTCGAGAGATATAAATGGTGCCGCATCTGTGCGGCGTCCACATCGTCCAGCGTGAGCCGTTCGAGCGGTTCTTCGCCGTCGGTCGGGGCGCGCACGCCGAACTGATAGTTCCGCAATCGCAGACCGGCGAGGGTGAGATCCGACACCCCGGGGCCGAGCGAGACGGCCGTCGGTCCCTTCTTGGGGTCCGTCGCGGACCAGGTTCCGACCCACGTCGGCAGCCCCTCGCCGGTATCGACGCCGCGGATCTCCTTCGGCCGACCCTCCGTTCCGCCGGTGCGGATCTTCAAGAACTGGTTCTCATAACGACCGGAGCCGAGCAGCACGCGATCGCCGGGGCCGGCGAGGTCGTTGACGGCGGCGTCCAACCGCTCCGCGGGCAAGGCGTCCGCCCAACCGGCACCGTCTCGCCGCCCGGCGCCGTCCGGGGTGACATGCAGATCCCCCGCGGCGGCCACGCCCGACAGCCACGCGACGCCCCCGACGAAGCACAAACAATAGATCGTCTGACGCACAGCGAGGGGATGAGCGGGCACAGGCACGGAACAAGAACCGGTCGAGGAACAGCGGGCGCCGGCCGGTTATATCCGCCCCCCGCCCGCCCCGCACGTCGATCCTCTGGTTCTGAAATCCTTCTTATGTATAAAACGAATCCGCGACCCGGGGGATCGCCCCCCGAACCGCGGACCGTTTCGCAGCAAACCTCGTTACATCAAATCCAGCACCTTGCGGCCGACGGTTTCGCCGTCGCCGACGAAGACCTTCAGCTCGCCGCGTTCGGCGATCCGCTCCAGCGTCTCCAACTCGCGGAGCCGCATCAGCGCCGGGTTGTCCGCCAGCAGGCGAGCCGTGTTCGCCTGACTGCGGGCCGCGGCGGTCTCCTCGCGGCGGGTGATGAGGTTCGCCTCGGCGGCCTTCCGGGCCTCCGTGACGCGGTTCATCAGCGCCCGCATGTCGCCGGGCAGGATCACGTCCCGCACGCCGACCGCGGTCACCCGGGCGCCCACCTCGCCGGCCCGGTCGGCGGCGGCCGCGGCGACCTCCTCGGCGACCGCATCGCGGTCGGCCAGCAGGGTCTCCAGCGTCCGCGAACCGACCGCCGCCCGCAGCGCGAGCTGCACGGCCCGGTAGATGGCCCGGTCGGCGCCCTCCGCGACCAGCACGGCCCGGCGGGGATCGGTCACCTTCACCGCGGCGGTGACGTTCAGCCGCACGGTGACGTTGTCGGCCGTCAGCAGCTCCTGGCCGCTCACGTCCAGCACGGTCTCGCGGGCGGCGACCGTCACCACCTCGGCCTTCGCGGCGCCGTTCCAGAAGGCGTACAGGCCGGGCGGCAGGACCTCGACGAACCGACCGTCGAGGTACAGCACGCCGGCGGTCTCCTTCTCGACCCGGCAGACGTCCAAGGCACCGGAAGCGCCGCGGGACCGGGCGATCGCCGGCAGCTGCGGGTGCTCGAACCGGCCGTCGCGGGCTTCGATCCGCTCCACCCGCACCTTGCGGAAGCAGGTGAACAGCACGTGCAAACCGGGGCCGAGGATCCGATGGAACCGGCCGTCGGTCCACACCAGCGCCCGCTCGCGGTCGGCGAGGTCCAGCACCTCGGCCCAACCGTCCAGCACGCCGGCGTCGACGATCTCCCGCAGGCGGGGGTGGGTCAGCTCGACTTCGTCGGCCGGCTCCACGTCCACCCGCACCTCCCCCAGCCACGACCGAAGGATCGCGGGCGGGGCGAACAGCGTGTGCTCCCCGGGCGGCAGCAGCCCGGCGAAGTCGCCCCGCTTGAACAACAGCCCGACCTCCCGAGCCTTGATATGAACGGTCTTGAACACGGGAAGCCCCCTATTTCGAGGCGATTGGAGATTGATAATAGAAACAGTCTTCCCGGTTCGCCGTCGCCGTTAGGCGGCGCGCTAATCGTTTGGAGCGCGCCGCCTAACGGCGACGGCGAAGCGGGGTGATGAATGTCGTTCATAGAAACCGTCAGGGGGCGGACGGTCGGGCGAACCCCGCCGCCGCGGGCGGGGAACGCGTTCGCCGACGGCAGATCGGGCGCCGACCGCGGTCGGCGGGGAGGGGCGAGAACCGAAGTCCCCGCCCCTCCCCGCGTCCCGCGGTCGCCGGTCCCGGTCGGACCGCCGACGAGTTCACATCCCGCAAAGCCCGCAGCCGTGCGGTGCGGCGGGCCGGTCGGGAAGAGTGGCGAGCGTTCCGAAGAGCGCCCGTTCGTCGTCCGTTCCAACCGCGTCGCCGGCCGCCGTTTCGCCCGCCCCCGTCAGGCCTTTGGAGAACCACCCGCGTTTGCGGATGATTCGCTGTGCAACCGATTAACAATCGGTGTGGTGCGTACGGGAATCGAACCCGTTACCGCCAGGTTAATAGCCTGGTGCTCTAACCAAGTGAGCTAACGCCGCCGGGGGGCGTGTGAACCCGTGAACGCGGAACCCGCACGAGCCGACCGCGGGGCGTGCGAAACCCGCCGCGACGATGTGGATCGTCACAAACGGGCCGCCCCCGCGGAGCCGGCGGGCCGCCGGAACGCTGGTCCCCAGCGATGCGAACGGAGACACGCCCCCCTGGCGCCGGGTTCACGGAAAAGGGGTTGTTCTCAATACCAGCCCGACGCGCAAGCGTCGGCTGTGCGTCGTTCGAAACAAAGCCGTTTAAACGCCCCCGGCGAACCGCCGGCTGCGCCGACGGCCGATGCTTGCGCATCGGGCTGGTATGCAGTTCTCCGACAGCGCCCTGACCGGCGCGCTGCGGCGGTCGCGGCGAACGCGGTACACTCCCCGCATGCCCGCTCTGCACGTCAACGTCGATCATGTCGCCACCGTTCGCCAGGCCCGGCGGACGACGGCGCCGGACCCCGTCCATGCCGCCGTGCTGGCCGAACTGGCGGGGGCGGACGGCATCACCGTGCATCTCCGCGAGGACCGCCGGCACATTCAGGATCGCGACGTTCGCCTGCTGCGGGAGACGGTGCAAACCCGCTTGAACCTCGAAATGGCGCCGACCGCGGCGATGTGCGAGATCGCCGTCGCCCTGGGGCCGGATGTGGCGATGCTCGTGCCGGAGAAACGCGAGGAGATCACCACCGAGGGCGGCCTCGACGTCTATGCCCACAAGGACTCCGTCCGCGAGGCCGTCGCCCGTCTGCACGACGCCGGGCTGCCGGTCAGTCTGTTCCTCGACCCCGAGATGAAACAGATCGACGCGGCGCTGGAATTAGGCGTCGAAACCGTCGAATTGCACACCGGCAAATACGCCGACGCGACGACCGAAGAGGAGCGCCGGCTCGAACTGGACATCCTCATGACTGCCGGCGCCCGCGTGCGGGACGAAGGGATGCAACTCAACGCCGGGCACGGATTAAATTATCACAACGTGCGGCCCGTCGCCGCGATCCCCGGGGTGCGGGAGCTGCACATCGGCCACGGCATCGTCGGCCGGGCCGTGCTGGTCGGCTTCGAACGGGCCGTGCGCGAGATGAAGGACTTGATGACGGGGCCGTTCGGCTAGACGGGGCCCTCTGAACCGGGCCCGCGTGATCGGGGCGGCGCGGCTCGGCGGCCGCATCTTGTTCGGCCGCGGCCGGCTCTTTAGGTTGGAACGGTTTGCCGTCCCATGCCCTTCCCGCAGGTGTCGTGATGAAGTCGCTCCCGCCTGTCTGGAACCGTCCCCTGATCGCGCGTCGGACGCTGGCCTTCGGCGCCCAGTACGCCTGCTTCGCGGCGGCGCTCGGCCTGTTCGTGCTGGCGGTGCGTAAGCTGTCCACGCTGGGGCTGTCCGAGGGGGACCTGGTGGTCGGGTTGCTGACCGCCGTCAGCTGCATGCTGCTGATGATCCTGATCGGCTTGATCCTGCCGCTCGCGGCGGGGGCGGTCGGCGTACCGGAGCGGGAGCCGCGGGCGGGGTCGACCGCTCGCGATTTGTTATCATGACGCCATGAAGTTCACCCTCGCCTACGGCAAGTCCGGCCTCGACGCCGCCGTCCCCGACGAGAACCTCGTCGGCCCGCTGGAGATTCGCCCCGCCCCCCCGCTGATCGATCCCGGCGTCGACGTCGCCGAGAGCCTGCTCGAACCGATCGGCTGCCCCCCGCTCTCCGAGTTGGCGAAGGGGAAGCAGACAGCCTGCATTCTGATCTGCGACGTCACCCGCCCGGTGCCGAACGAATTATTATTGGGAGCGTTGTTGCCGACGCTCGAGGCGGCCGGCGTGCCCCGCGAGGGGATCACGATCCTCATCGCCACCGGCCTGCACCGGCCGAATCTGGGCGAGGAAATCGTGGAGTTAGTCGGCGAGACGATCGCCGCGAACTACCGCGTGGAGAACCATTACGGCAAGGATCTGGCGAGCCACACCGACCTCGGCATGAGCCCACGGGGCGTGCCGATTCATATCGACAGCCGCTACGTCGACGCCGATCTCAAGATCGCCACCGGCCTGATCGAGCCGCACCTGATGGCCGGCTACAGCGGAGGCCGCAAGCTCGTCTGCCCCGGCATCGCGGCGCTGGAGACGGTGAAGGTCTGGCACGGCCCGCAGTTTTTAGAAGATCCGAGGGCGGACTGCGGCATCCTCGAAGGGAACCCCGTCCACGAGGAGAACACCTGGATCGCCCGCCGGACCGGTTTGGATTTTATTCTGAACGTCACCCTCGACGCGGAGCGCCGCGTCACCGGGGTGTTCGCCGGGGAGATGGAGGAGGCCTTCCACGCCGGCGTCGCCTTTGCGCGGGAAGTCGTGACGGTCCCGGTCGGCGGGCCGGTGGACGTCGCGGTGACCAGCGCCGCCGGCTATCCGCTGGATCAGACCTTTTATCAAAGCGTCAAAGGCCTGACCGGCGTGCTGCCGGTGATGAAGGAGGGCGGCACGATTATCATCGCCGCGGAGATGAGCGAAGGCGTCGGCAGCCCGGAATTCGCCGGTTTGTTCGAGGAGTTCCCCACCCATGAAGGCTTTATGAAAGCCATCACCGGCGAGGACGCCGACCGCCCGGACTTCTTCGTGATGGATCAATGGCAGTTGGAGGAGATGGCCAAGGTCCTCCGCCGCTGCGAAGTCGTGTACGTCACGAACGCCCCCTTCGCGGATCAATTAGAAAAATTATACGTCACACGCGCCGACAGCGTGGAAAGCGCCGTGAGCGCGGCCCTCAAGAAGCACGGCCCGAACGCCCGCATCGCCGCGATCCCCGAGGGTCCGTACGTCCTGCCGACGCTCAGTGAATCCTCTTAGCGAGCCGGGGGGCTTGTCCCCCCGGACCGGGCCGGGCGCGGGGCCGGGCACGGTTCGCTGCGCTCACCGGGCCGGAGGGATCAACCCTCCGGCTCGCCGGCGCCTACGACGCTTCCCCGTTGAACCGCCATCCCCAAAGAGATTCGCCGCAAAGCTTGATGCTGTAATCGTCGATCCCATCGACGAGATCCCGCACCAGTTCGGTCAATCGGTTCAACGTGTCGTCGCTTACGACGAGTCGGAGGCGATCGTCGTCCGTCTCGAACCGGCAGTCGCCCGGACCCGCCGTCGACGCTCGCTCCAGCGTCCACTTCGCCGGAGCGAACCAGCGAGCGGCGCCCCCACGATTGTTCGGCACGCTCAGAACCGCCGCGGTGGGCGACGTGAGCCTCACCGTACGGCCGTCGCCCGGCTCCGCGGTTCGCAAGACCGCGAACAGCCTCAGTAGCGATTCGCAGCCCTCGGCGTCCGCCGTGCAATGCCAGCCAGGGTAGTTCTCCGCGTTGTCCTGATAACGCCACAGGAACACCGTCCCCCGCTGCCGCCACAGGGCGATCGGGCGGTCCCAGCGGTAGCCGTGTGCGTCGGTCGACATGTCGGGGGGATGAAGGAACGGCGGCGTTCGGTCTCCGACCCCGTTAGATTGGGCGGCGTTCGCCCCCTTCCGTGATTGAGCCGCCGATGATCGCCCGCTTTGCCTTCTCCTTCGCCCTGCTGCTGCCCGCGTGGGCGGTCGCGGAGGACGCCGCTGAGAAACAGCCGCCGAACGTCATCGTCATTATGGCGGACGACATGGGCTACGGGGATCTCTCCTGCTACGGGGCGACGGCGTTTGAGACGCCGCATATCGACGCCCTCGCGGAGCGCGGCGTGCGGTTCACCAGCGGGTATTGCAGCGCCTCGACCTGCACGCCCACGCGGTTCAGCCTGCTGACCGGCATGTACGCCTTCCGGCAGGACGGCACCGGGATCGCCCCGCCAAACTCCCCGGCGCTGATCCAACCGGAGACCAAGACCGTCGCCGACCTGCTCAAGAAGGCGAACTACGAAACCGCCGTCATCGGGAAATGGCACCTTGGCCTCGGCGAGAAGGGCGAAGGGCCGGACTGGAACGGCGAATTGAAGCCCGGACCGCTGGAGATCGGCTTCGATCGCTCCTTCCTGCTGCCCACCACCAACGACCGCGTGCCGCAGGTGTACGTCGATCAAAGCCGCGTGTTGAACCTCGACCCCGCCGACCCGCTGTGGGTCGGACGAAAGAAGCCGTCCGAGGATCACCCCACCGGGATCACGCACCGCGACGAACTCAAGATGGACTGGTCGCACGGCCACAACCAGACGATTCATAACGGCATCAGCCGGATCGGCTTTTATACCGGCGGCCACGCCGCCCGCTTCCGCGACGAAGACCTCGCCGATCGCTGGGTCGCCGAGTCCGTCGCTTTTATGGAGCAGCACGAACAGAAGCAGCCGGAGGAGCCGTTCTTCCTGTTCTTCAGTTCGCATGACCTCCACGTCCCCCGCATTCCGCACGAGCGATTCCAAGGCAAAACGCCGCTGGGCTTCCGCGGGGATTCGATCGTGCAACTGGACTGGTGCGTCGGCGAATTGACCGCCACGCTGGAGCGGCTGGGGATCACCGAGGAGACGCTGGTGGTGTTCTGCTCCGACAATGGGCCGGTGCTGGACGACGGCTATAAGGACGGCGCGGTCGAGCTGATCGGCGATCACAAAGCCGCCGGCCCGTACCGCGGCGGGAAGTACAGCGTATTCGAGGGCGGCGTCCGCACGCCGTTCATCACCTGCTGGCCCGGCACGATCGAACCGGCCGTCAGCGACGAGGTCGTCTGCACGATCGACCTGCCGGCGAGCCTCGCCGCGCTGGCGGACGTCGAGATCCCCGCCGGCGTGGCCCCGGACAGCGTGAACCTCGCCCCCGCCCTGCTGGGCAAAGAGGGAGCCGAGGGACGCGAGGAACTCGTCGTGCAGAACAACGGCAACGCCTTCGCGATCCGCGACGGCCGCTGGAAGCTGCACCGCCACCCCGGCGGACAGACGCGGAACCTCACGGTGGAGCAGGAGCTGGCCAACACGAAGGTGCCGAAGCTGGCCCTGTTCGACTTGGAGACCGACCCGCGGGAGACGACGAACCTCGCCGAGGAACGCCCCGAGATCGCCGCCCGGCTGGCGGAGCGTCTGGAGACCTACCTCACCGGCGGCGGACAGCAGCGGTAGGGCGAGCGGCTGGGACCCCGTCTCCTGTCCCCCCTCTCCCTCAGGGAGAGGGGCCGGGGGTGAGGGTGAGCGAGACCTCACACGCAGTCGCCCAGAGAGTCTCAGAGCGAACGCAGCGTCCCGGACGCTCGATGGCCGGCGACAGGGCGTTTGTCGGGAGAGCAGCGGGGCGGTGAACGACGCCCGGACGGTTCCAGCCCCCTCACCCCCGGCCCCTCTCCCCCAAAAAAGGGGAGAGGGGAGTAC
>NZ_WTPX01000062.1 GCF_013036045.1 Alienimonas chondri
GAATGCGGGGGACCGCATCATAACGGTCGCTCCCCCCGTTCCCATCGTCCGTTCCGACCCGCGCCTTGAGTACGACCGGTCCCGTGATGGGGAGCGCCCCGCCTTTCCCCCGCTTCGCCGTCGTCTACCATCAGGCGCCGCACCTCTGTTCACCGCCGCGACTCCCGGCCGGTTCTACGAACCGAGAGGCGAGCGAACCCGCCCCCTCGAACCGGCGTCCTTCCCCACTCCCTTTCCCGTCAGGCCCGCCGACGTCACGTCGGCCGCAACGCATCGTGTCCGAAGCCGTCCTCCGGTTCCCCGACCCGGATCAAGTCCGCGTGGTCTTCGGCCACCGGGATCGTCACCTGCGCCAGGTGCGCGACGAACTCGGCCTTTCCGCGGTGCTACGCGGAGAAGAACTGCGACTCCGCGGCGACCGCGAACAGGTGCGCCATGGGAAAGCGGTGTTCGAGGAACTCGCCCGGCTCGCCCGTCGCGGCGGTCGCGTCGAGGCCGCGGACGTGTCGCGCGCCCTCGCCGGCGAGTTCTCCCGACCGTTCGACCCGATTGAGGATGGCCCCGGGGATCGTTCGTTCGCTCCGCCCAACGGCGAGGAACGCCGTTCGTTCGGCGGCGAGCGTCGCGGAGAGGTCGCCCCGCCGAACGGCGACGGCCGGCGGTCCCATGAGGACGGAGGGGGCGTTGCGCTCTATGAGAAAAGCCGCGAGGTCAAACCCCGGTCCGCAGGACAGGCGACGTACATCGAGGCGATCCGCGAGAAAGACCTCGTGTTCTGCACCGGCCCGGCGGGGTGCGGCAAGACGTACCTCGCCGTCGCGATGGCGATCCACGCCCTGCGAACCGACCGGGTGCGGAAAATCGTGCTTGCCCGACCGGCGGTCGAGGCCGGCGAGAAACTCGGTTTTCTGCCGGGCGACATGCTCGCCAAGGTGAACCCGTACCTCCGCCCGTTGCTGGACGCCCTCAACGACATGCTCGATTACGAGCAGGTCCGACGGTACATGGCGAAGGATATGATCGAAGTCGTCCCGCTGGCGTTCATGCGGGGACGCACGTTGAACAGCACCTTCATGATTCTGGACGAGGCCCAGAACACGACGGTCACCCAAATGAAGATGTTCCTGACCCGCATGGGCGAGGAATCGAAGATCGTCGTCACCGGCGACGTGACCCAGCTCGACCTGCCGGACGACGTGCCCAGCGGGTTGAAGGACGCCGTCGGTCGTTTGAAGGCGGTGGAGGGCGTGGGCGTGGCGAATCTCGGCCGGGCCGACATCGTCCGGCATCGCCTCGTTCGAGACATCGTGCAGGCCTACGACGAGGGGCAGGACTGATCTAACCGCCGCGATCGTCGGCCGGCGTGACGGGGATTTCCCCACGGGTTCGCCCCCACGTCGGTTCCGCGGCTAGGATTCCCGGCCACTCCCTCGTTGAAGAACCGGGTTCCGGCCACAGGCGTGAACGTCCCGTTCCTCACCCGCAGCAAGCCGACCCGGAGCGGGACGACCGCTTCACGGTCGGCGTCCGCACGGACCTCCTCCGGGAAGGCGTCCGTGACGCGGTCGGGTTCTCGACACGCGGGCGGGGCGAACGGGAAGAAATCGCCCTCCCGCTCGCGTTCCTCCTCATCCAAAGGCCGGAACGGCCGATCTTCAAGCGGGAAGCCGGCCGCGACCGAGAGCTGGCGGGACACGCTGCTGACGCGTCGCGGCGCCGCGGCGCGATTGGCGATGGCGGCCGTCGCCTGTTTCGCCGTCGTCGCGGCGGTGCGGGGATGGGAGCCGACCCAGCGCACCCGCCTCGGCGACTTCGCCGGTGACGGCATCGCCGCCCGGGTCCCCTTCGAGGTGGAGGACACCGCCCAAACGCAGAGCCGCAAACTCACCGCGCGGGCGGCCATTCCCCCGATCTTTCAAAACGATCCTGGGAAATTGTCCGGGCTGGACGCCCTCTTTCGTCGTCAGCTGAACACGTTGGCGTCCTCCGAGTCCTGGGATCAGGCGCCCGCGCCGGCCCGTGCGGCGTTCGGATTGACGGTGGCGGAGACGGGCGACAATCGCGTCGCCGCCGAAGACGCCGCTCGCAACCGCTTCCGATTCATCCGCAGCGTGCTCTCCGGATTGCCCGCGGAAGGCGACGACCGCCCCGCCGCCGCCGAACGGCTCGACGCTCTGACCGGGCAGCTTCGACCGCTCTTGGCGGCGTTGGCGGAGATCGGCACGTTGAACGATGAGGCGTTGCGGGCCAATGATTTGACCGAGGATGATCTCATCCTCGTCTTCAACCCCGGGGAACCGCTCCCGCCGCCGGAATCGCTCTCTGAAACCGACGTTCAGGCGAAGACGCACACCACCAATTGGCTACTGACGCAGACGGATAACTTCGATACCCATTGGGACGCCGCGCCGGCGCTCTCCGCGTTGCGGGCGCAGGTCGAGCGCTGGCTGATTCGTTCGGTGCCCCCCTCGCTGACGGCCGATCCCGTCGCGACGGAGCGGGCCCGGGTCGCGGCGGAAGAAGCCGTTCCCGCTGCGAAGACGCAGTTCGTCCGCGGGCAGATTCTGGTGCCTCCCGGCGAAGTCATCGACGGCAACGCCGCGGACTTGCTCGCCGAGGAACACGCGGCCCTGGTGGCGCTCGCCGGGCCGGAGACGCGCATCACCCGGGCCGCGGTGGTCGCCGGCGTGCTGATCGTGATCGCCGGGCTGATCGGCGCGTTCCTCAAGCGGAACGAACCGCGACTGATGAGCGAACCGGGCCGGCTCGCCTCGTATTTGGGGCTGGTGGTGACGGCGGTCGCGCTCGGGCGTTGGCTGTCGTTCGATCCGTGGCGGGCGGAAGCGGTTCCGGTGCTGGCCTGCGCGATGACCTTCGCGGTCGCTTACAACCAATGGCTCGCCGGGCTGACGGGGCTGGCCGTCAGCGCGGTGGTCGTCTTCAGCACGACCGCCGATCTGGGGCACCTGTTCGTGCTGAGCAGCGCGGCGGCGGCGGCGGTGCTGCCGTTGAGCCGCGTGCCGAGTCGCTCCACGGTGATCGGCGTCGGCTTCTTCGCGGCCGCGGTATATCTGGTCGTCAGTCTGTGCGTGGGATTGATCGAACGGCAGCCGCTCGTCGGCGATTGGTCGGAGGCGCTGGTCGTCACGCAGCCGGTGTTGATGAACGGTCTCCGCGGCGCCGGTTGGTGCCTGCTGGCCGGCTATTTCGTCGCCGGTTCGCTGCCCTTTATCGAACGCAGTTTCGGCGTCGTCACCGATATTAGCCTGCTGGAGATGAGCGACGTCTCCCACCCGCTGTTGCAGGAACTCGTGCGGCGGGCGCCGGGCACCTACAACCACAGCATCGCGATGGCCACGATCGGCGAGACCGCCGCCGACGCCATCGGCGCCAACGGCCTGTTACTCCGCGTCGCGGCCTACTACCACGACGTCGGCAAGATGCTCAAACCGCATTACTTCATCGAAAACCAGACCGCCGAGGACCGCGGCCGGCACGACGAACTCGCCCCGGCGATGAGCACCCTGATCATCATCGGCCACGTCCGCGACGGCGTCGATCTCGCCCGACAGCACGGCTTGCCGCAGCGGATCATCGACTTCATCGAGCAGCACCACGGCACGACGCTCGTCAAATACTTCTATCATGAAGCCGGCAAGCGGGCGGAAGCCGAACCCGGCCACGAGGGCGACGCCGAGGAAAGCGCCTTCCGCTATCCCGGCCCGAAGCCGCAAACCCGCGAAGCCGGCGTAATGATGCTCGCCGACGCCGTCGAAAGCGCCACCCGCAGCCTGTCCGAACCCACCCCCGGGCGGATCGAGAACCTGGTCGGGTCGATCACGATGGACCGTCTGCTGGACGGCCAGTTCGACGAAAGTTCCCTCACGCTGCGGGAGATTCGCATCGTCGAAGATTCGCTGGTGAAGAGCCTGATCGGCATGCACCACGGCCGGATTAAATACCCGGATCAGAAAGACTGATGGCGGGGCCGAGACACGAACCGGCCTTTCGCGAGGGCGAAACCGGCGCCGGCGACGAACTGACCGGGTACGCGGCGCTGACGGTCGAATTGGGGGAGAACGTTCTGAACGGCGATCGGCTTGCCGAAGCGGCGGTCGAGGCGCTGAAGGTCGGCGGCGCGTCCGCGGCCCACATCGAGATCGCCGTCGCCCACGACGCGGAGATGCATGCGTTGAACGTCCGCTGGCTCGAACACGACTACACCACAGACGTGCTCAGCTTCCCCCTGGGAGGGGAGGGGACGCCTTGGGATCCGCTGTCCGGACAGGTGATCGTCAATCCGGACTACGCCGCCCGCGAGGCCGCCGATCATCAGTGGCCCCCGCATGAACTTGCCCCGGCGACGCGCGAACTGATGCTGTATGTCGCCCACGGCACGCTGCACGTCTGCGGGCTGGACGATCAAACCGATACGCAACGCGTTGAGATGCGACGCGCCGAAGCCGCGGCGCTGGCTGCCTGCGGAATCATCGTTCCCCCCGGCCATGTTTGACGATCGCAATGCGATCCGGCCGTTGCGGGCATGGGCGGGTTGAGGCGGCGTCGCTAGACTGTCGGCCCGTCTCCCGCTGAAAAGGTCCATGGATCCCCCGCTGTTGTACGCCGCCCTGGCCTCCGGGGCGGCGGCGTTCGTCTGCGGCGTCTTCACGCAAAGCCTGCGAGAGTTCTCGCGCGGCAAACTTGACGACCTCTGCGCAGAGCGCGGCGTCGGCGATCGCTTCGGAGAGGTGCTGAAGAATCGCGAGCCGGTGCTCGTCGTCACCCGGGCCGCGACGTTCCTGCTGAACGTCGCCTGCCTGCTGTTCGCCGCCGGCTTTTTCCAACTCCCGTTGCCCGGCCACGCCGAAGCCGGAGCCTGGCGTGCGTGGGAGACCTGGGTGGAGTGGGCGGCGTTCGCCGCGATCGCCCTGCTGCTGCTCAGCGTATTGCCTTGGACGGTCGCCCGGGTCACCGCGGAGCCGTTGCTGGCTCGGGCCTGGCCGGCGGCGAGTCTGCTGGCAATCCCGTTTCGCCCGTTGGTGATCGTCTCAAACTATCTGGATCGCACCATGCACCGGCTCGCCGGGCGTGCCGATCCGGTGCGGGACGACGCCTCCGTGCTGGGCGAGGAGCTTCGCAGCGTGGTCGACGAGGGCGAACGCGGCGGACTGCTGGAAGTCGACGCCGGGCGAATGATTCGGCAGGTCATCGACCTACACGACGAAGACGTCGCCGCCGTGATGACGCCCCGCACGGAGATGGACACCGTCCCCGCCAGCGCCACGCTGGAGGAGGCTCGGTCCCTGTTCCTCGCCCGCGGCCACAGCCGCTTGCCGGTGCACGGCGAGAGCGTGGACGACGTTCGCGGCGTGCTCTACGCCAAGGACTTGCTCGCCTCACTGGGCGAAGAACGCGGTCCGGACGACCCGTTGCCGACGGTCGTGGACCTCGCTCGTGAGGCCTTATACGTCCCCGACGCCACCAAGCTGGACACCCTGCTGAGCCGCATGAAGGCGGAGCAGACGCACATCGCGTTGGTGGTCGACGAATACGGCGGCGTCGCCGGCTTGGTCACGCTGGAAGACCTCCTCGAAGAGATCGTCGGCGAGATCGTCGACGAACACGACCCGGTCACCGAGGCCGAAACCGGCATCCGCCGCCTCTCCGGGCCGGAACCGCGCGCCGATGGGAAATCCGCCGATCGTCGCGGCCGTCGTTCCAAAACGAACGGCGCCGCCCCCCGGTCCTTCGAGGTCGAAAGCTGGGTCCGCACCGACGACTTCAACGAGGTGGCCGGCTTCGATTTGCCGGAGGACGGCGACTTCGACACCCTCGGCGGCTTCGTCCTCAGCGAGATGGCCCGCGTGCCGGAGAAGGAGGAAACCTTCGACTGGCACGGCATCCGCGTGACCGTTCTGGAGGCGGACAATCGCAAGGTCGGCAAGGTGCGGGTGGAGGACGCCCCGCCCAGCGACTAACCCGACGCGTCAGCGAGGGATTCGGCCGCGGTTGCCGATGTGTGACGATTCGTCCCGCCGGGTTCGCAGCCCTCGCTGACGCTTCGGGTTAGTATGAACCGCCGCCTTCGCCCCACGTTCATTTCCCCATGCTCGTCAGCCGCAACTGGCTCTCCGAACTCGTCGATCTGCCGTCCGATCTGGATGCGCTGACGGACCGGCTCACGATGTCCGGGTTGAACCTCGAAGGCGTGGAAGGCTTCGCCGGCGAGACCGGCGACGACGCCGTCATCGACCTCGAAGTGACCAGCAACCGCGGCGACTGCCTCGGCCACGTCGGCGTCGCCCGCGAGATCGCCGTGCTGTACGGAGAAGAACTCAAAGCGCCCCCCCTCGTTGGGGAACACCGGCCGTCGCCGGCAGGCGGCGCGCCTCAGGGCGAACCGACGATCCCCGTCGAAATCGCCGCCCCGGACCTCTGCCCGATCTATTCCGCCCGCATCATCCGCGGCGTGAAGGTCGGCGAGAGCCCCCAGTGGGTCAAAGATCGCCTCGCGGCGCTCGGTCAGCGGAGCGTCAACAACGTCGCCGACGCCACGAACCTGGCGATGCTGGAGACCGGCCAGCCGTTCCACGCCTTCGACCTGAAGAAGCTGCGGGGCGGCCGCATCGTCGTGCGATTGGCGGAGCAGGGCGAAGCCTTCACCGCGCTCGACGGCAAGTCGTACGAACTGCCCGCGGGGACCGGCGTCATCGCGGATGCGGAGAGTCCGGTCGCGGTCGCCGGCGTGATGGGATCGGAAGACAGCGAGATCGGCGACGACACCGTCGACGTGCTGCTCGAAGCGGCGGACTTCAGCCCGCGGATGGTCCGAGACGCCGCTCGTCACCTGAACCTCCTCACCGCCGCCAGCCACCGGTTCGAGCGCGGCGTGGACGTCTCCGCCCTTGACGCCCACAGCCGACGCTGCGCCGCGCTGATCATCGAACTGGCCGGCGGAACGCTCGACCCGGGCGTGACCGTCGCCGGCTCCCCGCCGACCGAGCCGGACCCCGTCCCGCTGCGGTTCGCCCGCGTCCCGGCCCTGCTGGGCATGGAGGTGACCGCGGAGGAGAGCGAATCGATCCTCAACCGCCTTGGCTTCGAGACGGTCGAACGAACCGCGGACTCCGCGACCTTCCGCCCCCCCGGCTGGCGTCGCCGCGACGTGACCCGCGAGGCGGATCTCATCGAGGAAATCGCCCGCATCCACGGCTACGAGCAGGTCCCCGACGACGCCGTCATCCCCACCGCCGTTGCCGTCACGCCGACCCGCGACCGCGTCGCCGACGTGATTCGCGAGACGCTCGTCGCCTACGGCGCCTTCGAGGCCTACACGCTGACGTTCACTTCGGAGCAGGAAGCCAACCTGTTCCGCCCCGACGGCGCCTCGCAACTCCTCACCGTCGAGCACAGCAGCCGTAAGCGGGAGAACGTGCTCCGGCCCAGCTTGCTGCCCGGCCTGGTGAAGGCCCGCCGGGAGAACGAACGGAAGGGCAACCCGGACGCGGCGCTGTTTGAACTGGCCCGCACCTATCTCGCCGCCGACCCCGGCGATCCGGCGGCGGAGCCGTCCCGATTCGGCTTCGTCTGCGGCTGGGGTTTCTTCGAGGCGAAGGGCGTGCTCGAAACGCTGCTGGCCCGCCTCGGCGTGACTGCGGAACTGACCGCCGAACCCTGCGAGTACGCCCCCTTCGCTGCCGGCCGGGCCGCGGAACTGAAGCTGAACGGCGAACGCTGGGGTTGGCTGGGGGAGGGGGACGAGAAGATTCTCTCCGCGAACCCGTGGAACCTCCGCGGGTCCGTCACGCTGTGCGAATTGAACCTCGCCCCGCTGGAAGCCCTGTGCGAGTTCGTCCCGCAGGTCAGCCCGCCGCCGCAGTTCCCGACAGTCGAACGCGACCTGAACTTCGTGCTGGACGAGGCGACGGAATGGGCGAGCCTCGCCGGCGCCGCCCGCGCCTCCGGCGGCTCGCTGCTGACGGATGTCGCCTTCGCCGACCAGTACCGCGGCGACAAACTCCCCGCCGGCAAAAAGAGCTACGTCGCCCGCCTCACCTTCCGCTCCCCCGACCGCACCCTCACCGGCGAAGAAGTCGACGCGGCGGTCAATGACGTGGTGAAGGCAGTCACGAACGAGACCGGCGCCGAACTGCGGGAATAGCCGCAGCGTACGCTTGCGGTTTCGCGGGGGCGTCCCAGTGAACCAGCGTCCCGGACGCTTGAAGCGTACGGGACGCTCCCATTGCATAGAATCAACCGATGTCCGCGACGCTCGCACCGCCCGCCGCTCGCTCCGCCCGACCCGCGAAACCGCAAGCGACGTATTCACCCCAAACGCTCCGCTTCGGCGCCCTCGAACTCCCCACGCGGTGGTTGTTGTCGCCGCTGGCCGGGTTCACGAATCTGGAGTTCCGAAAGATCGCCCGCGATCTCGGTGGGGTGGGGCTGGGGACGACGGATCTGGTGAACGCCCGCGGGCTGCTGGAAGGGTCGAAGAAGAGTCTCGAACTGATCGAGACCGGCCCCGGCGATTCGCCCTTCGCCGTGCAGCTGTTCGGGAACGACGCGCACCTGATGAGCGAAGCCGCGAAGCTGGTGGAAGGGCGGGGCGTCGATTCGATCGACATCAACATGGGCTGCCCGGTCGACCGCGTCTGCAAGACGGGCGCCGGGTCGAAGCTGATGCAGGACACCAGCCGCACCACCGACCTCGTTACGGCCGTGGTGAACGCCGTCGAGGTGCCCGTCACCGTGAAGATGCGGCTGGGCTGGGACGACAAGCAGCTCACCGCGCCGGACTTCGCTCGTCGCTTCGAGGACTGCGGCGTCACCGCGGTGATGATCCATGGCCGCACGCGGGCGCAGGGGTTCAGCGGGACGATCAGCCTGCCGGGAATCGCCGCGGTCTGCGACGCGGTCAGCAGCATTCCCGTGATCGGCAACGGCGACGTGCGGAGCGTCGAGGACGCCGACCGCATGCTGAAGGAGACCGGCTGCGACGGCGTGAGCGTCGGCCGCGGGGCGCTGGCGAACCCGTGGATCTTCCGTCAGCTCGTCCAGTGGGAAACCACGGGGAGCTACGACCCGCCCGGTTCGTTCGCGGATCGGATGGAGCTGCTCAAGCGGCAGTTCGGCGACCTCTGCGACCGGCACGGCGAGGAACGGGCCGTGCCCCGCTTTCGCAAGATGGCCCACTGGTACCTGAAAGCGATGCGCGTGCGGGCGGAACTCCGCGGCGTCGTCCAACAGGCGAAGGACCGGGCCGAGTTCGACGCCGCATTGCAGCGCGTGTGGGACGAAGGTCCCATCGGCCAGCTGACCCGCACCGGCCTGCTGCCGGATATGCAGGTCCCCGTGCCCAAGGGGCCGGTCGAGCGTTGGTAGGGTCCGCTCTGCGTTTGGCTCCCCTCTCCCTTTGGGAGAGGGGCTGGGGGTGAGGGGCGGGCGGCTCGCAATCGCCCATTCCAACCACGATCGCTGGGCGGTCTTCGAGCGAAGTCCAATCGCGGGTGAGGACTCGACACCCTCACCCCCGACCCCTCTCCCTCAAGGGAGAGGGGAGGAAAGACGCTTCCCTACGCCGCCTTGCGCATCGCCGGGGCGTGCGTGTGGTTCAGGTCGACCAGCGTGTTGACGTTGCCGTGCACCGGGCGGTGCTGCCACTGGCCGTCGGCGGGGTGAATCTCCATCGGCACCGGGGTGATCGGGCCGAGCATCGTGGAGACGATCTTGGCGTTCACCGTGCTGTCCGCCTCGCAGGAGAGCCGGTAACGCTTCATCACGCTGGGGATCACGGTCTTCAGGACCGTCATCGCCAGCATCGCCCCGAGGCAGAGCCGCGGGCCGCTGCCGAAGGGGATGTAGCCGTAGGAGGGCGGCTTGAGGTCTTCCCACCGCTCCGGCTTGAACGGCATCGGATCCGGGTAGAGATCCGGCATGTGATGCGTGACGTACTGGCTGAAGATCACCGGCGAACCCGGCGGCAGCGTCAGCGGGCCGAGTTCCACCGTCTCCGCGGTCAGCCGTTGGCTGTAGCCGCTGGCGGGGAGGCACCGCATCGATTCCTTGATGACGCGATCCAGCAGCGGCAGGGCGTCCGCTTCGCCCGGCGTGGCGGCGTCCCCGGCGACGCCCTCGGCGACCTCGGCGGCGAGCGCCTGCGCCACCTCGGGGTGCTGGGCGAGCAGGAACATCGTCCAGGTCAGGCTGTGGGCCGTCGTCAGGTGGGCCGCGGCGAACAGCAGCGTGACGTGGCCGATCAACTCCATATCCGTGATCCCGCCGCCCTCGGGATCCTTTTCAGCGGCGTCGATCAGGATGCTCAGCACGTCGCGCGTCGGCGGTTGGCCGCGGCGGGCCGTGATCATCGCCTGAATGTCGCCTTCGAGGCTGTCCGCCAGATCTAGCAGTTCGTCGTAGCTGTCGAGGAAGCCTTCGTCGGAGACCATCGCGCCCATCCCGGTCTCGTGGTTCAGGTGAACCCACCGATCGATCTTCTCGCCGGTGCGGTAGGCGAGTTCCGGGTCGTCCAGGCCGAACAGAATGGCGCTGGTCAGCTTCCGCATGTAGCCGTTCATCTCCTCGTGGAGATCGACCGTGCTGCCGGGCTCCCAGCCGTCCAGCAGTTCGCCGGTGAGCTCCGCGATGGCCTCGTGATAGGCCGGCATGATCTTCTTGGAGAACGGCTCCATCACCATGCGGCGGTGCCGCTTATGGTCCGGGCCGTTCATCGTCAGCAGGCCGCTGGTGACGCGGCGCTGGGCGCTTTTGCGGCCGCCGCGAATCGCGAAGAACTTACTGTGAAAGCGTTTGCCGTCGCTCAGGACGGTGCGGTTCAACTCCGGACTGAAGACGAACGTCAGCGCCATGCCGTCCTCGGCACGCAACTGGGCGAGCGGCCCGTGCTTCCGGTACAGCTTCATCAGGCAGGCGGCCGGATCGGCCGGGAACTCCCGCAGATCGCCGTGGGTGATCGGCGCGGCGGAACCGTTCGCCATCGTTCCGGACGACATCGGCACCGTGGGCGCCGCGGTCGGTTCAATCGGGGCGGCGCCCCCCGCACGGCCAGCCGAGAAGGGGCATCCGGCGGAGGTCGCGTCAGGCTGCATGGCGGCGCATCCAAGCGCAATCGGGCCGAGAACGAAAGAGTCCCCCGCAGGATTAAGGCATGTTGCCCCCGCCGGTCAATGCGCGTTTCGCTTTCAGGAGAGAACGAATCGCGACTAGGGGAATCCCCGGCAATGGCCCGCGGGCGTCGCGGCGCGACGGTCGGTTACGATGTCGCAATGAACACTTCGCCCCCCCCCGCGCCCGAGTGGAATCCCTCCGACGACGAGGCGATCGTCGAGGTCGCCAGCTGCGCCGACGACGCCGAGGCCAGCGCGCTCGCCACGGCCCTGTCGGAGGCCGGCGTACCCTGCCGAGTCGTGCAGGGCGGCTCCGGCGTGGGCGGCGGCGGCATCTCGCTGGGACCGACGACCGAACCGAAGCTCTGGGTCCGCGAGCACGACGCCGCCGCCGCCGGCAAACTGATCGCGGAGATGCGCGCCGAGATCGAAGCGGCACACGATCGGCCCGGTTACGAAGAAGAGTGACCCGCCGGCCGGCGCCTAAGCCGGACGCACGCGTCCGGCTTAGGCGCCGAGATCGCCTTCGACGAACTCGTCCGCCGGATCGAACTTCGGGCTGCACACGATCAGGACGCGCATCGCGCCGACCGCGCGGTGCCGCACGCCGGGC
Organism: Alienimonas chondri; assembly: GCF_013036045.1. Taxonomy (GTDB): domain Bacteria; phylum Planctomycetota; class Planctomycetia; order Planctomycetales; family Planctomycetaceae; genus Alienimonas; species Alienimonas chondri. The sequence goes on from NZ_WTPX01000062.1 coordinate 11,740, forward strand.
GGAATGCGAATGGCGTCCAACGGCTTCACGGGAAGCCGTTCTCCGTCCAGTTCGAGCGCCGCTTCGGGTCCGCATTCGAGGATGACGTACACCTCGGTTTGCACCTGGTGATGATGAACCTCCGCATCGGCGGAGATCGTCGTCAGGTGAACCGTCGCCGGGAAGTCGGCGGCGTCGGCGAACGCCCGCCGGGCGGTCCCGCAGGGGCAGGGCACGCCGGGCAGCTCCGGCAGCGAGACCTTCTCCGCTCGATTCCGCGTCGATCCGCCGGGCGGGGAAGCGAGAGGTTCGGATCGCGTCATTCGTTCAAGGGCGCGTCGGTTCTCGATTCTGCGGCGAGGGCGCGGGCGGCCTGATAGTCCGCGAACCGCTGCGGCGCCACGCGGACCGGCAGCAGAACCGGGCGATGATCGCTGCTCGCGGTCCAGCCGTGCCAGGTCTCGCCGGCGTCGAAGCCGGGACTCATCCAGACATGGTCGACGTGCAGCGCCGGCGCCGGGACCGGCCACGTCGCCGCGTAGCCGCTGCCGTGCCGCTCGAAGGCGTGGACGAAGCCGCCCCGACGCAGCGGCCCGAAATGCACGCTGTCCGGGGGCGTGTTGAAGTCGCCGGCGACCAGCGTCGGACGGTTTTCGGCCAACTCGTCCGCCAACTCCGCGATGCGTTTCAGCGGGGCTTCGCGGTCCCGGAAGGGATTCGCGGGGAGGTCGACCGCCAACAGGGCGACGCGTTGCCCGTCGATCTGAGCCTTCACCGACACCGCGATCCCGCCGCCCTCCAGCTCGAACGGCTCCACCCGACCAATCGGCCCGCGGGAAAGAATCGTGATGCCGCGACCCGGCCGGGCGAGGAAATACCGATCGCCGAATCGTTCGTTCCAGAACGCTTCAGCGGCCTCGTCTTCGCCGCTTTCCACCAGCACGGCGAGCGTCGGGTTGTTCGCTTCCAAGGCGTCCGCCACGCCTTCCCAGCCGGCGACGCCTCGCGCGGTATTCCACAGCACGACCCGGGGCCGGTCGTCGAAGGTGGCGTCTTGAAACAGGAAGATCGCCGCATTCATCGCCCCCAGCACGCCCAACGCGACGATCAGCAGGCAGCGTTTGAACGTCAGTTTCAGTCCCAGCGCCAGCGCTCCGGTCAGCGCCGCGGCAAGCGAGAGAACCACCAGCATCGGCACGCTGAGGGCGTAGAAGGCCGGCGCCAGCGGGGCGAACCCGTCCTTCACGGTGAATCGCAACACGACCCCCGCGATCACCACGGCGAGCAACGTCAGCGTCGCGGTTCCGAACGCCCCTCCGCGCAGCTTCAACCAACGGGACTTCTTCGGCTCCGCCGGCGACGGCTCGTCGGCCGGCGCCGCGAACCGCGGGACCGCTTTTCGCGGGGCCGGGGGCGCGTCGGGGAGCGGCGGGAGGCGGGAGGAACTCGGCATGGCGTGCGACGCACTCTAGCCCTCGAATTGACCGCGGGGCACGGGAGAGACGTGCCGAATCGGCAACCTCATCGACCCGACCGCCGGCGGAGCGCAGTCTTGCGGAAGGGACGAAGGGGCGGCGTCCGTGGCGAAACGGCAACGTTTCGCCGTCCGTTCCCTCGCACCGTCCGGCGTTACGCGAGGATTTCCGACACCACCCGCCCATGCACGTCGGTCAGCCGGAAGTCGCGGCCGGCGTGGCGGTAGGTGAGGCGTTCGTGGTCGACGCCCATCAGGTGCAGCATCGTGGCGTGCAGATCGTGGACGTGGGTGCGGCCCTCGACGGCGGCGAAGCCGAATTCGTCCGTCGCCCCGTGCACATGGCCGCCTTTCACGCCGCCGCCGGCCATCCACACGCTGAAGCCGTGGTGATTGTGATCGCGGCCGTTGACTTTGCCCTGATTCGACCCCTCCTTCGGCATCTCGACGACTGGCGTGCGACCGAACTCCCCGCCGCACATTACCAGCGTTTCGTCCAGTAGGCCGAGCCGCTTCAGGTCCGTCAGCAGCGCCGCGTGCGGCTTGTCGCACTGCTTGGCCAGTTCGAGGTGCCGGGGGACGATGTCGTCGTGATGGTCCCACGGCTGGCCTTGGCCGTGATACAGCTGCACGCAGCGGACGCCGCGTTCGACCAGGCGGCGGGCCAGCAGGCACATCCGGCCGTGCAGCCGCGTCGGATCTTCGTCCAAGCCGTACAACTCGCGAACCTCCTTCGGCTCCTTCGAGAGATCGAACGCCTCCGCGGCGGCGTCCTGCATGCGGTAGGCGGTCTCGAAACTCTGGATGCGGGCCTCCAGCTTGGCGTCCTCGGCCGCCTGAGCCGCGGCGCGGGCGGCGTGCTCAGCGTTCATTGCTCGTAGCAATTCGAGCTGTTCCCGCTGGGCTTTCGGGGAGAGCCGGGGGCGCACGTGTTCGACCAGCTTGTCGACCTCCTTGTGCCGTGGATCGACGTGCGTGCCGGCGTGGACGCCGGGGAGGAACGCGCTCCGCCAGTTCGCCGCCCCGGTGGTCGGATAGCCGTTCGGGCAGAGGACGATGTAGCCCGGCAGGTTCCGATTCTCGCTGCCCAATCCGTAGGTCAACCAACTGCCGTAGCTCGGCCGGGCCAGGCGCCCGTCGCCGGTGTTCATCAGCAACAGGGACGGCTCGTGGTTCGGCACGTCCGCGTGCATCCCCCGCAGGATGCACAGGTCGTCCGCGTGGGCGCCGACGTGGGAGAACATCTCGCTAATCGGCAGCCCGCTTTCGCCGTACTGCTTGAACTCGTATTGCGAGGCGAACGCCGCTCCGGTGGGGCGCTCCGTCTTCAACTCGATCGGCAGCGCCTTGCCGTCGTATTTCGTCAGCTGCGGCTTCGGATCGAACGAATCGACGTGCGACAGCCCGCCGTTCATGAACAGATGGATGACCGCCTTCGCCCGCGGCGGGTGATGCGGCAGCGCCCCCAGCACGGCGGATTCGCCGTCGGTTTCGTTCGCCAGCAAACGCCCGTCCTGCGCGAGCGTCGCGGCGAGGCCCACCACGCCCAGACCGGTCCCGGCCTGAACGAGCATCTGCCGTCGGGAGAGCGGGGCGTGGGAATCGAACATCACCGTGTTCATTCGGGGGACGGGTTCATTCGAGGAAGGCGAATTCGTTACTCATCAGTAGCGCCTGGGCCAACAGGGCGATGCGGTCGGCGCCGGAACTATCCGCGCCGGAACTGTCGGCGCCGGCGGAGTCGAGGAAGGCTTCGGCCCGTTCCCGCTCGGCGTCGCTCGGTTCGCGGAGCAGCACGCGGCGGTACAGCTCGTTCACGTCCGGCCCGGTTTGCTCCGCCAGCGACGCGGCCCACGCCGCCAGATGCGGCCCGTTGAGGGCGTACAGCGCTTGTTGCGGGACGGCGGTCTCGGTTCGCACCGCGGCGGAGGTGTCCGGGGAGGGGAAGTCGAAGTTCCGCAGCACGCCGGGCAGGTCGTTGCGGTTCACCTTCGCCCGGATCGTGCGGACGGTGACCGGCTCCGGCCCGAAGGCGTCGACGGGCCGACCTTCGGCCGTGGGATCGAGCAGGCCGCAGGCGTGCAGCACGCTGTCCCGCCACGCCTCCAGCGAGAGCCGACGACGCGGGAAGCGGCCGAGCAATCGGTTGCCCGGGTCGGCTTCCGTCCCCGCCGCCGGTCCGGCGACGCGGCGGTAGGCGTCGGTCGAAAGGATCTGTCGATGCAGCCATTTGAGGCTCCATCCGTTCGCGACGAACTCTGACGCGAGCCAGTCCAACAAATCGGGATGGCTGGGCCGATCGCCCTGCAAACCGAAGTCGCTGGGCGTCGCCACGAGGCCCGTGCCGAAGTGCCAGCCCCAGACCCGGTTGACGATCACCCGGGCGGTGAGCGGGTTGCCGGGATCGACGATCGCCGCGGCCAGCTCCCGCCGACCGCTGGCGTTTGCCTGCGACCGCGGGTCGTCCGTCAGTTCGACCAGCTCGCCGTCGGTGAGGATCGAGGGAATCGCATGCGGGACGACTTCATCCCCGCGACGGTTGGCGTCGCCGCGGATGAACACGGTGTTGCGAACCCGGTTGGAGCGATCGCTCATCACATGGGCCCGGGGCGGGGCGTGGGGGCTGCCGGCGACGAAGTCCGTCACCGCTTTCTGCCGCTTGCGGATGGCGTTTCGCTCCTTGGTGTTGGCGAATCGGTCGCCCTGTCCGCTCGGAAGCTTCGCCCAGCGATCCGCCGCGGCGGCCGGGGCGCCCTGCTCGGGGGCGTCGTAGCGAGCAATCAATTCCTCGACGACGGTCTTGTCCGCCGCATCGGCGTTCGCCATCAGCGGCTTCCACTCGCCCAAAAGCGGATCGTCCGGTTCGGCGTCCTTCAGAATGCGGTTGAAGTGGTGCACTGCCGGCATCCGCAACGACTTGTAGCGAGGATCTTGCTTCGGCAGGAGTCCGCCGGCGGCAGCGAGATACTGGCCGAACCGCTTGCGAAGGTCCGCTTCGATCGAAACCTCCCGAGCGGCAATCTCCGCGGCGACGGCGGCTTCCAGTTCCGCCCGCTTTTCGCGAAACGCCTGCACCTCCGGCGAATCCGCCGGCTCGCCGATCTGCGGCAGGTCGTCCGGTTCTTCGCTGCTGCGGAACACGCCGTACAGGGCGTAGTAGTCCTCGGTGGGAACCGGGTCGAACTTATGGTCGTGACAGCGGGCGCAGGCGACCGTCAGCCCCAACAGCCCCCGCGAGACCACGTCCACCTGGTCGTCCGCAATGAACATCACGTTCTTGCTGAACTTGTCGCCCAGCGTGAGGAACCCCAGCGCCGCCAGTGCCGGATCGTTCGGGGGCAGGTTGAGCTTGTCAGCGGCCAGTTGCTCCGTGACGAATCGATCGAACGGCTTGTCCTCATTGAACGCGGCGCTGACGTAATCGCGGTAGGTCCAGGCGAAGGGGTATTCGATCGAATCCGTGAAGACGTAACCGCGGGTATCGCCGTAGCGGGCCACGTCCAGCCAGTGCCGCGCCCACCGCGGACCCATCCGCTGATCGGCGAGCAGTCGATCGATCAGCCGCGGCCACCAGTCGGGCGAATCGTCCGCCAACGCGGTTTGCAGTTCGTCCCACGTCGGCGGCAAACCGAGCATGTCGAGGTACGCCCGCCGAATCTGCGTCCGCTTGTCCGCCCGCGGGGCGGGCGTCACGCCGGCTTCCTGTAGCGAAGCGTTGAGGAACCGATCGATCGGCGTGGCGCCGGCGACCTCGGGGACGGGGGGCCGCTCGACGGGGCGAAACGACCAGTGGTTCGACCGATCCGCGTCCTCGCTCGTCGCGGCGTCCGCCGGCCAGACGGCGCCGCGTTCGATCCACGCGGTCAGCAGGGCGATCTCATCCGCCGGCAGCTTGGCGGCGGGGGGCATGCCGGTGTCGTAGTCGCCATGGGCGAGCACCTCGATCAACCGGCTGCCCTTCGCATCGCCCGGCACGATCGCCGGGCCGCCGGCGCTCAGTTCTCCCTGCGAGAACGCCGTCGCCCGCCGGTCCAGTCGCACGCCGCCCTGCTGCTTCTCCGGGCCGTGGCACTCCACGCACCGCTTCGCCAACAGCGGGCGGATGTGCGTTTCAAAATGAGCGACCGCCGCCGGATCCGGCGCCGGTTCGTCGGCGTAGGCCGTCCCCGCGAAGAGGCCGGAGAGGGCGAGGCAGACCGTCGTCCCGGCGAGGGAGAGCGATCGAAATGGGAGCGAGGCGGGCATGGAGCGGTCCGGGGGACGGGCCGGGCGGGGCGTTCATTCTAGTCGACGGGCCCGGATGATTCATCGGGGAACGCCGAACTGTCTCGCGGGGTTCGGTAGTCTGGCCGAATGTCGCAGCACGTTTCGCGTTCGCCACGCCTTCGATTCCTGCTCGCAGCGGCCCTCTGGTCGTGCGTCGCCGTCGCCCGGGCGGACCTCGGGCCGGAGAACCTGATACTCGTGGTCAACGGCGACAGCGTCGCCTCCCGGACCGTGGCGAATCACTACATCGCGGCCCGCGGCGTGGCGGACGTCGCGGTCGTGACGCTGCACGATCTGCCGGACTGGGAAACGCTGACGGTCGAACAGTTCCGGGAATTGATTCTCAAACCGGCGCTCACAGTCGCGAACGAGCGCGGCCTCGCCCCGCAATTGGAGGCGGTCGTCTACAGCACGGCCATTCCCACGAAGATCGATTTGCGGGGCGATCTGGCCGGTCTCGATCCCAAGCCGAACAAGGTCTTCACGCCGTACGGTTCGCTGACCGGCCTGACGATGCTGTATGAATCCGTGCTGCAGAAGCGGCCGGCGGAGTACCTCGCTCCGAACGCCAACGCCGCGTTCGCCGGAGGGGGCGGCGGCAAGATCGGCCCGCCGCCCTCCCTCGGCTTTCGCCGGGCGATCGGGTTCGGCGAGAACCGCGAACCGACGACCGGCCCCGGCCGACGCTATCTGCTGAGCACGGTGCTGGGCGTGACGACGGGGCGGGGGGAATCAGTCGAGGAGGTCGCTGATCGCATCGAGGCGACCGCGGCCGCGGACGGGATGCATCCCGCGGGAACAATCCTGTTCTGCGACACCAGCGACGTCCGCAGCACGACGCGCAAGCCGTTGTTCGAGCCGGCGGTCGCGGCGATCAAGGATGAGGCCGCGGCCCGCGAGCTGGAAGTGCGGGCGGAGGTCGTCACGACGGCTCTCCCGCAGCGAAGCCGCGATCTGATCGGCCTGACGGCGGGCGTCGCCGGGGTGAAGCCCACGGCGTGGGCCGACAGCGGCAGCGGCTTCGTTCCCGGCGGCTTCGCGGACAACCTCACCAGCTTCGGCGGTGTTCTCAGCGAGCGGCCGCACGGTCAGGTGACCGCCGTCGATTGGCTGCGATTCGGCGCCGCCGCCTCCGGCGGCACGGTCCATGAACCGTACGCCCTCGCCTTCAAGTTCCCCACGCCCTTCGTGCATCTGCACCGCCTCCGCGGCCTCACGCTGGCGGAGGCGATCGCCCGCAGCGTCGCCGGCCCGTACCAGTACCTCACGGTCGGCGACCCGCTGAGCAACCCGTACGCTCGCCGACCCGTGGTCGCGCTGGGCCTGCCGCAGAACGACGAGGACGGCAGCCCGTTGTCCGGCGTGGTTCCGCTGACGCTCGGCGTCGCGGATGGGGCGGGGAACCCGGTGACGCTCGAACGGTGGGAGCTATTTGCCGACGGCAAACGATTCGCCGTCGTCCCGCCGGGACCGTCGTTCAATTGGAAGACTGCTGACCTGCCGGACGGCACGCACACGCTCTCCGCCGTCGCCGTCGCGGCGAACGAGGTCCGCGGCCGCGGCCAGGGGATGCGGGCCGCGACCGTCCGCAATGCCGGTCGTCGGTTCGTCGTCCGTGCTGCAGCGATAGAGAACGGGCCGGAGCGGACGGTGACGTGGGGCGAACCGCTGCGGCTTGAAGCCGTCGCCAATCGCTTTGGTCCGAAGGAGATGCGGTTTTCCGTGCTTCTTGGCAGGGAGGAAATCGGCACGGGGCGACTGACCGTCGTGCACGGAACTGATAGCCCGTCGCGAGGGGAAGCGATCGCCGACACCCGCTCCCTCGGACTCGGCCCCGTGACGCTCCGGGCGGAGATCACCCCGGTCGACGAAGACGGTCAGCCCGGCGATCCCGTGCGCTCGGCGCCGATTCAGATCACCGTCGTCCCCACGTCGAATCGCGCGGCGAGCGTCGCGGGCGATGTCTCGTTGCGAGACGGCCCGACGCTGCGGTGGGAGGGCGGCGAGACGGTCCCGCTGCCGGACGGTCTGCCGGCGGGGTGGCTGGCGAAACTCAGCGGGGAGAACGGGACCGCGTTCACCCTCTCCGCGATCGTGACGGCGACGGAGCCGGGCCTGCATCGGTTGGCGCTGCGATCGAACTGCGGCATGACCGTCTCAGTCGACGGCGAACCGGCCCCGATGATGACGGGCGCGACGCTGCATTCGGAGGCCGGTGAGGCGTGGCGGAGCGTGCCGGTCTGGCTCGCACCGGGCCGACACGAGATCACCCTCAGCGGCCGCACGCCGGAGGGGAAACCGGTTCTCGATCTGAAGTGGGGCCGCCGAGGGCTGCTCACGCCGACCGGCACGCTGTGGCAGCGGCTCGCAGAGAAACAAGCGCCTTAGAACGCCCGCTTGCCGAATCGCCAGGCGCCGATGAGGAAGAACGCCGCGGCGAAGGCGGTCAGGGCGGCGGCGCATTCCATCACCCGGCCGACGTTTGGTTGCGGGACGGCCAGCACTTGGTCGTAACCGATCAAGGCCCAGGCGTGGGGCGTGGCGAGGCTCAGCGTCTGCACGGTCTCCGGCAACCAGTCCCGCGGCATGAAACAGCCGCTGATTCCCGCCAACAGAATCACCGTGCTGGTCGCGTACGCGGAGACCTGCGATTCGCTCTTCACCAGCGTCGCTACCAGCAATCCCAGCCCGGTCGCCGCGGCGCTGCACGTCACGATGATCGGCAACAGCAGCCAGGGCTGCGGCCCCCAGCTCATGCCGAAAAGCAGCTTCCCGGCGAGAAACAACGTCGCCGTTTGCAGCAGCGAAATCAGATAGAACGGCAGCGTCTTGCCGATCAGGATCGACGTCGGCCGCACCGGCGTCGTCCGTAGTCGGCGGAGCGTCCCGAGATCCTGTTCATAGAGGAAGCTGCGGGCCATCAGGTTCACCAAGAAGAACACGAACATCGTCGTGTATCCGGGGACCAGTTCGTCGTAGACGTCCGAGACGACCCCGCCGTCCGCCGGCTCCTCGGACATCTGCGCTTCGCGCGGGGGAGCGTCCCCCTCCGCGGCGAGTCGATCGCAGACGCCGGGGAGGAAGGTCGAGGCCCGTGGGTTGCGGCACATCCGCAACCGACCGATCCGCGATCGCACCAGCCCGCTCGCCGCCGCCCGGATCGCCCCCGCCGGGCCGCCCCCGTCCCGGCTGTAGACCTCGATATCGAGCGCCGTGAGATCGCCGTCGGCCAGCGGGCCGGCGTCCGAATCGAACAACGCCTCCGCATCGATCGTGTACGCCCGCCGGGGGAAGGTCGGTCCGAAGATAATCGCCACCTGGACCGCCCCGCGATCGACCAGTTCCCGCGCTGCGGCGCCCGGGTCCTCCGGCAGCGTGGAATCGAGTTCGTCTTGCGCAATCGTCGCCCAATGCTCCGGCGTGTCGGCCCGGAACCCGCCGTTCTCGTTCAGCCCCTCGATCACCTCGACCACGGTGTTCTGAGCGCGAGTCCGCTCCGCGGCGGCTTCGTCCGCGGGGAAGACGGGGGAGGGCAGCGTGTCCGGGGAGGGCGGGGCATCCGGCGGATCTTCATACCCGACGGCGCCGATCGCGGCGTAATCGATCGCGTCCGCGACCACGACGCGAAACGCCGGCGACGCTCCGCCCAGGCCCGGGAACTTCCCGGTCGTCAGACCGATGATCCCGATGAAGCACAGGGGCAGCACCAACAGCATCGCGGCCGTCCGCCGGTCGCGGACCAGCAGCAACAGATCCTTGGCGGTGATGACGAGGGCGGACAACGCGGGGCGTCGGATTGAAACGAGGTGGGGCGGGGAGCGGCGGGCGTCAGCCCGCTGAGCGGAGGCGGATTCGAGAACGCGACGTTCAGTCCCGCAGCGTGTGGCCGGTCAGTTCGAGGAACAGGCGTTCGAGGTTCGGCTCGTCGGTGTGCACGGCTTCCAGTTGTCCGCCGGCGTCGCGGATCTGCTCCAACACCGGGGCGAGCACCCCGGAGAGCGTTTGAGCGCCGCCCGCTCCCCCGCCGCTCAACCGGCTCCGCGGCAGGGCGAACACGACGATCCCGTCCGCCTGGAGATCGCGATCGAACAGCGGAGCGAATGCGGCCGGCAGCAGGCGCTCCCCGTCGCGGTCGGAGTCCGGCGGGCGAACGTGGAGCCGGAGGACGCTCTCCAGCGGGGCGAGCAAATCCGGGATCGTGCCCCGCGCCAGCACCCGACCGGCGTCGACGACGGCGACGCGGTCGCAGATCTCTTCCACCTCTTCCATGTAGTGGCTGGCGTAGATCACCGCGGTCCCCTCGGCGGCCACGTCTTTCACGCTGGTCAGCAGGTGCGTGCGGCTCTGCGGGTCCACGCCGACGGTCGGTTCGTCCAGGATCAGCACGGTCGGCCTGTGCAGCAACGCGCACCCGAAGTTCAACCGCCGCTTCATGCCCCCGCTGTAATGTTCGGCCCGGTCGTCGGCCCGGTTCGTCAGGCCGGTGCGGTCCAGCGCATCCGCGATGCGTGCGTCCAGATCGGCGCCCCGCAGGCCGTAGAGTTTCCCGAAGAAACGCAGGTTTTGGCGAGCCGTCAGTTCGGGGTAGATCGCCAGCTCCTGCGGCACCACGCCGAGCTTCCGCCGCAGATCGCGACGCTGCGGGGAGAACGGTTCGCCGTCCAGTTCGACGGTCCCGGCGTCCGCGGGCAGCACGCCGCAGGCGATCATCATCGTGGTCGATTTGCCGGCCCCGTTCGGACCGAGCAGACCGAAGATCTCGCCGGGGGCGACCTCCAGACTGACGTCCGCCACCGCGGTCAGATCGCCGAACGTCTTGCGAAGGTTCGTCAGTCGCAACGCCGCGGTCGTGCGGCGTCCGATCGCGGCGGGAACGCTCTTGGGCGGCGGGGCGGAGGCGATCGACACGGCGGGACGGTACGAACCCGTTGAGCGTTCGGCGACCCCGCCGAGCCCCCTTCGAAGGCTGGTCAGAACCCGCCGACCCGCACGGCGTGAGCCGTCAGCACGCCGATCGCCGCGGCGAGGGCGACCCGGACGTTGTCGTTCAAACGGCTGCGGAGGCTCTCCCATAGGCCTGCCGGCAGGGCGCCGCTCAGGCCGATCGCGAACGCCGTGCCCCAGTCCGCCGGCGGGGTGACGGCTTCGATGTTGAGCGATTCGCCCCGATAACACAGCGCCGCCGCCGTCGTGCCGCACAGCAGGCAGGCGATCAGCCCGGCCCACGATTTCTCACGGTTCCACGGCAGCGGCGCGTGCAACCGCGTGCCCGCGCACAGCTTGCCGAACAGCGTGGCGGAGCCGTCCCCGAAGGCCAGCACGCCCAGCATGGCGAAGCCGCACTCCGGCCGATCGGGGAACAGGAACAGCGTCACCAGTACCCCGCCGGCGTACCCGAAGACCGAGGCGAAGCGCCCGTTGACCGCGGCGTCCTCGTCGTCGGCCCGTCGGACTTCACGCCAGCGAAACCACGCCGTCGCCGTCAGGGCGACGATCGCCGCGAGCAGGATCCCGCGGAGAATCGGCGAGATCGGCACCCGATGCGGGACGAACCACAGCACGACCGGCAGCAGCCCGGGGGCCATGTGCAGCGCCCGCCGACGCCACTCCGCGGGCGACAGCCGGCCGGGCGGCGACGTCGCTTCGCCGGCGTCGTTCACTCGTTCGCGTCAGGGAATGCATCGCCGCCGTCTTCCTCGGCACCGGCGAGTCGAACCGTCGAGGACTGGAAGGAGGGCGCGTTCACCGCGACCTGATACGGCAGCGGGTTGATCTCCTCGCCGCTCCGTTCGCCGGTGCGGATCGAGTCCTTCACGGACCCGGATTGCCACGGGCCGATGCCCATCAGGAAGGTGTTGGAATCGTCGCTGCGGGCGAGGCTCATCCCACCGGGACCCAGCGGCTCGCGGGTCTTGGCGTCGTAGATCGCCAGCCCGATCTTCGCGGTGGCGAGCTGCCGGTCCCGGTTCCACACCTTGATCTCCGGAATTTCGATCGGGGAGATGCCCGGCAGGGAGAGGTTCGGCGTGCCGACGAAACTCTCCTGCCGATCGGTGCCCACGCCGCCGCTGCGGATCTCCGCCACCACATCGGCGTCGTCCGCGCTGGCGGCGAGGCGGGCTCCGGAGGTCATCACACGATGCCGAATGCTGCTGACGACGTAGCCCTTGTCCACGCAGTCCAGGTATTGCGAATCGACGAAGACGCTGCGCCCGGCGAGCGGACGCAAGTCGATTTTTGCGATGCTGTGATCGATCGCGTCGGACACGAGCAACTGTTCCATGCCCGTGCGGGCCGTGTCGGAACTGCTGGTCGTGGCGCAGCCGGTCGCAGTCAGGATCAGGACGGCGGCCGCGCACGAAACGGCAGGGGCCGTGTGACGCATGGGGAGGACCCGAATGTATTGTCGACGGAGGATGCGGCGGGATAGTCCGCGTCGCCGCTTCGCGTCTATGGCAGGTTTGTGGTGATCCCCGGGCGCCCGTCCGTCGTTAGGCTGAGCCGACGCGAACCCCTCACCCCGATCCCGAAATCAAGTCATGGGCCTGTTCAGCACGCTGCTCGGTCACGCCGGCGAGGCCGACACCGAAGCGATCGAAGCGGAGTTCGAATCGCTGCTCGCCCCGGAAGAACGCGTCGAGAAGGCGTTCAAACTGGTCCGTGATCTGATCGTCTTCACCGATCGTCGGGTCGTCCTCGTGGACAAGCAGGGCGTGACCGGGAAGAAGCGTGAGTACCTGTCGCTGCCGTACAAGCAGATCACGCGATTCAGCGTGGAAACCGCCGGCCGAGCGGACCTCGACAGCGACGTGAAGGTCTGGGCGCGGGGATCGATCGACCCGTTCGTCTGGAAGTTCCCCAAGGGCGACGTGATCCACGACGTCGCCCGGTTGCTGGCGACGCACGTCCTGTAACCCACGTGCTACGTCCCACATGCTATGACCCATGTGCTGTGAGGCGATTCGTGGGCCGGCGCACTCTCACGCGATGGGCGCCGTCGGCTATGGTCGGAGCTTCGCCCGTCCGTTTGTCTCCGATCGCGTTCCGTCCCGGTGAGTCTGTCCCTCCGCAATCCCCATAGCGTGCTCGCCGCGCTCCGCCTGCGGCCGGGGGCCGTCACCAGCGTGAGTCCCCCGGCCGGCCGCCCCACCCCGGCCTGGGCCGCCGTGCTGGACGCCGCGCACGTCGCGAACGTGCCGCTGATCGACGCTCCGCCGCCGCCCTTCCCCCCGGACGGCGGCGGCGGGGGCGAGGCGACCGTCGCTTCCAAACCGCCGGTCAGCCTGAGCGAACTGTTCGCCGGGGCGAAGCCGAACGAGCCGGGGCTGTGGCTGGCGCTCGATCGCATTCAGGACGTGCACAACCTCGGGGCGATTTTTCGCAACGCCGCGTTCTTCGGCGTGCGAGGCGTGGTGTTCACCCGCGATCAGTCCGCCCCGTTGACCGCCGCGGCCTATGACGTGGCCTGCGGGGGCGTCGAAGCGGTCCCCCACGCCGCCCCGACGAATCTCGCCGCCGCCCTCGCCAAAGCGAAAGACGCGGGGCTGTGGACGCTCGGCACGAGTGAACACGCGGACGTTCTGGGCGACGGGTCCGGCGTGCCCTCCGGCTCCGCGTTCGACGTGGACCGCGGCCGGCCCTGGCTGGTGGTGATCGGCGGCGAGGAGAAGGGTTTGCGACGCCGAACGATCGATCTGTGCGACGAAGTCTGCCGGCTGCCCCCCGGACCGGGGAACGTCGGCCCGGTCACGAGCCTGAACGCCTCGGTCGCCTGCGGGGCGATTCTCGCAGCGTTGTCGCGGCCAAGTTCTGGTTGACTGTTCGGCGACCGCGCCAGGTTTTAACGGGATCGGGCGTCGCTTGCGGTTTCGCGGCGGCTTTCGATGTCTCGGGCGCTGCAACACCGCAAGCGTTCGGCGAAGAGCCAACTTCAATCCCATCCTCTGTCGTCCCGAGCAATGAGAACGCTTGCCCACGTCGCGGCTACCATGAGCCGATGAGCGTCCCGTCCGAGCCGCCCGCCGCCTCCCTCGCCCGTCGTCGGGTCGAGCCGGAGGTGATGGACGACCCGGACCTCGACCCCGCCGCTCACCGACAAGCGCTCGCCGGACTGAAGCGGCTCAACGCGATGAGCGGCACGACCGGGTCGCTCGCGCGGGCGCTCACGCCGATTCTTCAAAACGTGACGGGCCGCACGCCCCGCGTGCTGGACGTCGCCTGCGGCGGCGGCGACGGAGCGGTCGCGTTGGCGGAGCAGTTGTCGACTCGGCTCCGCCGCACGGTGGAGGTCGACGGCTGCGATCTCTCCCCGGTCGCCGTCGGGGAGGCGAACCAGCTGGCGCTCCAGGCCGGATTCGACGCGGACTTCCGTGAGGCGGATGCCCTCGCCGGCCCCCTGCCGACGCCCGCCGACCCGGAACCCGGCGGCGAACATTACGACGCCGCCGTGAGCAGCCTGTTTCTGCATCACCTCCAAGACGACGACGCCCCCCGCGTGCTGCGGAACATGGCGGAGGCGGCGAACGCGATCGTGATCTCGGACCTCCGCCGCACGCGGCTGGGGCTGGCGATGGCCCATGTCGCCTGCCGGGCGCTCTCCCGCAGTCCGGTCGTGCATTACGACGGCCCCCAGAGCGTGCGGGCCGCGTTCACCGTCGAAGAGTTTGTCCGCGTGGCGGACGCGGCCGGGCTGAAGGGGTACGAGATCCGCAAGGTGTGGCCGCAGCGGTTCCTGCTGATCTGGGAGCGGGGCGATGGGTGAGGCGCCGGAACGCTGCGACGTGGCGATCGTCGGCGCCGGCCCGGCGGGGTCGGTGCTGGCCCGCGAACTGGCGCTGCGGGGCCGGTCCGTGACGCTGATCGAGCGGGCGACGTTCCCCCGTCGCAAAGTATGCGGCGCCTGCCTCAGCGGTCATGCGGTCCGCGAATTGACCGCGGCCGGCCTGGGCGAGCAGTTGGAAGCGAACGGCGCCATCCCGCAGACCGGATTCCGCCTGGGCGTCGGCGGGAAGACGCGGCGGTCCGCGTTCGTGCGAACCACCGGCGGCTTCGCCCTCTCGCGGGCACGGTTCGACGCTTTCCTCGCTGAGGAGGCCGCCGCGGCGGGCGCCACGGTGCTGTTCGGAACGTCCGCGGCGGTCGGCAGCGATCGACGGGTGACGCTTTCCGGCGAGACCCCTGGCACGCTGCGGGCGGAGTGCGTCGTGCTGGCCGGCGGGCTGTCCGGGGCGGGGCGGGGG
>NZ_WTPX01000063.1:0-27499 GCF_013036045.1 Alienimonas chondri
GTCATGGGGGGAGGGTACGGGTAACGGGGGCGACCGTCATGCCACTGGCTTGAATGCTTGAGGCAGAACTCGTCGTACGTCGTCGCTTCCTACTCCCGCCACGGATGCCACCTGCCTCTAGCCTCGGATCGTGATCGAATGCCTGATGGTCGCGGCGCGACCGTCGAGGTCAATCGTAATGTTCCACCAGCCTGCATGGGGTGGCGTCAACACAGTCGGAAAGAACTTCCGATGTCCTCCGAAGTAGGTATGGGTTGATCTGCTCTTAAACCGCGTGAAGTTGTGATCGTCCGTCAACATGACGTTGCACTGGGTATCACAGTCCACCTCCACCGACTGCCCCGGCCCCAAGTACTTGCGGGTATGCAGGAATTCCATCGTGTCGAGCACCAGATAGTGTGGAAACGTTCGCTCACACGATACACGCGGACACCCCCAATGCAATCTCTATCTTCGCTACAACCCTAGCTCCCCCTTCACCGCGGCGAATTGCTCCGCGGCGAAAGTGAGGTCGTCGATCGTGTGGGCGGCGGAGATCTGCGTGCGGATGCGGGCCGTCTCCTTCGGCACGACCGGGTAGCTGAACGCGACGGCGTACACGCCGCGGTCCAGCAGTTTGTCGGCGAAGCGGCCGGCGAGGGCGGCGTTGCCGAGCATCACCGGGGTGATCGGGTGCTCGCCGGGCAGCACGGTCAGCCCGGTCTTCGCCAAGCTCTCCCGCCAGTGCGCCGTGTTCGTTTCGAGGGTGTCACGCAGCGAAGTGTCCGCTTCGAGCATGTCCATCACCTTCAAGCTCGCGGCGACGATCGGCGGGGCGACGGCGTTGCTGAACAGGTACGGCCGCGACCGCTGGCGGAGCAGATCGACGATCGGTTGCTTCGCCGCGGTGTAGCCGCCGCTGGCGCCGCCGAGTGCCTTGCCGAGCGTGCCGGTGGTGATGTCGATCCGGTCCATCACGCCGCAATGCTCGTGCGTGCCGCGGCCGGTCTTGCCGAGGAACCCGGTGGCGTGGCAGTCGTCGAACATCACCATCGCATCGTGCTTGTCCGCCAATTCGCAGACCGCGGCGAGGTCGCAGATCGTCCCGTCCATGCTGAACACCCCGTCGGTCGCGATCAGGCGGAAGCGGGCGTCCTTCGCCTCGATCAGCTTCGCCTCCAGATCGACCGGGTCGTTGTTCTTGTACCGGAACCGCTGGGCCTTGCAGAGCCGGATGCCGTCGATGATCGAGGCATGGTTCAAACTGTCGGAGATGACCGCGTCCTCCTTGCTCAGCAGCACCTCGAACAACCCGCCGTTGGCGTCGAAGCAGCTCGGGTAGAGGATCGTGTCCTCGGTTCCCAGGAACGCGGACAGCCGGTTCTCGAGTTCCTTATGTCGATCGTTCGTGCCGCAGATGAACCGGACGCTGGCCATCCCATAGCCACGATCGTCCAGCGCCGCCCGGGCGGCGGCCCGCACCTCCGGATGATCGGCGAGGCCGAGGTAGTTATTGGCGCACAGGTTCAGCACCTTCCCGCCGGGCTCGGCGGTCACACGGGCATCTTGTGCGGAGTGCAGGACGCGTTCGTGCTTGAACGTGCCGGCCTCCCGAATGCCGTCGAGTTCGGCGGCGACGTGGGAGAGAAAACGATCGGACGGAGCGGCGATGGTCAGTGTCCTTCAGACAGCAGTTCGGCGACGGTCGGCATCCAACCGTCGAGCGGCGCGGGAAGCGCAAGCGCATCTTCCTCACGAAGAAATGTCGGCTCGTCGTTCGGATGGTAGAGAACCGCGGTGCGACGGGCGGGGTCGAGCACGAAGATTTGGTCGGTGCCAGCAGCGAGCAAATCGCTGACCTTCTCCAATACGGATTGCGGCGTGTCGGCGACGTCCACGATCTCGAATGCCAGCTCGGGTCCGACTGTCGGATAGTCGGTGACGGGGCAGCGCCGCCCCCGGACTCGTTCACGACTATAGAGAGCGACTTCGATCTGGCGCACTGTGTCGGGATCACGGTGAGTAATGCAGCCGACGTTCACCACATGCCACCGTTTCAGGTCGACTCGCTCGATCAGCCGGCTGGCCATGTGGCCATGCACCGATCCGTGCAAGAGCCCGGGCCACGGCTGGATCGCCAGAACTCCGCGGGTGAGGGTCCATCGACCGTTCCGGGGATCTTCCAGCCGTTGATAAGCTTGGGCGGTCACCATTGCGGGGGGCGATTCGCTCATCGAGACTGTTCCATCAGAACCCCGCGAAACGGCAAGCCGGGGCCATCAGGCGGTCGTCCAGTCGAGGATCACTTTGCCTCCGCCGCCGGCGGCCATGGCGGCGAAGCCTTCTTCGTATCGATCGTACGGCAAGCGGCTGGTGATGACCGGGGCGATGTCCAGGCCGCTCTGCAGCATGACCGTCATCTGGTACCACGTCTCGTACATTTCGCGGCCGTAGATGCCCTGGATCGTGAGCATATTGAACACGACCGTGTTCCAGTCGATCGCGATCTCCTCCGACGGGATGCCCAGCATCGCGCACTTGCCGCCGTGGCAGAGGTTCGCCAGCAGGTCGCGGAAGGCGTTCGGGTTGCCGGACATCTCGAGGCCGACGTCGAAGCCCTCCTTCATCCCCAGTTCCGCCTGCACGTCGGTCAGCGTCTCCGCCATCGGATCGACGGTGCGGGTGGCGCCCATCTTCTTCGCCAGCGCCCGGCGCTCGGAGTTCGGGTCGGTGGCGACGACGAATCGGGCGCCGGCGTGCTTGGCCACGGCGACGGCCATGCAGCCGATCGGGCCGCAGCCGGTCACCAACACGTCCTCGCCCAGCACGTCGAAGTGCAGCGCCGTGTGCACCGCATTGCCGAGCGGGTCGAAGATCGCCGCGACGTCGGTGTCGATGTCGTCCGCGTGATGCCAGACGTTCGTCATCGGCAGGCTCAGGCGCTCCGCGAACGCCCCCGGTCGGTTCACGCCCAGCCCGATCGTGTGGGCGCACAGGTGCCGACGCCCGGCGAGGCAGTTCCGGCAGCGCCCGCAGACGACGTGCCCCTCGCCGCTGACGATCTCGCCGGGGTGAAAGTCCGTGACGTTCGAGCCGGTCTCGAGCACGGTGCCGACGAACTCGTGCCCCACGACCATCGGCACGGGAATCGTCTTCTTCGCCCAGCTATCCCATTGATAGATGTGCAGATCGGTGCCGCAGACGCCGGTCTTCTGGATGTCGATCAGCACGTCGTTGGCGCCGACCTCCGGCTCCGGGACGTCCTCGAGCCACAGGCCGGGCTCCGACTTCGCTTTGACGAGGGCTTTCACAGATTCTCAAGGGCCGGGGAGACCGGTTTCGGAAGCGGGCGTGACGGACGCGAGGCGAACCGGCATTCTCCCGGCCCCGCTTCGTTCCGTCCACCGGCCCGTTCGCCGAAACAGGTATGGCCTCTCGCACTCTGCTCCGCGGCGGCGACGCCGTCCTCCCGACCGGCACGACCCGCGTCGATCTGCTGCTCGAAGACGGGGTACTGAGGGTCGATCCCCCCTCCTCCGCACAGGCCGACGAGGTCGTCGACTGCACCGGCAAGCTGATCTTCCCGGGGATCGTCGACGACCAGGTGCACCTCCGCGATCCGGGCCTCACCCAGAAGGAAGACCTGCGAACCGGCACGACGGCCGCCGCCGCCGGCGGGGTGACGACGGTGCTGGAGATGCCCAACACCGTCCCCAACACCACCACCCGGGCGATCTGGGAGGCGAAGAACAAAATCGCCGAGGCGAAGTGCCTGGTGAACTGGGGCTTCTACATGGGCGCCACGCCGGAGAACATCGACGAACTCAAAGCTGCGGACCGCAGGCGCACCCCCGGCATCAAGATCTTCATCGGGTCCAGCACCGGCGATCTGCTGGTGGACTCGCAGGCGGCGCTGGAACGAATCTTCGCAGAGACCGACCTCCCGCTGTGCGCCCATTGCGAGGATGAATCGACCGTCCGCGCGAACCGGCAGGCCGTACAGGAACGCCTCGGCGACCCGCCCTGGCCGATCCGCGTGCATTCGGACATTCGCAACGAAGAAGCCGCCGTCGTCAGCGTGCGACGGGCGATCGACCTCTCCACCCGGCACGATCATCGGTTCCACGTGCTGCACGTCTCGACCGCCGGCGAACTGGCTGAGATCGCCCAGGCCGGTCCGCAGATCACCGCGGAGGTCTGTCCGCACCACCTGCTGTTCGACGTCGGCGATTACGATCGGCTCGGCAGCAAGGTGCAGATGAACCCGGCGATCAAAAGCGCGACGGACCGGGCGGCGATGTGGCAGGCCCTCGCCGAGGGGAAGACGATTCAGGTCGTCGCGACTGACCACGCCCCGCACACGCTGGACGAGAAAGCCGCCGATTACCCCGCGTCTCCGTCCGGTCTGCCGGCTCTGGAGAACAGCCTCAGCCTGCTGCTGACGCACGGGCCGGCGAACGGCGTGACGGTCGATCGCATCGCCGCCGCGATGTGCGACGCCCCGGCCCGCGTGTGGGGGCTGGTCGGCAAGGGGCGGCTGGAAGACGGATACGACGCGGACGTCTGCCTCGTCGATCCCGCCGAATCGTTCACGGTGCGGAACGAGGAGCAATTCACCAAGAACCGCTGGAGTCCGTGGGACGGCGAAACGCTGACCGGTCGGGTCGTGGAGACGTTCGTCGGCGGAAACCGGGTCTTCTCCCGCTCCGGCGGAACGGCTACGGTGAACGAGGCGATCCGCGGCCGGGCGGTGCGGTGCGATCATGCCCGCGGCGGGTTCCACGCCACGCCGGACGGCATCGGCCTCGCCTGATCGTTCGTCCCCAACCCCTTTCGCAGGAGCGCCCGATGACCCGCAGGTTGGCTCTTTTCGCCTGCGGTTGGTCCGTGCTGACGGGGTCCGGCATCGCGTTGTTCGCGGCGCTGGGCGACGATTCCTCGGTCACCAAGCTGACGCCGACGAAAGCCTACCCGCACGATCCGCGGGCGTTTACGCAGGGCTTCGCCTGGCATGACGGCGTGCTGTACGAGGGCACCGGCCGCCGGGGCACGAGCGTCCTGCGGACCGTCGATCTCGCCACTGGTGAGACTGGGCAGTTCCGCAAGCTGGACGCCCGGCTGTTCGGCGAGGGCATCTGCGTGCTGGGCGACGAGATCTTTCAGGTGACGTGGGAGAGCGGCTGGGGGTTCGTCTACGACCGCGAATCGCTGACGCTGAAGCGCCGCTTCCGCATCGCCGGCGAAGGCTGGGGCCTGACGACCGACGGCGAGCGGCTCATCCTCTCCGACGGCACCGCCGTGCTGCGGTTCCTCGATCCCGCGACCGGCCGCGTGACCGGCCGCGTGCGGGTCGCCGACCAGGGCCGCCCGGTCGCGCAATTGAACGAACTGGAATGGGTTCGCCGTCCGGACGGCGGCGCCGAGGTGCTGGCGAACGTCTGGTACAGCCCGCACATCGCCCGGATCGATCCGACCACCGGCGCCGTCAACGGCTGGCTCGATTGCACGGCGCTCGTGAAGCTCGCCGGCGTCACCGACCGCGAGAAGGTCTTGAACGGCATCGCCTGGGACCGCGAAGGCGAGCGCCTGTTACTCACCGGAAAGATGTGGCCGGCGGTCTACGAAGTCCCTTGGCCCGGCCCGAACGCCGAATAGCGCCCCCCGCTTCGCCGTCGCCGCTAGGCGGCGCGCCTGCTCGCTGATGCGCGCCGCCTAACGGCGACGGCGAAACGGGCGGCTTCACAGGCACAGTTCCACCTCGAGGAACTTCCACGGGTTGCGGGCGTGCTCCGCGGCGAGCGTGTTGAGCGTCTCCCATCGGGTCGTGTGGGTGGGCGCCTCGTAGGCCGGCTCGGTCTCCGGTAGGTTCAGCAGCAGATCTTTGCGAATTACCATCGCCCGGATCTTCCGCTGCCGCATCGCCCCCGCGGCCTCGCAGGTGAGGGCGATGAGGAACGTCTCCCCGCGGACCTGCTGGCCGAGATCCCGCCGCAGCCACCCGTCGGCGAACCGTTCGGACAGTTCGTTCAACACGGCGTTGAGGTAGAACCAGTAGTCCCCCTGCGGCAGCGGCAAGGTGGGGTCGGCCGCGGTCGTTTTGCGGGCCGATGCCGTGACGGCGTCGCGGGCCGCGGTGTTGAGGAACACGTCACCGGCGTTCATCTCCGCCAGCGTGCGAATGCGGAGCGTCCGCGGACCGGGCTTGCCGTCCGTCTGCTTCTCCGCGGCCGTCAGCGAGTTGAGACTGAAATTCACCCGATCGAAGAACTCCCGCTTCCGCCAGTTCGCTTTGGCCCGCCGTTGACCGAAGAACCACCCGACCGCTGCGAACGCCGCGGCGGTCAGCAGTTCGATCCAGTGGTTCTGAACCCGCTGGAAGACCGCGTCGAGCACTTGGGTGAAGGCGTCCATGCCGTAGGGTCCGCTGTGCGGACCGTCCTCGCCAGTCGAAAGGCAACGCAGGCGGTCCGCAAAGCGGACCCTACGACGACCACCCCTGTTCCCCGATCAGCGGGACGAACCGGCAGCCGCACAGCGTTTCCCGGTCAAACTCTTTGCCGGTCTTCCGAACCCGGATCAGCTCCTGCGTGAAGCGATCCCCCACCGGGATGACGAGCCGGCCGCCGTCGGCGAGTTGATCACGCAGCGCCGGGGGGACGTCCGGCGCCGCCGCCGTGACGACGATCGCGTCGAACGGCGCTTCCTCCGGCGCTCCCAGCGTGCCGTCGCCGGTGCGAAACGTCACGTTCTCGACGCCCAGTTCGCCCAACGTTTCTCGAGCCGGATCGGCCAGTTCCGGCAGACGCTCGACTGTCACGACTCGGGCGCACAAACGGGCGAGGATCGCCGCCTGATAGCCGCTGCCGGTGCCGATCTCCAGCACGGTTTCGTCGCCGGTCAGTTCCAAAGCTCCGGTCATTCGGGCGACCAGCGACGGCTGGCTGATCGTTTGCCCGGAGCCGATCGGACGCGCGGCGTCGATCCAGGCGGCGGAGCGTTGGCCCGGCGGCATGAACCGCGCCCGATCGACCGCCGCGACGGCGGCGATCACCCGCTCGTCCGCAATCCCCCGACCGCGGAGGGACTCCGCAAACGCGGCGGCGGGATGGGGATCAGGCATTGAACCGACCGTTCGTAGTGGCGTCCTTCAGGGCGCCCCGCGAGCGAAGCGAGACGGAAGACACGGAACGCCGCACGGGGCAGGCTGAAGCCTGCCACTACGAACGGCGATGACCGCATCACGCCAGCTTGGCCCGTTGCCACTGCTTTTCCAACCGCTTTTCGATCACTCCGACCGGATGGCCGAGGTCCGGCGCCCACAGGCTGACCCGGAGTTCCTCGATCAGCCAGCGATACGCGGTCACTTTGCCGGGCACGTCCGCGGGGGAGCCGCAGCGTTCCAGCCGTCGCTCCAACCGCGACCGGTGTGGGGCGAGGCGGTCTTCCCGCTCGCCGTCGCCCTTCAGATCGCCGCTCCGCAGCAGGTCGAACCGCCGATTCGCCGCTTGGACGTAGCGGGGGAACTCCGTCAGCCGCGGCCAGTCGGTCGTGAGGGCGAACCGCGGCGGGGTGAGCGCGTCGATCTGGGCGAGGACGTCCAGCGCCGCCTCCTCCCACTCCGGCGGGTGCGGGGCGTCCAGCGAGGCTTTCACCTGCTGAAGCGCCGGCACGAGGCGCCCCGCCAAGTCACTGACCGCCTGTAACGCGGAGGGCCTGCGGCCCTCTGCAGACGACTTCATCTTCGCCCACCCCGCGTCGCTGCGGGGCGGCTCGAAGGCGTGTGGATCGTCGCCGGGAACCAGCGCCCGGTCGGCGACCAGCAATCGCAATTCATCCGCCGTCACCCCCGTCCCCTCCAAAGACAGGCCCGCCGGCCCGGCGCGGTAGGCGGCGGGGTCGGCCAGAACCAGCAACCGCCGCAGGCCGCCGCGCGTGAAGCGGGTCGCCTTCTCCGCGGAATCAAACAGGCGAGCCGAGACCGTGGCCCCCGCGTCGACCAGCGCCGGGTACAGCGTGCGGCCGTTCACCTCGACCGCCTCCGGCAGTTCGCCGAAGTCCCATTCGGTCAGACCGTCGCGGTGGAAGCGCTGCTCCGGCGGGGCGGCGGGAGCCAGCAGCTTTTTCTCGCTGCGTCCGTCGGCCGGCACCGCGACGGTCGCGGGTCCGCCCTCCTCGCCGGTCACGCGGACGGTCATCCGCAGGTGCCGCGGGAGTTCGATCGCTTCGAGCAATTCGACCGGCACCCGTTCCCCGCCGATGCGTTGCAGCACGCGGGACAGTTCGTGCAGCAGATCGCCCTCGCCGAACGTCAGCAGACCGACCACCTCCTTCGCCGTGTCCGGCACCGGAACGAATCGCGTCCGCAGATCTTTCGGAAGGCCGCGGATGAGAGCCGTCACCTTCTCCGCCAGCAAGCCGGGCACCAGCCAACCGAGCCGGGCGGCGCTGAGCCGGTGGGCGTTCTGCCGATCGACGTGCACCGTCAGCCCGTCGCCGGCGTCCTCTCCAACCGCGTCCCCGGGGCGGAGGCGATATTCGATCTTCGCCTCGGCGCCGGAGAGATTCAGCGCGTCCGGGTACTCCTGTTCGTTCGGTTCGGCGGCGTCGGTTCTGATGAAGTCGGAACGCTCCATCACCAGCGAGGCCCGCTCCTCCTCGCTCGCTTCTTTCAGCCATTTATTGAGCCGGGGGAGGTCCGTAACGACGTTCGGCAGTCGTTCGTCGTAGAACTCGAACCGGGCCTGCGGACCGACCAGCAGATCGGCGCCGCGGGCCTTCGCCTGCAGCTTCTCGGCCTCCGCCTGCAGTTGCCGATTGAAGTACAAGAACTCCGGCCCGCCGCTGCCGTCGACGGGATCGACGCCGGGCAGGTCGTATTCGATCAACCCGTGCTGGATGAACAGCGTGCGGGCCAGCAGGGCGTCGTACTTCGCCAGCCCCGCGGTGCGACGGGGGACGACCGGCAGGCCGTACAGCGTGACCTTCTCGTCGCATTGGGAACTGCCGGAGTCGCCGTTCCAGCGGGGTTCGCTCCACTCGTATTTCACGACATGCGGGGCGAGCGGCTCGATCCACTGCGGACTGATCCGAGCCGCGGTGCGTGCGTAGCGCCGGCTGGTCTCCACGAGTTCCGCGGCCATCGCCCACTTCGGCTTCTTGCGGAAGATGCCGGACCCCGGCCAGAGCACGCACTTCACCCCGCCGGCGGCCGTGTACTCCGGGCCGTCGTCCGGGCGGTACATCGCCTTGCCGAGCAGCCCGGCCAGCAACGCGCGATGGAGCGGGTCGTAGCTCTCCCCGCTGTGGGTTCGCTTGGGCAGCTTCGCGGAACGGGCGAGGTCGGCCAGTTGCCGATGCACGTCCGACCATTCTCGGAGTCGGATCGAATTCAAAAAGTTCTGTCGGCAGGCTTTCATCAGCTTGCCGCGAGAGAGCGACTTGCGGCGCTCCTGATACCAGTTCCAGATGTTGAGCAGCGTGAGGAAGTCGCTGCTGCTGTCGAGGAACGGCGCGTGTGCGGCGTCCGCGGCGCCCTTTTTGTCGACCGGTCGATCGCGGGGATCCTGCATCTCCAACGCCGAGGCGATCACCAGCACGTCGGCCAGCACGCCCTCCTCCGCCCCGGCGACGACCATCCGCCCGATCCGCGGGTCGACCGGCATCGTCGAGAGCGTGCGGCCGAGGTCGGTCAGACAGTATTCCTCATCGAGGGCGCCGATCTCCGTCAGCGTCTCGTAGCCGTCCCGGATGCTGGCCGGCCGGGGCGGGTCGAGCAGCGGGAACTGATCGATCGTCCCCAGCTTCAGCGTCGCCATCTGCAGGATGACGCCCGCGAGGTTCGAACGCTGGATCTCCGGCGGGGTGAAATCCTCGCGGCTCTCGAAGTCCTCCTCCGAATACAGCCGCACGCACACGCCCGGCCCGACTCGTCCGCACCGCCCCGCCCGCTGGCGGGCGCTGGCCTTGGAGACCGCTTCGATCGGTAACCGCTGCACCCCGGTACGGGCCGCGTAGCGGCTGATGCGGGCGGTGCCGGTGTCTACGACGTACCGCACGCCGGGCACGGTCAGCGACGATTCCGCCACGTTCGTCGCCACCACGACCCGCCGGCCGGTCGACGGTTTGAAGACTTTTTGTTGCTCCTTCACGGAGAGCCGGCCGTACAGCGGCAGGATCTCGGTCGAGCCGCCGCCGGGGAAGCGGCGCCCCCGCAGTGCGTCGGACACGTCCCGGATGTCCCGCTCCGTCGGCACGAAGACCAGTACGTCGCCGGGACCTTCCTGACAGACCTCCGCGACGGCGTCGGCGAGGTGCTCCTCCGGCTCCGGCTGGCGGTCGTTTTCGTCCGGCTCCGGCAGCGGGCGATACCGCATCTCCACCGGATAGGTGCGGCCGCTGACTTCGATCACCGGCGCCGGTTTGAAGTCTTCGGAACCGGGTTCGCCGGTTCCGAAGAACTCGCTGTAACGGGCGACGTCGATCGTGGCGCTGGTGACGATCAGCCGCAGGTCCGGCCGCTTCGGCAGCAGTCGTTTGAGGTAGCCGAGCAGGAAGTCGATGTTCAGCGACCGTTCGTGCGCCTCGTCGACGATGATCGTGTCGTAGCGGTTCAGGAATCGATCGGACTGCGTCTCCGCCAGCAGCACGCCGTCGGTCATCAGCTTGACCAGCGTCTTGTCGGTCGTCTGGTCCGTGAACCGCACCTTATGGGCGACCGTGGGGTTGGAGACGCCCAATTCTTCCCCCACCCGGCTGGCGACGCTGCGGGCCGCGATTCGCCGGGGCTGCGTGTGGCCGATCATCCCCGCGACGCCACGGCCGAGATCGAGGCAGATCTTGGGCAGCTGCGTGCTCTTGCCGGAGCCGGTCTCGCCGCAGACGACGACGACCTGATTGTCGCGGATCGTCTCCGCCAGTTCGTCCCGCCGCTCCGTCACCGGCAGTTCGCCGGGATAGGAGACCTTGGGAACGGTCTCTCGGCGGGCGTCGAAGCGCTCCCCGCTGCGGGTCGCGTCCTGCTCGAGCCGGTCCAAGGCCCGCGAGAGCGCCTGATCCTGCTTGAGGCGATGCAGAACGGTCTTCAGCCCCGCTTCGATCTTGAACCGGTCCGCGACCATCACTCCGGCGTTGAGGCGTTCGACGACCAGATCGACCCGGCCGCGGACCTCCTCCGCGGGCAGCGTGACGCCGTCGTTCGGCGGGTTCGAGCCGGCCGCTCCGCCGCCGCCCGGTTTGCGTTTGCGGCGGCGGCGCTTCTTCGGGGGGGCGTCGCTCATCGGGCGGGGATTGTCGGCCGATCGGCGGCGGCGGCAACCGCGTGGTCCGGCGCCGAAGCGCCGAGGAGACAGCGGGGAGTCAACGAGAGTCCCGCCGGGAGTCGGTCGAGAGTCCATGGGAGTGCGGGTGCCCGTGTTCGTGGACGTGCGTCGGGCCGCCCTCTTCGTCGTTCGCCGGGGCGAGCGGGCCGTGAACGTGGCCGTGGGCGAACAGTTCGACGCCCGCCGCCACGGAGACGCCGATCAACAGCGCCGCGGAGAGCTTCATGCGGTCGTGGGAATGGAACTCCAATTCCGGCAGCAGGTCGGACAGGGCGATGCAGAGGAAGGCGCCGGCGGCGACGGCCATCGCGGCGCCGGTCACGACGTTCTCCGCCGGCAGGGATCCGGCCAGCAGGTAGAACCCGATCGCCCCGATCGGCCCGATCGCCGCGAACGCCGCGTTGAGCATGCGGGGATGGCGGCGGCTCCAGGTGCCCGCGGGGGCGGTGCGGGCGAGGGTCATCACCGTCACGGCGTCGAGCGGCTTATGCAGGGCGATCGCCAGAAACGCCCCCAGTCCGGGGAGCGCGGCCAACCCGACGCCGGCATGCCCGCCCCGGACTGCCGCGGCCAAGGCGGCGCCGTCGATCAACGCGTGCACGCCCAACCCGAACACCGCCCCGGCCCAGCCCGCGGCGCTGGGATGCGGGTCATGCTGCGGGTGCCCGCAGCCGTCGTGTCCGCCGGCGTGCTCCACGACGGAGGGCGGCTCGTGCGAGTGGAACGGGGCGAACCGCAGTAGAAAGAACATGCCCAGCAGCCCGAACGCCACGCCCCACAGAGCCGGTTCGACCCGCCCGAAACTGGCCGCGGCGTGCGGGATCAGGCCGAACAACGCCACGCCCAGCATCAACCCGCCCACGCAGCTCATCGCCAACTGCAGCCGCAAGTGGGTGAGCGTCACCCGACCCGGCAACGCCCCGCCGGCGAGGCTCGCGGCGCCCACCGCGAGGGCGTAGACGCAGAGCACCAGAAACGCGGAAGTCCCCCCGAGAGAGGCGGCGGCGGGGGGCATTGCGGGCGCGGAGACGTCGGGAACGGCGCGGCATCATGCGGAGCCTCCGACGATGCGGCAACGCCGCCCCTGTCACCGGCGACCTTCGTTTCTAGAACGCCTCCGTCCTCGCCCTCCTCATCGCACAATCCGCCCCTCATGTCCGGCTTTCTAATCCTTGGGGCGAGCAGCGACATCGCCGCCGAGCTCGTTCGTCGCCTGCACGCCGCCGGCCACCGCACGCTGCTCGCCGCCCGCGACGTCGGCCGACTGGCGGACCTCGCCGCGGAGACCGACTCCGACGTGCTGGAGTTCGACGCGACCGACGGCGAGTCCGTCACCGCGGCGTTCAAAGCCGCGAAGGAGGCGTTCGGGGACGATTTCGCCGGGGCCGCGAACATGGTGGGCTCCTTCATGATGAAGGCCGCCCACATCACCAGCGACGAAGAGTGGCGGGAGACCATCGCCACCAACCTCGACAGCGCCTTCTACTGCGTGCGAGCTGCGGGCAAGACGATGCGGGACGGCGGCAGCGTCGTGCTGATGGGCAGCGTCGCCGGGCGAATCGGCGTGCACTCCCATGAGGCGATCGCCGCCGCAAAGGCGGGGGTGATGGGCCTGACGCTCTCCGCCGCAGCGACCTACGCGAACCGCGGCTTGCAGTTCAACTGCGTCAGTCCCGGCCTCACCCAAACGAAGCTCACGGCCCGCGTCTGGCAGAACGACGCCGCCGCTGAGGCCAGCCGCGACATGCACGCCCTGCACCGCCTCGGCGAACCCGGTGACGTGGCCGCCGCCGTCGCCTTCCTGCTCGACCCGGCCAACAGCTGGATCACCGGCCAGGAGATCGGCGTCGACGGCGGGATGAGCGCCGTCGTGGTGAAAAATCAGAAGCGCTCGTAGAGTTGAGAATCGCGACCGTCAGGGAGCCGGCTCTGGTGATTCGCGGCCGCAGAGAGCCGGCTCCCTGACGGTCGCGGTTCCAACACAGTCACTCCCGCACAGCCATGCGTCACCTCGTCATTGTCCTCGGCGACCAGCTGAACCGCGATTCGCTGGCCCTGAAGGGGTTTAAGAAAGACCGCGACGCGGTGTGGATGGCGGAAGTCGAGGAGGAGGCGACCTACTTCAAGCAACACAAGCTACGGATCGCCTATTTTTTCGCCTGCATGCGGGCCTTCCGCGACGAGTTGGAGGAGCGGGATTTCGAGGTCGTCTATCACGCCTTGACGGTCGACCGCGCCGAAGACCGCGGCCGCAGCTTCCGCGAAGTGTTGCGGAACGACGTGGAGGAACACGAACCGAAGAGGCTGATCGTCGTGCAACCGGGCGACCACCGCGTGCTCGTGGCGCTGCAAGCTGAAGCGGAATCACTCGGCCTGCCGTTGGAAGTGCGGGAGGATCGGCGGTTCCTCTGTTCGACCGAGGAATTCGATGCTTGGGCAGACGGTCGCCCCGGCGGGCTGCTGATGGAGAGCTTCTACCGGCACATGCGAAAGACACTCGACGTGCTGATGGACGGCGACGAACCGGCCGGCGGAAAATGGAACCTCGACCACGACAACCGCGAGAGTTTTTCCGCGAGCGACCCGCCGCCGAGCGGGTTGGGCCCTTCCCGGTTCGAACCGGATTGGGTTACCGAGGAGGTGATCGACCTGGTTGCCGGCCGCTTTGCCGACCACCCCGGCAGGCTGGAGCATTTCACGCTGCCGGTCTCCGCGAAGGGGGCGAAGCGGATGCTGCAAGATTTTATCGCCCGCGACCTGCCGAAGTTCGGGATGTACGAAGACGCGATGTGGGACGGCGAGGATTTCTTGTACCACAGCCGGATCAGTGCCCCGTTGAACCTCGGGCTGATCGACCCGCGGGACTGCCTCAAACACGCCGTGCAAGCCTACGAGAAAGGCGCCGCCCCGCTGAACAGCGTCGAGGGCTTCGTCCGTCAGATCCTCGGCTGGCGGGAGTTCGTCCGCGGCGTCTACTGGCGGTTCATGCCGGAGTACGCCGAGCGCAATCACCTGGACGCTCACGCTGACCTCCCCGCGTTCTATTGGACCGGCGAAACGGACATGGCCTGCGTCGCCGGGGCGATGCGAAGCGTGATCGACCACGGTTACACGCATCACATCCAACGCCTGATGGTGCTGGGAAACCTCGCCTTGAACCTCGGCGTGCACCCGCTGCGGTTCCACGAATGGCATGTGGAGATGTACCTCGACAGCGTCGACTGGGCGTCGCTGCCGAATACCCTCGGCATGAGCCAATACGGCGACGGCGGCGTGGTCGGCACGAAGCCTTATTGCGCGAGCGGCAATTATATCTCGAAGATGTCGAATTATTGCTCGAACTGCCGATACGATCCCAAGCAAAGCGCCGGCGAGAACGCCTGCCCGCAGACCGTCTTCTACTGGGACTTCCTCGCTCGGCATGAGGACCGTTTCAGGAAGAACCACCGGATGAAGTTTCAGATCGCCAACGTCCGTCGCAAGCGGGACAAAGGCGAACTTCCCGCGACGCAGTGCCGGGCCGACGAACTGCGGGACGAATGGGGCGTGGGGGGTGCGGCCTAACCCCCGCTTGCGGTTTGGCGGACGATCCCGAAACTGCCCGGATGCTCACCGAACCTGGCTGCCGTCAGCGCCGCGCGAATCTCTGGGCGCGGCTGCCCGAATCGATCACCGCTTGCATCGTCGCGGACCCGCGACACGTCAGCTACCTGACGAATTTCCGTGTCCAACCCCTCTGTTTCAGCCGGGGCGAGCGGGCGATCCTGCTGCTCGAACGCGACGGCGGGCCGAACTCCCACGGCGCCGGCACGGCGACGCTCGCCGCGGACAACTTCACCGCCAAGAGCGCCGACGGCGAAGCGATCTGCGACTCGTTTCTCGAAACGAGTTGGTACGACCACGCCCACAGCGTCGTGAACCGGGATCACGCCACGTTCGCGGCGTTGGCGAAGAAGGGGTCGATCGGCGGCAAGACGCTGCTGGAAGCGGAATGGTGCCCGGCGATGGTCGGCGAAATCTGCCGCGACAGCCTGCAAACCGACGCCGAACTGCACTTCGACTCCCACATCCTGGGCGAAGGAGCGACGCTGGGCTCTCTGCTCCGCGACCTGCGGCGGCAGAAGATGCCGGACGAGATCGAATGTTTGAACATCGCCATGAAGGCCGGCGACGCCGGTCATGCGCGGGCCTTCGAAGTCATTCGCCCGGGGGTGACCGACCTGGACGTCTATAACGCCGTCGCCGTCGCCTGTAACGAATCCGCCGGCCGGCCCGGCATCGTCTACGGCGACTTCCGCAAGAACAATGCGAGCCGTCCGAAAGCCGGCGGGCTGCCGGTCGGCGAGAGGTTGGAAGAAGGCGACCTGTACACGCTGGACTACTCTTACGTAGTCCACGGCTACCGCAGCGACTTCACCAATACCTACGCGGTGGGCGAACCGACCGCGGATCAGCAACGCCTGCACGACTCCTGCGTCGCCGCGATGACGGCCGGCGAGGGCGTGCTGAAGGCCGGGGCGAAGGCCGCCGACGTGTACCACGCGTGCAGCGGCGTGCTGGTGGATGCCGGCTTCGGCAAGCTCTCCCATCACGCGGGCCATGGCCTGGGAATGGGGCACCCGGAGCCGCCGATCGAGGTGCCGGAGTCGAACGACGTGCTCCGCGAGAACGACGTGGTGACGCTTGAGCCCGGCAGCTACCAGGACGGTATCGGCGGCGTGCGGGTCGAGCACAATTACCGCATCACCGCCGACGGCTACGAGCGGCTCAGCAATCACCGCATCGCCCTCAAGCCGTGACGGATCCCGCAGCCGACCCGCTGGCGTGGGTCGGCGACGAACTGGATCGACTGGACCGCGAGGGGCTGCGCCGCCCGACCCGCATCTGCCGCACGCTGCCCGGCGGCCGCGTGGAGATGGACGGCCGGGAGTTGTGGAACTTCGGCTCGAACGATTATTTAGGCTTGGCAAGCGAAGCTCTCGTAACGCAGAGGCTCCGCGGAGCCTCTGCGTTACCGCACGGCGCGACGGCGTCACCCGCGGTGGTCGGCCGCTCGCCGGAGATCGCGGAACTGGAACGCACGATCGCGGAGTTCGAGGGCACCGAGGACGCCGTCGTCTTCCCCACCGGTTACGCGGCGAACCTCGGCACGGTCTCGGCCCTCACCGGCCCCGGCGACGCCGTGTTCGTAGAACGCGACTGCCACGCCTGTTTGGTCGACGGGGCGAAGCTCGGCGGCGGGCGATTGCGGGTCTGGCGGAGGGACGATCCGGAGCGGTTGGAGCGGTCGTTGGCGAAAGAACGCGACGCCCGACGGCGTTGGATCCTGACGGAACAGGTCTTCAGCATGGACGGCGACGGGTACTACCGCCTGCGGAGCGTGCTCGTCGCGGCGCGGAAGGCGGGCGCCGTGGTCATTTGCGACGCGGCCCACGCCACCGGGATCTATCCCAGACAGAGTTGGCAGACGACTTCGCTGGAGAAGATTTGGCGGTTCCCGCATGAGCGTCTCGTGCTGACCGGAACGCTCTCCAAGGCGGTCGGCGCCGCCGGCGGGTTCGTCGCAGCGTCGAAAGTTGTCTGCGACTACCTGCGGCACGCGGCGAAGAGCCACATCTTCAGCACGGCGCTCCCGCCCGCGGTCGCCGCGACCGCGACCGCAAACCTGTTGCGGATTCAATCCGACCCGACCCTTGGGGAGCGGGTGAGGCGGTCCGCGCGGTTCCTCAGCCGACGGCTGACGCACGCCGACCTTCCCGTCTCCGGCAGCGGCGAATCCCCGATTCTTCCCGTCATTCTGAACCAGCCGGACGCCGCCGTGCGGGCCTCCGAGCGTCTTGCCGACGCCGGGTTCTTCGTGCCCGCGATCCGCCCGCCGACGGTGCGGCGGGGGACCAGCCGGCTTCGTATCTCGCTTTCCGCCGCGCATCCGCACGAGGCCGTCGACGGGCTCGCCGATGCGCTCATCGCCCTATTCTCGTCTTCCCCCGAAACGAGCGCCGCGTGAGCGACACCGTCCCTGATTTCATCCGCAGCGGGTTCCCGGAGGGGGCGAGCTTTCACAAGTTCGCGCCGCCTCGCGGCGACGGCGAAGCGGAGCACGCGATGGCGTACGTCGAAGCCGGCGAGGGCAGCCCTGTGCTGTTCGTGCATGGGAACCCGACGTGGTCGTGGATGTACCGCAACGCCATGCGGGCGCTGGCGGGCTCGCATCGCTGCATCGCGGTCGATCACGTGGGGATGGGCCGCAGCGACAAGCCGGCGACCTACCCCTACCGACTCGATCGGCACGCGGAGAACCTGCTCGCCCTCGTCCGGCATTTCGATTTGAACGACGTCACGCTGGTTGTGCACGACTGGGGCGGGCCGATCGGGCTGCTCGCGGCGACGCGGGAGCCGGGGCGGTTCTCGAAGCTCGTCCTGTCGAACACGGCGGCGTTCCGCAGCGAGCGAATGCCCTGGCAGATCGGCCTGGCCCGCAGTCCGGTCGGCGGGTTGCTGGTGCGGGGGCCGAACCTGTTCGTTCGCGGACTGATGCGGCAGGGCGTGGCGAATCCTTCGAAGATCACCTCCGCGATCCGCAGCGGGTACGTCTGGCCCTACCCCAACTGGAACGATCGGGTCGCACTGCATCGATTCGTGCAGGACGTGCCCACGACGCCGAAGCACCCCAGTTGGCCGCACCTCGTCGAGGTGGAGGAAGGGCTGGCGAAGCTCGCGGAGAAGCCCACGCTGCTGCTGTGGGGCGAGCGAGACTGGTGCTTCGGCCCGCCGTTCCTCAAGGAGTTTCAGGAGCGGTTGCCACAGGCCGAGACCGTCACTCTCCCCGCGGCCCACCTCGTGATGGAAGACGAACCGGAACGCTACTGCGACGCGCTAAAGCAGTTCGTAGGTAACTGAAAATCCGACGAAGGGCTGTGCCTCCGACGCACGCATCCCCAAGAATGCCTGCATCTCAACCGGGTGCCCGGGGACCGGGCCGGCTCACTCGGCGGGCGGGTCGATGCCGAAGTCTTTCACCGTGAACAAGGTTTTCAGCGGCACGCCGGCCTCGGCGAAGGCGGCTTCGCCGCCCTGCAAACGGTCGACGATCGCGACGACGCCGCAGACCACGGCGCCGAAGTCTCGGAGGCGTTTGATCGCCTTCAGGCTCGACCCGCCGGTGGTCACCACGTCTTCGACCACCAGCACCGACTGACCGGGCTGCAACGGTCCCTCGACGTACTGGCCGGTGCCGTGCCCCTTGGCCTCTTTACGAATCATCGCGCCGACCAGATCCTCACGCTCCGCGAGCGTCAGCACGCCGCCGATCAGCGGGTCGGCGCCGATGCTCATCCCGCCGACGGCGTCGTACTGCCAATCCGCGGCCAGTTCGAGGAACCCCGCGGAGATCAGCCGCAACCCCCGCGCATGCAGGGCGACCTGCTTGCCGTCGAGGTAGTGCGAACTCTTCTTCCCGCTGGCGAGCGTGAAGTCGCCGAACTTCAACGCCCGATCGAGGATCAGGGCGTGGAGGGCGTCGCGATCGTATTGAGAGGTCAAAATTCCAAGACCAAGAAATCAAGAACCAAGAAGTAGGCAGCCGTAGACCCTCGACCGCAGAGATCAATTTAGTTCTTGATTTCTTGGTCTTGGAGCTTCCCGCGAAGCGGAATCAATACAGCGACTTGCCGATCGAATCGAGGATCGTCTGGCTGAAGACGCCCGGTTCGTTCACGCCCCACATGCTGCGGACGAGGTCGAAGGAGAGCACGCCGACGAACAGCAGCAACAGCGTGCCGGCGCCCAACAGACTGACGGTCACCGGGTCGAACTCCGCTTCGGGAGCGCGGGCGTAGCCCGCGGGGGCGAAATCGGCCCGACTGGCGCCGCTTTGGAAGTCGTCGTCCTCGAAGTCGGCATCGGACGCTTCGAACACGTCCATGTCGTCTTCGGAGTCGTCGGAGAGCATCTCCGCGGAGACCATGCTGCCGGAAGCCGTGGAGTCGGACTCGAACTCGTCGAAGTCTTCTTCCAGTTCAAACTGGCTGGTGTTCTGACCGGCGCTGGACTCGACGTCGTCGAAGTCGTCTTCGTCGTCGTCCTCGAACAGGATGACGGAAGTGTCGGCCTCGCCTTCTTCGTCGTCGGCGACGGAGTATCCCCCGTCGTCGAGAGCCTCCATATCCGCTTCGGTCGCTCCGCCGCCCCGCGAGGCGGCTGCCGCAGCCGCGGCGCCGGCGCCGGCCGCGGCGAGCGATTGCGTCGGAGCAGGTCCGTCGCTGTCTTCGTTGAGGAAGTCCAGGGCGATGCCGCTGTCCGCGACGCCGCTGTCCATCAAGCCCGAACTATCGCCGGCCAGGGCGATGCCGCTGTCGTCGCCCAACAAGATGATGCTGGAGCCGTCCTCGCCGCCGGCGAAGTCGTCCGGGTCGATGGCGCTGGGGGTTTCGCTGTCGTCCGCCAGGGCGATGCCGCTGTCGTCGTCGGCGAGGCTCACGTCGCTGTCGTCGCCGCCGACCAGCACGCCGCTGGCGCCCTCCAAGGCGATCCCGCTGTCCAGCGGGCTGTCGAGCATGATGCCGCTGTCGGCGCCCAGCGTCAGTTGGCTGTCCTGATCGAAGCCGTCCGTCGGCTGATCGTCGTCCAACACGTTGCCGCCGACCGCGCTGGAGCCGCCGCCGGAGGAGCTGGAATCGGACACGAGGGCCACGTCGCTGTCGTCGTCGTCGGCCAGGGCGATGCCGGAGTTGTCGTCAGCGATCAACCGCACGTCGCTGTCGCTGCCGCTGCCGCCCCCGCCGATGAGCACGCTGGATTCGTCGCTGATCAGCCGGACGTCGCTATCCGAATCCGACAGGTCGATCGGACCGCTGGAATCGTCCGACAGGTCGCCCACGCCGCTGTCGACCGACAGGCGAACGTCGCTGTCGCTGACGTCGCCCGGCCCGCCGCGGACAATGGTGGGTTCGTCGGCCAGGCCGTCGTCGTCGGCCTGCCCGGGCAGTTGGATATCGAGGGAGTCGCCGTCGTCCAGCGCGGAGCCGCCGTCGGAGGCGTCGCCCATGGGATCGAAAGCGTCGTCGTCCAGCAGGGGCACGTCCGGGTCGCTGGAGACCTGCAAAGAACGGCCGAACTCTTCGATGTCGTCCGCTTTGAACTTCCAGGTGCCGCGATCCGCGAAGCCGCGGAGTTGCCCATCGGCCCGCAGCTTGTTGACTTTCTCGGCGGGCATCGAGAGTTGCTCGGCCGCCTCTTCGAGCGACAGGTACTTCTTGGCGGCCATGCGTTCGGTCGGCGGGAGGATCACGATAGGCGGGGGCGGACAGAACCTGTCCACATCAGGCCGATCAGTCTTCCCCGCCGATACGGCCGGT
The DNA here is from genome assembly GCF_013036045.1 of Alienimonas chondri. Taxonomy (GTDB): domain Bacteria; phylum Planctomycetota; class Planctomycetia; order Planctomycetales; family Planctomycetaceae; genus Alienimonas; species Alienimonas chondri. The sequence continues at coordinate 20,654 of NZ_WTPX01000063.1, forward strand.
TCAAGCGGTTTTCGTCGCGGGCGCCCAGCGGACGCCCTCCCGGACTGCCGGCGCCGGCAGGATCCGCGCCGCCGAACCGGCCCTCCGCCCCGCGCGCCCATCCGATGAGTTCCGGGCGAACGTTCGCGCGAGACTCGTCAGACGGCGATCTTCTGGAACTTCGTGCGGGTCGGGCCGACGTCCCCGTCGCGGTCCTTCTTCATCCGCTCGTAGAGGTCGTAGTTCCCCTCGAACCAGGTCGTCTTGCTGTCGCCTTCGAAAGCGAGGATGTGCGTGGCGATGCGATCGAGGAACCAGCGGTCGTGCGAACTGACCATCACGCACCCGCGGAAGGTCAGCAGCGCTTCCTCCAGCGAACGGAGGGTGTCGACGTCGAGGTCGTTCGACGGTTCGTCGAGCAGCAGCAGGTTGCCGCCGCTCCGCAGCAGCTTGGCGAGGTGCACGCGGTTCCGCTGTCCGCCGGAGAGCGTGCCGACGAGCTGCTGTTGGTCCGGACCTTTGAAGTTGAACTTACTGGCGTAGGAGCGGGCGTGCATTTTCTGCCCGCCGCCCAGTTCCAGAATGTCATGTCCGCCGCTGATTTCCTCGTAGACGCTTTTGGTCGGGTCGAGGTCGCCGCGGCTCTGATCGACGTAGGCGAGCTTCACTTTCTGACCGACGCGCAGCGTGCCGCCGTCCGGCTCTTCCTGGCCGGTGATCATGCGGAACAGGGTCGTCTTGCCGGTGCCGTTCGCCCCGATCACGCCGACGATCCCGCCGCGCGGCAGGCGGAAGGTCAGGTCGTCGTACAGCAGTTTGTCGCCGTACGCCTTCCGCACGCCCTCGGCTTCGACCACCAGATCGCCCAGCGGGGGACCGGGAGCGATCTGAATTTCGGCCGTCTCGTCCGCGATATCGACCTTCGTGTCCTGCATCTGCTGGAAGCGCTCCAGCCGGGCCTTGTTCTTCGTGGCGCGGGCCTTGGGCGTGCTGCGGACCCACTCCAACTCCTGCTTCATCGTCTTTTGGCGCTTGGACTCCTGCTTCTCCTCCAGCGCGAGGCGAGCCTGCTTCGCTTCGAGCCAGGCGGTGTAGTTCCCCTCAAACGGCAGGCAGCGGCCGCGTTCGATCTCGAGAATCCAGCCGGCGACGTTGTCCAGGAAGTACCGATCGTGCGTGATCGCGACGACGGTGCCCTTGAAGGCCGCGAGATACTTTTCCAGCCAGCTGACGGAGGCGGCGTCGAGGTGGTTCGTCGGTTCGTCCAGCAGCAGCAGATCCGGCGAGGAGAGCAGCAACTGGGCGAGGTACACCCGCCGCTTCTCGCCGCCGGAGAGCGGTTCGACCAGGGCGTCGTCCGGCGGCACGCGCAAGGCGTCCTTCGCCATGTCGAGGGTGCGGTCGATCTCCCAGAGGTTTTCCGCGTCGATCCGCACCTGGATCTTGTCCAGCTCCTTGAGGGCCTTCTCCATCTCCTTCGGGGAGAGGTCCTCGCCGAGCCTCATGTTGAGGTCGTTGAACTGCTCCAGCACGGCGCGCTTATCGGCGACGGCCAGTTCGACGGTCTCCGCGACGGTGAGGGAGCCGTCGAGGTCCGGCTCCTGCTTGAAGTAGCCGACCGTCACGTCCTTCATCATCAGCCCGGCTTCGCCGTCGAAGTCGCGGTCTTCGCCGGCCATGATCCGCAGCAGCGTGCTCTTACCGGCGCCGTTCGCGCCCAGCACGCCGATCTTCGCCCCCGGATAGAAGGCGAGGTGCACGTCCTTCAACACCTCTTTGTCGTCGTAGACCTTGGTGAGGCCTTCGATCTGATAAATATACTGCTGGCTCATGCTGACTCGGGGCCGCTCCGCCGGGCGGCGGGGGCGAAAGGAAGGGGGGAAGCAACGATGGCGGGGACGCGATCCGGCGGGGCATCGTAGGTACGACGTCCACAACCGCAATCCGGGGAACCCGGAAGGCGTTCGAGTCCGCGATCTTCGCATTCACAGACGCGCATTCACGCACGCCCCCTCAGCGACCGGCGGGGGCCCTTCAGGGCTGGTCCAGCGCGGCTAGCTCAAACGCGAGGGGCGTCTGCGTCCTCTGCACGGACCTGCCGTTCGCCACCCCGTTGGGGTTGAAGAATCGGAACTGCATCTGCGTGTCGTCGCTGACGGCCTGAAACACGGCCGGCCAGGCGAGATTGCGGTCGAGATTCGCTTCGACCACCCGCTGGAACGCCCCGGTGAACAGCGAACCGGCCCGCACCGGGTAGCACATGGAGACTTCGTCCTGCTGGCTCGACGTCACGTCCACCACGCCGGACGACTGGAAGAACAGCGATCGCATCAGGGGGCGGGTGCGCTCGTTCCAGGCCCGGGCCGCGACTCCCGGCTCCTTCCCGGGCCATTTGGTGAAGCAGGTGTCCGAGATCAACACCGTCAGCTTCGCGTTGTGCTTCTTCAATGCGGCGAGAACCGTGGAACGTCGCAGCTCCACGCCGCCGTGGGGCATGTGGAACAGGTGACCGTCCTTGGCGGTGTAGCCGCCGTGCCCCGAGTAATAGAACAGCACGGTGTCGTGCGGGGCGACCTTGAGCGAGCCGATGCGGGCCAGCACGTTCTGGGCGGTCAATCGCTTCTTCCATTCAGCGGAGGCTTCGGAGAACTCCTCCGTCTCCAGCAATCGATTGTCCACGCTGTCCTGGATCAGGCCTTCGAGGTTGGCGGCGTCCGCTTCGCAGTCGGGACCGATCGACTTGTCGAGTCGATCCGCCACCGTCAGCACATGTACTCGCGGAACGTCCCACGAGGCTTGCACGATGTTCGCGGCAGCCGGAGGGCTATGCGTGCAGTTCGGGTCGTCGATCAGGCACTCGGCGAGCTTCATCCCGCACCCGCAGGGACAAACCGCCTGCCGCATCGCGACGACGACTTCGTTCGTCCGCGTGGTTCCCAGCCGGCTCATGTCGACGCGGGGGAACGACATGGCGGTCCGCCAGTCCGGCCGCTGCTGCCCCCGACATTCCGCCCCCCCGACGGCGAAGCCGCACAGCGATGCCGCAACGAACAGCGTGACGCAGCGAGTCGACATCGGAGGTCCCTGTGAGCGACGGCCCGAGGCGCATCGAGGAACGGCCCGACCCGGGCGGAGTTTCTTTCACCCCACCCGTCCCGAAGAACGGTGTCAAGAACTGATCGCGGGAAGTCCTCCCGCTCGACGGGAGAACCCGTCGCCAAGCCGCAAAGCGGCCGGTGCGAGCCGTGTTCCCCCGCGGGGAGCCGGGCCGCTCGGCATTTTATTCAACCTGCAGCGCGCGACTGACGCGGACGGTCTCGTCGACCAATTCTTCCACGCGGCGACGGACCTCCTCGTCGGTGATCTGCCATTCCTCCTCGGAGATCGGCGAGAAGGCGTCGCCGGTGGCGTAGACGAACCGCGGCACGATGTGGCAGCGGAAGTCCAACATCAGGCTGTTCGCCAGTCCCATGCCGCTCATGTAGCTGCCCTGCCCGCCGGCGCTCATGAGCAAACCGATCGTTTTGCCCTCCCAGGATCGCCCGGCGAGTTCGACGAGGTTCTTCGCCGCGGCGTTCACGTCGAAGTTGTAGACGGGAGCGGCGAGGAGCACCGCCGTCGCCTCGGCGCCCAATTCGGCGGCCCGCACGACGTTCGGGTGACCATACGCCCCCGCCCCGTCGCACACCGGCAGCGGAGTCTCGCGGAGGTCCAGCACTTCGGCTCGCTCCCCCAACGCTTCCAACCGACGGGCGCAAGCCGCCGCGAGTTCCCGGCTGCGACTGGCCGGGCTGAGACTGGCGGAGACGACGAGGTACATGACACACACTCACGAGCAGCGGCTTGGAGCAGATCGGATTGCATCGGCCCGCCGGCGGGGCCGGCGTCCGGTCCGTTTTCGTCCCAGACTGTAGTGCCCGTGCGTCCTTTCGCATTGAGCAGCAGCCCCGAAAGCCGGAACGACCACGTTTTCGAGCGATGATTCGGTTGGTCGGGCACCGGTTCGACGTACACGCCTGCCGGCTTCCCGTCCGGGGTCGTGCCGACGAAAACCATCTCCGCCAAGGTGCGGCGATCCGCATGCGTCAGAGCCGCGAAATCGGTGTCCGCACATTGGTCTTCCATCCGCCGCTTCGCCCGTTCGATGCGCTCCGCCCGGCGTTGCTTCGACGCGGCGATGTGGGCGTTCACGGCGCCGCACGCGGCCGTTGCGGTGGCGAGGATGTCCCCCGGGGCGGGAATGTCGCGAAGCTGACGTTCGAGGGCGGCGAGCTTCGATTGGATTCGCAGTTCCGTCGCCGCAATCTCGTCCAGTTGGTCGCCCGCCTGTTCGTCGGTGAGCTTCCCCTTGCCGATCATGCGAAGCAGTTGCCCACGCCCCGCCTTTGCCTCGTTCAGGCGACCGCGTAGCCGCTCGGCTTGGGCGTGCAGCCGCTCGGCTCCCGCCGGGTCCGGTCTCGCCTCTTCGATCGCCCGCACCACCCGGGCCGGGTTGCCGAAGAGGTCGAACAGGGTCCGCATCACCGCGTCTTCCAAATCGTCGCACCGGACGAACGGCCGCGGCCTCACGTCGCATTCCTTCGCACCCCTCCGCGTGCCGTGGCGGTAGTAGTGGTGTCGGGCGTTCCCGCCGGACAGTTGCCCGGACAACGCGTAGCCGCACTTTCCGCAAAAGACCATCCCGGTCAGCAAATACCGATCGGGCCGCCGGGCGACGCTCGTGGTCCGGTTCGCAGCGCAGCGCCGCGTGACCGCTTCGATGGTCGCGTCGTCCAAGAGCGGCGGAACGGGCGTCGGCACGGTCAGCGTGGTGCCTGCGTCACGATCGGCAAAAGTTTGTTCCCACACCCCGCCGCTCCGGTGCATGAGGTTCTTGTGCAGGATCGGCCGCGAGAATCCGTATTCCGTCGCCAAATCGCGAAGCGACTCCCCGGCGAGATACCGGCGGGCGACATCTTCCATCATCGCCTTCGCGTCAGGATCGACGGCCCACCCTTCCGGTCCGCCGGCGCTGCGGTCGAAGGTGCGGCCAAACGGGAGCTTCCCGCATGTCGGCAAACCGCGGCGAGCGCGATGGATGCGGGCTTCGATCGATTTTTTCCGCGTGGTCGCTGCCTGTAGCTGCCCCATCACCGTCGACATTTGCAGTTGGAAGACGTCCGCCGGTTCGGAGAGGTCGTGCTCCCGCGTGCCGACGAAAAACCGCACGCCGTACTTTTGGAAGGTGCGAATACCTCTTTCCCCGGCGCCGTTGTCTCGGCTCCAACGGTCCGCATAGGCGACCATGACAGCGTCGATCTTGCCCGCGGCGGCGTCCTGCAACATCCGGTCGACTTCGGCCTTTTCCCATCCGGGCGTGGCGTGCTCACTGCCGCCATACCACTCCGCGACTTCACCGCCGATCGCGGGGGCGTTCCGCTCAATATCGCTTTTCTGCAACGTGAGCGATTCGCCTTTTCGTTCCTGGCGATCCGTGCTCACCCGTATAAGGGCGCCGATTCGCAGCGGTTTAGATTTGTCAGACATTGCCGATCTCCGTGCCGACCGCGGGGATCAAAAACGGCACGGGGAGCCGGGATCGGCTTCCGGTCTCCCCTACCCGCGGGGGATCAATCCCACGGGCGCCGCGTCGCGATCATCGCCGCCCGGGACGCTGCCCGCAAGCACTTGGCCGCGTCGGCCTCGTCGGCGTTTGGGTTTTCGCCCTGTTTGGGAAACGTCATCCAAACATAGCGCCCCCACAAACATAAAAACGGCGACGGTCGCGACGCTCAATGCGCAACCGCCGCCGCCGCCCGCCGTCCCACCGGCGGGGCTTACCCGGGGCCGGCCCAAGCCCGGCCCGGTCCCGGGCGTCTCACGCAGCCAGCAATCCGCACCCCGCCGCGATGCTGCATGCCCCCGTGATGTCGGGCAAGATAGCGAGGTGATCGGGTTTATAGTTGCTTACGGTGCCGTCGAAATGAGCGCCGTTAAAGCTGCCCGGAATATCGTCGGAGTCAAACCACAATCCCGTGCTCACTTCGACCTGCATGCCATGGTTTAGGGCAGTCAGCACGCGAGAATCGACCCGCTCCAACGCCGTGGGATCGATCCACAATTCGGCGACGAGGCGGTTGCGGGATGCGTCGAACCTCGTATTAAACACGAACCCGACTTTCCGCCCGTCGAAAATCCGGGGATGCCCGGCCGACGGACTCCCCCATTGGTCCGGGTGATAGACCACGACAGGGCGGGAATTCCAGTGCGGCGCGGACGCCGCCAATTCCGCCGGCGTATAAAGCACCGCCCCCGCGCTGCCCTCGTGCACGCCCGTGGTCAACATCGTCACCGGCGCTACGAGGTGCGGGCGCCCTTCCAGCGTGGCGGTTCGGATTTGGGGCATCGGGTCGGGGTTTCGTGTGGGAGGTTGTGAGTGAAGGTCGACGCGGCGGTCTATTTCGGGGGCGGGAAAAACATCACGGGCGACTCAAGCGGAGCGACGTCGTGCACCGCGGCGTTACTCGCGCTCGTGCTCGTGCTCGCCGGAGGCGGGCGGAAATCATAGACCGGGGATTCCAACGGCTCGGCCTCGTGTTCCGCGTTCGCGGCGAACGGCGCCGCGGCGCTGATTCGATCGGCTTCGGCTTGTCGCTCGTGATCGAGTTCGATCGCGTCGTGGATCGTTTTGGTAGGCGGGAAATACGACATATCGTCGCCGTTCTTTTCGCACGCCTCCCGGATATTCCCGCTCGTGTTCGCCGTCGGGCGGAAATCATAGACCGGGGATTCCAGCGGTTCGACCGCGTGCTCGGCGTTGGTGCAGTAGACGTTTTGTTTGACGGGCATCGAAAAACTTTCGGAGAGTGATAGAGAGGGGAAGGTGAG
>NZ_WTPX01000063.1:28351-31666 GCF_013036045.1 Alienimonas chondri
CTTGCGAGTCGCTAAAGCTGGCGCCGTTCTTATAGAAGGACATCCCAAGGTGCGCGGCGTACGCAAAATCTTTGCCGTTCCGTTCTTCAAATTGGTCCAGCAAGGAGACGTTAATTCCGGGTGTTCTGGCAAGCATGGCTTATCGAGTGGGGTTTGGGAGCGTGGGACGTGGAGAGAGTCAGTCAGGCAGGCGGGCGGAAATTGATTTTCGAGCCGTTCACGAGCGCAGCTTCTAAAGAGCCGCGGGGATATTCGGGCAGCGCCGCGCGGTCGCCGGCCGTACCGGAAAAGCTCCACCGGCCGGCGGAGTCGCTGCCGGCGCCGATGATTGACGAACGGCGTTGCCGTGGATCAGCGGCGATGCTGACGACGCCAGCGACGCTATTCACGAGGTCGTCGTGCCCGCCGTTCGGATGGTCGATCGCATCACGCCCGCCGGAACGGGTTTTCCGTTCCAGCGCTGCGAACTGATCTAATAACGCGTCGTCCGGCGGCAGGACTACGCCGGCCGAACACAGACGAGGAAGCAAGGCGACGTATAGTTCCGCCTTGGGGAAGCGGCACCGGGTATACTGGACGCCATTGCCCCGGAACGCCGCGGCGACGAATTCGGCGCCATAATTGTCGCCGGTGACGGACAAACACCCGTAGCTTTTCGCCAGCGTGGAAAATTGTCCGCAGACCGCGGCCGGCGAGAACGGAGGGCGGACGCGTGCGAGTTGGTCGATGACGACTTCGCCGCTCCGGTCCCGGTGGGCGATCGCTGCGGTCGCGTCGTCGGCTCTGCCGCCGCTGATATCCACGAAGCAGAAGTATTTGACGCCGTTTTGCCGGGGGCGACCGGTGCGGGACGCGTCCACGAGGTTTTCGACTAGACTTCGCGGCACGAATTGGGCCACGTCGTCACGAAATCGGGCGAGAAATTCGGCCTCCGCGGCGGCTCTGTCTTCGGCCAGCGCCTCGCTCACTACGGATTGCGGCAGCGTCGGATTCAGCACGCGCGACGCGGCGTTGACGACGAGCGTGGCGGAGTCGTTTTGTCCGTAGTGCTTTTTGTACAGGTTCCACGCTGCGCCCGATCTCGAATACGGGGTCGTGATGCAAAGCAGCCGGCCGCCGGTCGTCGCCAGACCCGGCCGGAGCGAACGCAATAGCTCGTCGGCGCTGCGCACCTTGCTCTCTGCGTCCAGACCGAAAAACGCGAGTTCGTCTACCACCGCGGCGACGAGGGTATAACCGCGAACCGTTTTCGGGTCGCCCGTCAGTATTTCGACGGATATCCCGCTTTTCAGATCGAACCCCGTGGCGGTCTCGCGCTCAATCAAAGCCGCGAGCATCGGAGATTTGAACGCGGCCCGCACATAGCCTTTGACGATGCGGGCCTGACTTTTGGTCGGCGCCAGCACCGCGACGACGCCGCGTTCGCCGCTGGATAGTTTCGCCTCGTGCCCGCCCAGTGCGGCCTCGTACGCGGCGACCAACCCGGCGACGCGGGATTTGCCCGATCGGCGACCACAGACGAACATGCTGGACGAAAAACCGTCGGCCGGCATCCGATCGGCGTCACGCGACGCGACGCATTTGAGGATGCCGCGGTCGCCGGGCAAAAACGGCCGGACGCCAAAAACCGCTCTTAATATCGCCCGCCACCGACGCCACGAGGCCGGATCGCCGTCGAGATAGTTCCCGAATAACGCGGGGTCGTTCGCGGCTTCGATAATGTTGGGCGGGGCTGCGTTCATCGCTGTGCACCCTTCGCGCCGCCGGCCGCCAGATAGGTTTTGAGGTCGGGCACGTTCTTCGCCTTGGCGTCGATCCCCAACGTGCGAAATAACCCGAGAGCGCTATTTAACAGCACAGTGTACTTATTCGCGTCGAACGGCTCGCCTTCGATGGCACGCGTCTCCGCGGTTTCGAGGGTGATAAGCAGCCAGCAAAGTCGCTCGCACAGATAGTCCTTTTGGGGCGAGTCCGCCCCGACGGCCGTCTTTAGCTCGTCGTAACGGCAGCGCAGTTCCTTGACGATACCGACGCGCCCGTCCAGTCCGTCGAGGAACCGCGGCTCAAACCGTGTCGGCAATTCGGCGGTTCGCGTTCGGGGCGTAGCCAAGGGGGCGGGGCGTCTTTATTCGCGGCGTTGAGTCTATAGTATCGACCCATTTCACCCGGATTCTCGCGCCTTGTCTGCGTGTTTTCTGCTCGCTGAATATCAAACACTCCCGGATCGTTATTAAATCCGGTTCTTCGGAGTTTGACGAGGACGAGGCGATCCGACTCGCGTGAGCATGGCGAAGCATCCAATCGGATCGCCTCGTCCTGCCGCCCCGCTGCGCCCGTGCGTGCGTCCGTCGTCTCACGCGGCCCGTCGGACGTCTCGGCGTGGCGACGGCTCTACGGGCCGCACAGAGCGTCACGCCGTCGGCGCCATATCAGCGAGCACGGTGTAAACGCTCTGCCGGGAGACGCCGACGGTTTTGGCGATGGCGGTGACGGACTCGCCGTCGGCCTTCAAGCGATGCACGGTGCGAGCGACGGCCGGCGTGAGTTTGCGACGAACGCCCTTTTCGCTGCCGCCCCAAGTCTTTCCCGCAGCACGGGCCGCAGCCTGCCCGGCTTGCACGCGCTCCCCGCGTAGCTCGGTCTCGAATTGAGCGACGGACGCCAGCACGTTCGCGAGCAATCGCCCCGCGGGCGTCGACAGGTCCAACCCATCCTTGATGCTGACGAGGTTCACGCGGCGGCGCTGTAGCTCGTCAAACAGGGCGGAGAGGGCGGACACGGCCCGGCCCAGCCGGTCGATACGCCAGCACACGACGGCGGATACCTTCCCCGCGGCGATATCCGCTTCGAGCTTTTGCCAACCGGGCCGATCGGTCGTTTTGCCGCTCCCAGTGTCGCGGTACCAGCGGACCGGGCCGTCGTGGGCCGCTGCCCAGCGTTTGAGGTCGGGAAGTTGCGAACGGTGGGATTGCTTCCGCGTGGAGACGCGGACGTAGATCGCGGCGAACTTATCGGGCGTGGCGGACACGGCGGGGAACCTCGTGGCGGAGACTGCGGACGATCCGCAAACTAGCGCGATCGAGGTGAAGTGTCCACTACCGATTAGAAACGACGGGCGACACTTTGAAGGCGGGCGCCGACTCTGCCGGGGATGGCGAAAACGTCGCCGATCGGACGGGGTTTGATTTTGGACACATCCGGCCCGGTCGGCGTCGCCTCGTGAGCGTGGCGGATCGGCCGAACCTCGTGGGCGATGGACGCCGACCGCCAGCGTCGCCGCGAATACTAAAGAACCAAACGGGTACCCTGCCGGGG
>NZ_WTPX01000064.1 GCF_013036045.1 Alienimonas chondri
GAGACCGGCGGGGCGACGCTGCCCGCCGGCGCCCCCGGCACCGGCCGTACCGGCGCTTCGGCCGCTTCGACCGGCGTCTTACCGTCGGCGGACGGGTGAAACGCCACGTGCAACGCCGCGCCGAGCGTTCCGCACGCCTCCGCCGCATCCCGATCGCCGTAGAGCATCACCGCGACGCCCTTGGATGGACCGCCGACGGTGTGGTTCGCCCGGAATTGATCTTGCAGAGTGAACGCCGCAAACGTCACCGGCTCGACCGTGTTCGGTTCCTCGCCGGCCGCGACCGCCGGGTCCGAAGCCAGTGCGACGGCGACCAGCAGCGAGGGGAGAAGAGCGGTCGTGGGAGGCGTCTGCGGGGGACGAAGAGCCGTGGCATAGAACAACGCGGTCCGAAAGGCGAGCGGGGCCTCAGCGCTCCGCGGCCTCCGCACGCCCCGGCCCGCCGCGTCGCTCGGGGAGCGAATGCCGACCGGCGACCTGTTCCTCATACGTCCATCGAGCGCGGGCGTTCAGGCGGCGCCGCACTTCGGACTGCTCCCGCGGGGTCAGTCGCACGTCCGGGGCATCGGGCGGAACGAACACGGCGATCGCTCTGCGGATGTCGCCGGGCATCTCCGCCGCGGGAACGCCGTCGATGCTGAGGAGCTTCCATCGCAGCGTCTCTTCCCGCCATCGCCAGCGAGCGCCGGCGGGGCCGCTTCGTTCGGTTCCGTCCCGCTTGCCGCGGAAGGCCTCAAACATCGCTTCGCGGACTTCGTCCGGGTCCGCGACCACCCGCCCGCCCCGTTCGATCGCGGCGATCAACGATTGCTCCGCATCGTCCAATTCCGCCGGGTCGGCGACCTCGCGGGGGACGTGAATCTGCGCGTAGTCCTGGCTGCACCGGTACACCGGCTGATGAGCCGCGACCCGCGTGCCCCACCAGGCACCGGACTGTTTCTCGACTTCGCCCGGTTCGCCGTCGCCGTTAGGCGGCGCGCTTCCCGATGCGGGCGCGCCGTCTAACGGCGACGGCGAACCGGCGGGGCGAAACACTTTCACGTAGAACGCTTCGCTCAGTTCGGAGCGGTCGATGCGGTATCGCCGTCCGCCGCGGATGCAGGCCAACGTCGCCGCCGCGTGCAGGTACTCGATGCTGTCCACCGGCTGGCGGGCCTGTCTGTTCTTCATCGCCTTGGAAACCGTACGTCGGGGCGATTCCTAACCTGTCGGAGTGCATGTTCGGACGTACAATAACCAGTTCCTCTCTCCGGCTCGCTTCTCCCTTGATGCACCACGCGACCGCCGATCGGTGGGAGGATTTTCGCGTCCTCGCCCGTCAATTGGCGGCCGCCCGTTTGTCGCCCGCGGAGGTGCGCTGGACTGACCTTCGCGACGGCGCCGGCGACAGTCTGTTCGATGAGGAACCGATCGCGAACGCCGCTGTCCCCGAAGACGGCCCCCCGCTCAAGGTGCCGCCTGCGTTTCTGAAGCTCGCGCGGGGGGCGGCTTGTCACAGCGATCCGGGCCGCTGGGAAACGCTCTACGGCCTGTTGTGGCGACTGAGCCACGGCGAGCCGCATTTGATGAGCGACGCCGCCGACCCGGACGTCGTTCGCCTGACGATGTGGGCGAAGGCCGTGCGGCGGGACGTGCACAAAATGAAAGCGTTCGTGCGGTTCCGTCGGATCAACGATGCAAACACTTCCCACGGCGAGCGATTCGTCGCCTGGCATCGGCCGGATCATCACATCGTGCGGGCGGCGGCGCCGTTCTTCGTGCGTCGGTTCGCCCCGATGCATTGGGCGATCCTCACGCCGCGGGAGTCCGTGGAGTGGGACACCCACGACCTCGCCTTCGGCCCGGGCGTTCCCCGGTCCGAGCTTCCGGCAGACGACCCGACCGAAGAGTTGTGGGACACCTACTATCGTCACATCTTCAATCCCGCCCGGCTGAAGATCAAAGCGATGAAGGCCGAATTGCCCGTCCGTCACTGGCCGACGCTGCCCGAAGCCGCCGCCATCCCCGACCTGATCCGCAGCGCCGCCGACCGCGAGCGGCGGATGATCTCCACCACCGAAGGATTTGCGATGTCCGCCGCCGAGTATCTGCCCGAAGCCCCCGAGCGCCGCACGGATCTCTCCGCACTGGAGCGAGCCGCCGAGGCCTGCAAAGGCTGCGACCTCTACAAGGACGCCACGCAGACCGTGTTCGGCGCCGGCCCGGCCGACGCGGAGATCGTGTTCGTCGGCGAGCAGCCCGGCGACAACGAGGACCGACAGGGCGAGCCGTTCGTCGGCCCCGCCGGGCAGGTGTTGAACGACGCCCTCGAAGACGCCGGCATCGACCGGTCGAAGGTCTATATCACGAACGCGGTCAAACATTTTAAGCACACGTTGCAGGGTTCCAGGCGCATTCACGCCAAACCCAGCGCCCGCGAGGTCACCGCCTGCAAACCGTGGATCGAAGCCGAGTTCGCGGCGATCAAACCGAAAGCGATCGTCTGCCTCGGCGCGACGGCGGCCCAGGCGATTTTGGGACGCGACTTCCGCATCACCAAGCAGCGGGGGGAGATCCGGGAGACCGATTTCTCCCCGATCACCACCGCCACCTGGCACCCCAGCGCCATCCTGCGGAACCCGGAGGAGGACGCCACGCAGCGGATGTACGACGACCTCGCGGACGACCTGTACGCGGTGGCCCAGCTGATGACGAAGTGAAGAGTTCATTTCTCCCCTCTCCCTTGAGGGAGAGGGGCCGGGGGTGAGGGTGAGCGAGCCTTCACCCGTCAGCGTTCGGGTCGCGGTCTGCAACGATGCGAGAGCAGCCGGATCATGCAAGTTGCACGTACGACTTCAGCCCCCTCACCCCCGACCCCTCTCCCCCAAAAAGGGGCGAGGGGAGCAATAATCGTCGCACTGCGGCCCGCGTTTCGCCAGCCGGTTCAAGACCTCGGCGCCACGTCGGATGACGTCGTCCGTCGCGGCGTAGCTGATGCGGAAGTGGGTATCCTGCTCGCTGAAGACGTTGCCGGGGATGACCAGCAGCCCTTCTTTAATGCAGGCGGCGACGAATTCCGTGCCGGTCCCCCACGGCGCCGGGACGAACATATAAAACGCCCCGTCCGCCCCGCGAACGTCGAAGCGTTCGCCGATCAAACCCGCGAGAAGATCGCGCTTGCCGCGGTATTCCTCGGCCCGTGCGGACATGTCGACGTCCAGCGCCGCCAGCGCGCCCCATTGCGCCGGTTGGGGGCTGCACACGAACGTATATTGCTGCAACTTGATCATTTGATCGACAAGCGCCGCGGGGCCGTGCGCGTAGCCGATCCGCAGGCCCGTCATGCCATAGGTCTTGGAGAACCCGCCGACGACCAGACAGTTCTCGTCGAACTTCGCCGGGCTGACGAACGCCCCGTCGTGGCAGAACAGGTCGTAGATTTCGTCGGAGATCAGCGGTACGCCGGTCTCCCGGCTGATCGCCGCCATGCCGCGGGCTTCCTCCTCCGTCATCACCGAGCCGGTCGGGTTGGCGGGGCTATTACAGAGAATCGCCTTCGTCTTCGGCCCGATCGCGGCCCGCACCTTGTCCAGATCGATGCGAAAATCCGGGTAGGTATCCACGAACTTGCAGACGCCCCCGCACAACGTCGTGAGGTGCTTATACATCACGAAGTACGGGTCGAACGCCACGACCTCGTCCCCCGGGTTCACCAGGGCGGACAGGGCCAGCATCAGCCCGCCGCTGGTCCCGCTGGTGACGAACGCCCGCCGGTCGGCGTGGCCGTAGGTTTCGTCCGCCGTCGCCTGCAAGCGGGCGACCAGCGAGGCGATCCCCTGGCTGGGGCTGTAGGCGTTGCGATCCTCGGCGACGGCGGTCGCGATCGCTTCTTTGACCGCGTCCGGCACCGGATAGTGCGGCTGGCCGATCGAGAGGTTGATCGGGTCTTCCAGCTGCGCGGCAAGATCGAAGACCTTGCGAATCCCGCTGGCGTCGATCCCGCGGGCGCGGTCGGAGAAGGAGAAAGCGGCGGCCATCGGGGGCGAAGAAAAAGTGAACGGCTATCCTGCGGCTCACTCTACCCAACTCGCCCGCCCCCGCCGATGCCCGCTGACTCCGACACGCCCGCCGCCGACATGGACGACGCTGACGACGACGTCCTCGTCCCCATCCCCCCCGATCACGGCGAGGCAGAGCCGGCCCCCGAGGAGGTGCAGGCGAATCTATACGACTTCCCCAAATACTATGACCTCGTCTTCGGTAGCGACTGGAAGGCCGAATACGACTTCTTGCTCGACGGCATCAAGAAGCACGGCGACGGCGCCGTCCAGACGATGTTCGAACCGGCCTGCGGCACCGGCCGATTGATGGTGAAGCTCGGCAAGGCCGGCTATGCGATCGCGGGAAACGACCTCAATGAAAAAGCCGTCGCCTTCTGCAACGCCCGTCTCGCCCGGCACGGGCTGCCGGAAACGGCCGTCGTCGGCGATATGGCCGATTTTTCGGTCGAGGAGCCGGTCGACGCCTGCTTCAATATGATCAATTCGTTTCGCCATCTCGGCTCTCAGGCGGAAGCGGAATCGCACCTGAACTGCATCGCCGACGCCCTCCGTCCGGGCGGTCTCTATTTCCTCGGCCTGCACCTCACGCCGGAGGACGACGACTGGGAGGGCGAGGAGACCTGGCACGCCCGCCGCGGTCAGCTCAGCATTATCTCCGACCTCCGCACGACCCACTTCGACCGGGCGAACCGCATGGAAACGCTGGGAATGACGTTCGACGTCTCCACCCCCACCCGGCGTTTCATCATGCGGGACGTGATGCATTATCGCACCTATACCCGCGTCGAGATCAAAGAATTATTTCAGACCGTGGACCGATTCGAGATTCTGGAGACCTACGACTTCTGCTACGAAATCGACGAGCCGATCGAGATCGACGCCCTCACCGAAGACGTCGTCTTCGTGCTCAAGAAGAAATGATCCGCGGCACGGTTCGCGCAGCAAGCGCTTGACACACAGACACGGCGTCTGCATCGTCAAGTCACAGACATCCCGTCTGCGATCCGACCGGCTCCGCCGATGACTCTGCCCGACGCCGAATTGGCGGCGCTGTCCGCCCTGTGGGACGACGCCCCGCGGACAGCCCGCCAGTTGTGCGAGACGCTGTACGGGCCGCCCACGCCGGGCGGCACGGCGACGGTGCAAACGCTGCTGGCGCGGCTCGAACGTAAGGGATTCGTGCTTCGCGATCGCTCCGAGCGGGCGCATCGCTTCGCCCCCGCCGTGACCCGCGAGGGGTTCGCCGGGGCGGAACTCGCCGGATTGGCGGAGCGGCTCTCGTCCGGGTCGCTAACCCCGTTGTTGAGCCATCTGGTCGACGCGGGGCAGCTCACCGAGCGCGATCTGGACGACCTCCGCGGCCTGCTCGCCGCTCGACGGGCTGCCGATTCTTCGCCCCGACACGAGGGGGCGAACGGATGAGCGAACTGTTCCCTCAAACGCCCGCCGACTGGCTCGCGGCGGGGGCGCTGCACGCGGGCCTCGCGTCGCTGTTGGCAATTGGCGTGTGGCTGCTGACCCGAGTCTGGCGGAACCCGCACGTCGGCCGCGTGCTGTGGTTGGCGGTGCTGGCGAAGCTGATCTGCCCGCCGCTGTGGGCGGTGAGCTTTGCAGCGACGGAGCCGCCAATGAGCCCCGCCCGTCAGGAAGGGGCCGCTCTCAACGTCCAACCGCTCCCGTCCCCCCGCGCTCCCTCCGCCGAATCCGCGAGACCGCCGCAAGGACTGCCGTTCATTTCGGAGACCGCCGCTTCGGTCCCGCCAACGGTCGTCGTCCCGGTCGAACCGCCGCCGAATCTACCAGAGGGGCCCCTCCCTGACGGCCGGGGCTCCGGGGCCGCCGGGGGTTCGGTCGGGATCGACGTTGCTTCTCGACTGCTCTGGGCTTGGCTCATCGGCACGCTGTCCATCTGGCTCCTCGCCGCCGCTCGTTCGCTGCGGTTCGCCCGGTCCGCGCGCCGCCTGCCGGCGGGGGACGAACGCCTGACGACGTTGCTGGAGCAAGCGGCGACGCGCATGCGGGTCCGCACGCCGCGGCTGCGGATGTCACAGCACGTCGGCCCGTTGTTGTGGGCGGTTCCCTTCCGCCGAGCGACGGTCGTGGCGCCGGCGGGGCTGTTTGCGGGTTCCGCGGAGAGCCGGCTGTCGGACGATCGCGCGGAGGCGCTGTTCGCCCATGAGTGCGCCCACCTCGCCCGCCGGGACCATCTCGTGCGGTGGTTCGAACTGCTGGTCTGCGGGCTGTGGTGGTGGCTGCCGACCGTGTGGCTCGCCGCCGGGGCCGGGCGACGGTGCGAAGAACTGTGCTGCGACGCCGCCGTGCTGGCGACCTGCGAGACGACGCCCGGCGTCGATTCCGCCGCCGCGTACGCCGAAGGGCTGCTCGCCGCGGCGGAATATTTCTCGAGCGTGAAACTAGGCGTTCGCATTCCCGTCCCCCTCCCCGCGAGCGGCGTCGGCCGCCCGCCGTTTCTGAAACGGAGATTCGAAATGATCCTCTCGGACAACCTCCCCCGCCGGCCGCGTCGCGGGGTGCGAACGCTGCTTGCCGGCCTCGCGGGGGCAACCCTGCTGGTGGGCGTCACGTTCGCAGGCCCGCCGGGGGAGGAGGCCGTCGAGGACGTCTCGCTCGAAACGTCTGCGGCCGCAACGCCGAACGCCGAGCCGCTGTCCCCCGCGGTCGGCCCCACGCCTGCGGCGCTGGTCGAGCGGTTCAACGCCGATCACGCGGAGCGGGCGAACGAACTCAACCGAAAGCCGGTCACCGTCGCGGAGGTGACGAAGGCTGTCGCAGACGCCTACGCCGACCGGCCGCCGAATGCGGCGGTTCCGGAGTCGATCTCCCCGATGATCCGCGTGCTCGCCACGCTGCATAACCGCCTGCAAGCAGGCGAACCGCTGCCGCCCGGCACGAAGCTGAGGGGCGGTGCGAGGGACTATGGAATCGGCGACGGCACGATGATCACTGGTTGGGACGTGACTTTACAAGCGCCTGCGGACGACGGCTCGGGGCAGGTGGTGAGCATGGTAGTTCGCAGCGAAACCGCCGCCCGGCGCCCCGCCACGCCCGCCGAGATCGCCGCGGCGCAGGACGCCGTCGACACGGCCGACGCAACGGCTCCGCCGGCGATCGCCCCCGAGCCGACCGCTCTGACGCTGCCGGATGCGGTCGCGGCCTATAACGCGACCGACGCGGGACGTAGGAGATCGGTGACCGTCCAACAGGTCGCCGAGGCGGTCCGTCGCGGCCTGAGGAAATGGCCCGACGAATCGACGGGCGGAGCGTACGGCTGGGTGCTCGGCAACGGCGATCCGCCGGCCGGCTCCCGCCTCAAGATCGTCGCGCACTATTCGCAACCGAGCCTGGACGGCCCCTTCACGCCGTTCGTTGAGATGAGCGCCCCCGGCGCCGGCACGACGTTTCAGTTCGCCATCCGAGACGGCGGCTTGAGCGCCGAAACCCGGGCGAAGATCAGCGCCGCCCTCGCCACGGCGGCGGACGACGCCGAACTGCCGTTGGTCACGCGGCTCAATTTGCTCCGGGAGACGACCGAGCCCGGCACACTGCCGCCGGAGCGGGTCGCCGGGTTGTACGCCGCGCTGCCGGCGCTCGCGAAGGATCGACGTGAGGACGCGAAATCGGTTGTGGAGGCTCTCGAAGCGCTCCGGGCGACGCCGCCGACTGCGGAGTCGGCCCGCGATCTTGCCGAACTGTCGCATGCGTTAGACCATGTCGTGGCGAGTGTGAGGCAACCCGCCGGCCATTTATTGTTTGCGAAGAAAGACTCCGCGACCGGTCTGCGCATCCTGCTGGACGCCGCGGCCTTACCGGCCGGCCCCATCGCGGAATCGGCGAGGATAAGCGGCGGCGACTCTCAGCTCGTGGACGCCGAACAACAAACGCGTCGCCAAGTGGAGTTTGCCGGGGAGGTCCACCGGGGCGCCGTCGCCACATTGCTATGGGCGGTGCGAAGCGCAAAACCGGCGACCGACGAAGCCGCCGCCGTGCTGTTGGAGGCCGCGACATCGGACGACGCGGCAGTGCGTGCCGCTGCCGTCGAGGCGCTCGCGGGCGCCGCGGACTGACGGTCGCGGCTCCCACAATCCTAGTGCCGGAAGTGCCGCCGGCCCGTGAACAGCATGGCGACGCCGTGTTCGTTCGCGGCGGCGACGCTTTCGTCATCGCGTTTGCTGCCGCCGGGCTGGACGATCGCCGTCACCCCGGTGGCGGCGACGGCGTCCACGCCGTCACGGAAGGGGAAGAACGCGTCGCTGCCGCACGCCCCGCCCTGCGCCCGGTCGCCGGCTTTCTCCGCGGCGATCTTGGCGCTGTCCAAGCGACTCATCT
The DNA here is from genome assembly GCF_013036045.1 of Alienimonas chondri. Taxonomy (GTDB): domain Bacteria; phylum Planctomycetota; class Planctomycetia; order Planctomycetales; family Planctomycetaceae; genus Alienimonas; species Alienimonas chondri. Next base: position 8,388 of record NZ_WTPX01000064.1, read on the forward strand.
GCCCCGCCCCGGCGCCGACCAACTGGCGATCGTTCACGTAGCAGATCGCATTGCTTTTCAGGTGCTTCACGACCCGCTGGGCGAAGATGAGATCGGCCCGCTCCGCCTCGGTGGGTTGGCGTTCGGTCTTGCATTCCCACATCGAAGGATCGACGGCGGCTTCGTCCCGGTGTTGAGCCAACAATCCGCCGCTGACCCGTCGCAGGTCGGTCATAATCTCCGCGGGTTCGAGCAGCCCCGGCAGCGACATCAATCGCACGTTCTTTTTCCACACCGGCTTCGAGGTGAGAAGCGCCAAAGCGTCCTCATCGAACCCCGGGGCGAGCAACGATTCCACGAATCCGGCCGTGGCGCAAATCGCCTCCGCCAGTTCGCGGTTCACCCTGCGATTCACGGCGATAATGGAGCCGAACGCGCTGACCGGGTCGCCGGCGTAGGCCCGCTCGAAGGCGGCGACGGCGTCTTCGTGCTCCGCACAGCCGCAGGGGTTCGTGTGCTTCAACACCGCACAGGCGGGGGCGTCGAACTCCCGAATCAACGCTCGGGCGGCGTCGAGATCGAGCAGATTATTATAACTCAGCCCCTTGCCGTGTAACTGTTCCGCGGCGGCGAGGCTCTCCGGGCCGGGGCTGGAGTCCGTATAGAACGCGGCCGGCTGGTGCGGGTTCTCGCCGTAGGGCAGATCGCCGCGTTTGAGGAACAGCGGGGCGAACCGATTGGGGAACGGGCTGGGCTCCTTGTCCGCCGCGGTCGCCTCGCTCGTATCCTCCGAAGCCGGCAGATCGGCGAACCACCCGGCAATCGCGGCGTCGTAGGAGGCCGTCGTCGCGAAGGCGGCGGCGGCGAGGTCGCGGCGATCCCCCGTCGATAATCCGCCGGCCTTGAGCTTCGCGAGCACGCCGTCGTATTGATCGACGGAGGTCACCACCGCGACACGTTCGTAGTTCTTGGCGGCGCTACGGAGCATCGACGGGCCGCCGATGTCGATCTGTTCGACCGTCTCGGCTTCGGGAAGGCCTTTCGCGGCGGTCTCTTCGAACCGGTACAGGTTCACGCAGACGAGGTCGATCGGCTCGATGCCGTGCTCCGCCATCGCGGCGGCGTGCTCCGGCAGATCGGTGCGGCCCAGCAGGCCGCCGTGCACCTTGGGGTGCAGCGTCTTCACGCGGCCGTCGAGCATTTCCGGGAAGCCGGTGACCTGTTCGATCCCGATCGCCGGCAGACCCGCGTCCTGAAGATGTTTGAGCGTCCCGCCGGTGGAGATCAGTTCATAACCGACCTCCGCGAGGCCGGCGGCGAACGCGGACAGACCGGTTTTGTCCGTGACGGACAACAAAGCGCGGGGCATAACTTCCTGACGAAGGACGAACGACGCGAGTGACGAAACGGGCGAATGATGGCCGGAGCGAGCGATCTTACTCCGCGACCGTGGGATCAGCGTCGCCCGCGGCCGCCTCGGGGGCATCGCCGGCCGGTTCGTCCCCGGCAAACGACGGCTCGACCGGGCGCCGATCCGGGTTGGCGTAGTACACGGGATAGCCGGTCCCGGCGGCCTTCAGGCAGAGCACGATGCCGGTGTTCGTGGAGACGATCACGCGGTCCGTCAACGGGTTCTGGACCCGCAGGGGGAAGCGGTTCAGGCGAATCGAGCCGATGGGGCGACCGTCCTTCAAGTCCAACGCGATCACGTTGTCGCCGTTGTCCGAGACGTACACGCGGTCGGCCGCCTGGGCGAGAAAGCCGGTCGTCCGCGGCGCCTGCCAGATCGGGCGGCCGGTGTCGCGGTCGACGCGGGCGACCCCGCCCCGCCCCGGCGTGACGAACACGGATCCCTTCACGATCGCGGGCGTCTTCTCGACCGGTTCCTGCGAAACGAACTCCCAACGATCCAAGCCGTTGGTGATGTCGACGGCGTACAGGTTCCGGTCCGACGAGGCGATATAGGCGACGCCGTCGGCGGCGACGATCGGGGCGGTGGTCCGGCCGGCGGTTTCAAATCGCCACAGCAGATCGCGGCGCTCGGCTTCGACCCCGTACATCACGCCCTTCTCGTTGGCGAACACCGCCGCGATGCCGTCCAGCGCCACCGGGCCGACGAGCGGCGCCCCGGTCTCGAACCGCCAGAGCTGCGTGCCGGTGGCGAACTCGTCGAGCCGTTTCTCCAGATTGAAATCCTCGATCGTCTCCAGATTGAAGCTGTAGACGCTACCGCCGCCGCTGGGAACGAACAGACGCCGGCCCTCGTCCGTCGGCCCGATCGTCGCGGCGGCGGCCGCGGCGGCGGGGAGCGGCAAGGTCCACAGAATCTCGCCAGTGTCCTTCCGGAGCGCGTAGGCGGATCGCCCGATGCAGGCGATGACCATCGCCGGCGCCGCTTCGACGCCCGGTCCCTCGTCGATCACCGCGGTCGTGCCGACGGGCGTCGCCGTCTGCCCCTCGCGACCGATACGGGTCACCCATTTCTTCGCCCCGGTGGTGAGGTCGATCGCGGTGAGCAGGTTCCCGTCCGTCTGAACGTATACCGCGTCCTCATCTGCGGTGAGGTACTGCACGCGGTCCTGCCCCGCGGGCACCGCGGCGACGGCCCACCACGCCATCTCCAGCCCGGCGGCCCGCAATTCAGTCGGCGTGGGCAGCGTACTCTGCCCGTAGGCCGCTGATCCGCCGAACGGCGCCGCACAGAGCGCCGCGACGCACATCCACGTCCCCGCGCCGACTCCGGCGAACGACCGGGGCGAACGGTTCTCGGGCCGGCGGGAAGGCGACCGGCGGGCGGCGCGGTGTTCGAACACGGGGGCGCTCTGAGGGTTCGGGACGACGCGGGCAAGGACGGCCGAATGGAGCTAACACGCGACCGGAACCAAACGATAACACCCCGTCCCCCCCGTAGGGCATTGAGTGAACCGCGCAGCGCCGGATAATCCCCCTCCCGCTGCTCCCGCGCCCCGAGGTTCGCCGTGTTCGGTTCGACCCGCCCCCCGATCGAGGCGTTCCGCCCCGCGATCGCCGGTCTCGCCGCGGCCTGTGCGTTCGTCGCGGGGGGCGGCGAGGCGACCGCGGATGTGGTCGTGCTGAAGGCCGGGGGAGAAGTTCGCGGCGAGTTCATCGGCGAACCCGATCGCGGCGAAGCGATCGCCGTCCGCACCAGCGCCGGGGCGACGATTCAGGTCCCGCGATCCGAGGTCCGCGAGTGGACCTACCGCGACGCGGGTCAGGAGGCGTTCGCCCGCCGGTTCGATCGCACCCCGGACGATCCCGACGCCTGGTGGGAACTGGCCGAGTGGGCCTTGCAGAACCGGCTGCGTTCGGAGCGGGAACGCGCCCTGAAGGAACTGCTGAAGTTCGATCCGGACCACGAAGAGGCCCACGTCGCGCTCGGCCACAAGCTCGATGGGGGAGACTGGCTCACGCCGTTGGAGTGGCGACGCCGCAACGGGCTCGTGCTCTACGGCCGGCGTGCCGTCTCCCCGGAGGAGAAGGCACTGCTGGAAGCCGCCGACGCTCGCGAAGAGGCGGAGCGAGGCTGGTTCCGACAAGCCCGTCAATGGCAGCGGGCGTTCTCCGACCCGAGCCGTGCCGGCGGCGCCCGGGCGGAGATGGTGCGACTGACGGACCCGACCGCGATCCCGGCGCTCCGCAACTTCTTTGCGGACGACAAGGACGTGCAGGTCCGCACGCTCTACGTGCAGGTGCTGGCTCGCATGCCGGAGACCACCCCGGTCGCGGCTCTCGCGACGCAGGCGATGGGCGACGTGGACCAGTTCGTCCGCGAGCAGGCCGTGCGGGGGCTGGCCGAGGAGACCGCCCCGCACGACGGCCCCGCCCGGGCCGGCGCCGCTCAAACGCTGTTCCGCGACGGATTGCGGAACGACACGAACGTGACCGTCCGTCGGGCCGCCGCGGCGCTCGGCGTAGTCGGCGATGCCAATGCCATCCCGGACCTGATCCGCAGTCTCATCACCACGCATCACTATAAAATCGCCGTCCCGGACACCAGCGGCGCCAGCGCGAGCATCGGCCCCGGCGGCTCGACGAGCGGCGGCCTCGGCACGAACTCGACCGCCGGACTTCCCCCGGAGGCGCTGCTGGCGATTCGATCGCAGTATCCGGGGGCGAACATCCGCCCGCCCATCAACGGCCTGCCCTCGCGGATGAAGCGGGTAACTGTGAAGGTCGAACACCGAAACCCGGAGGCGCTCGCCGCATTGCAGGCGATCCTCCAACGCGAGGCGCCGTCCGGCGGGAACGTCTTCGCTCCCCCGGTCGGCTACGACGAAGCCGCCTGGACCGCGTGGTGGGAGCGCAACCGGGCGGCGTTCGGCGAACTTTGAGTCGGCCCGTCCCCCCTCGCCCCTCTTTGGGTGTGAGGGGCTGAGGGGGCCGAAACCGACCGATCGTCTCTTCGCGCCGCCGCCGCTCGCAGCGTCAATTCGTCTTCATCATGCCGCGAACGCCTGCGTGCGAAGGCTCGCTCACCCTCACCCCGGCCCCTCTCCCTCAAGGGAGAGGGGAGACAGAAACGGCTCAGGCCGCGCGGCTGGTCGCGGTCTTCACTTCGCCCTGTTGGGCGGGGGTCTCGCGGAGCAGCTTGGAATATTCGTCCACGCCTTCCTGCTCCTGAGCGAGGATGTCTTCGAGGAAGATCACCAGCGAGCGGTCGGCGTGTTCCTCGGCCAGTTCGATCGCGGCGGAGTACATCTCGACCGCTTTGCTCTCGAAGGCGAGGGCGTTCTCGACCAGTTCACGCACGTCGCGGGACTGCTTCACCTCGTTCCGCAGCACGGTCGGCACGCCGCCCAGCGCGGCGATCTTCTCGCCGACCAGCTTGGCATGGCCGAAGGACTCCGTGGCGTCTTCCAGGAATTTCGGGGCGTACAGCTCCCGCATCAGCCCCTCGACGATAAACGCCGCCTGTGAGTACTGCTGCACGCCGGTCCATTCGTGCTTCAGGATCTCGTTGAGGTGATCGATGATCGGCTGGGATTCGGTCAGCGTGTGGGAAGACGTGGCGTTCATGGCAGTTCCTTGGGAGAGATAGAAGCGAGTCGAACGGAGCTATTTTAGCGAATATCGCCGAATCGACAGCGGCAGTCCCGCCCTTTCTCAGATGGTTCTAGCCGATTGAGACGGAATCGCGTCGAACGCCGACGCTCGTTGAGACGAAATCGCACGGTCGAGGCGTTCAGAGACGGTGTTCGGCGCATGCAGCGACCCGGACGCGGGTCGCATCCGGGTCGCGGAACGGGGGCTGTTTGGGAACGACGCGGCGGTCAGGCGACCGGCCATTCCTGCTGGCAGCGACAGCAATGGAAGCCGACCAGCGTCCCGCTGCCGGGCACCTGCTGACCGCTGGCGTCGCAGACGCCGTCGCTCAGCAGCACGGGTTCGACGCCGCCGGCGCCGCAGGCTTTGCAGGTGCGGTTGGCGTGCAGGATTTTGGCGCGACTCAGCGGGCCGTCGATCGTCACGCCGGCGGGGGTGCCGACCCAGCCGCCGGTGCGTTCGGGGGCGATTTGTCCGGCGGCGATCCGCCCGGCGACGGCGCCGGCCGGCAGTTCGGGGTGGGCCGTCGTGCCGTCGCGGAACCGCGGCGGGGAGAGAATCGCCGACAGCGGCAGGACGTCCGGCGTTTCGTCCGCGGCGGCCCCGCGGTCGGAGGCGGCCGCGTCGTCGTGAGCCGCGTGGAATCGCAGCGTGACGGCGCGATCCCCCTCGACGGCGCCGTCCGTCCGGGCGCTGGCGATTTCGTCGGCGTCACGGCGACGGCCCGCGTCGGCGGAGAACCGCGGGAACGGCAGCACGCGGGGGGCAACCGGGTCGGCGGTCGCGGCAGAGTCCTCGCCCTCGACGGGGCTGGCAGCCTGTTCGCTGGCGGAATCGTCGCCGCGGTAAAGGCGCAGAACGGCAGTCTTCATCGGGTCGTCCTCATCCCTGAGTTGTGGGCGTCCCCGGACGCGTTCCAGATGAAATTCGTCTTCCCGAAATGCGGGAGGAAAGACGACGGTCCATTCGGACGGCGATCACGGGAGCCCCGGCGAATCCTTGCCGGGGCGGCGACGCGAGTTCTATTTCGGCCGCGGGCGACCTGCAAGATCGCACACGATGGATCAAGAGCAGATTTTCCGGAAAAGAAGCCCGCGCGCCGGGGGACTGGGGGGATGCGGGGGTTCACGAAAGGGGCGTCGTGCCCCCCAAGTCCCCAGCCTGCCCCGCTTCGCCGTCGCCGACAGGCGGCGCGAACCCGTCCCCGGGCGCGCCGCCTGTCGGCGACGGCGAAGCGGGGGGCGCTTAAACTGGCGGCATGTCGAATCTGGAGCGCTCCGAACCGCCGCCGCCGCCCGCCGATGCCGTCGGCGCCGTGGTCGTCGCGGGGGTCAGCGGGTGCGGGAAGAGCACGATCGGTCTGAGAATCGCCAAGCGGCTGGGCTGGGTGTACGTGGACGGCGACGATCTGCACCCGTGGATCAACGTCTATTCCATGCACCACGGCCACCCGCTGACAGACGAGGACCGCGATCCGTGGCTCGAACGCTGTGCCGACCTGCTGGAGAACCACGTGGCCAACGGCATCCCCGTGGTGCTGGCGTGCAGCGCGTTGAAAAGCCGCTATCGACGCCGACTGCGGCGCGACCCGGAGACCCTCATCGTGCACCTCGCGTGCAGCCGTGAGGAACTGATCCGCCGCCTGTCCGACCGCGGCGATCACTTTTTCGACCCGACCCTGCTGGATAGCCAATTCGCGGCGCTCGAACCGCCCACGCCCGGCGACGGGACGTTGCTGGTGGACGGGGATGCGTCCATGGAAGAGGTCGTGGACGACATCGTCCGCCTCATCACCCGCCCGGAAGACCGGGCTGCGCGAGAGATCGAGCAGGACGCGGGAAGCACATCCGCCTTGCCCGGTTCGGGCGAACGGTGGTAGGTCGCGCCCGAAGCTTCGCCGTTCGTCACCTCCGCCGCGCCGCCCGATGCCCGTCTCCGCCCCCCAGGTCGTCGACCGGCCGATCGTCGTGACGCCTCCGACCGATCCCGTGCCGTCTGATAGTACGCCGTCCGCAACCGCGCAGCCGACGGAGCGCCTGACGCCCGGTCCGTTGACGACCCGCGAACCGACGGTGCGGGCGATCCTTCGCGACGCCGCCCGCACCGCCCCCGTGCGTCCGCCCGCGCGTACCGCGTGGCTGTGCGGGGCGCTCTCCGCTGCGCTGCTGTGGGCCTGCTTCTATCCCCTGGCGTGGGCGCCGCTGGCGTGGGCGGCGTTGATTCCCCTCTGCCTGCTGGTGCGCAGCCCCGTGCGCACGAAGTGGGAGGTCCGGGCGCTGTGGGCCTGCGGATTCGTGGGAACGGCCTGCCAGATCCAGTGGATGCGGCTCGGCGACCCGGCGATGTATCCCGCGTGGCTGGCGCTGAGCCTGTACCTCGGCCTGTATTTCCCGGCGTTCGTGCTGGCCTGCCGGGGTTTGGTGCATCGGGCGAATGTGCCCTTCGCCGTCGCCGTGCCGGTCGCCTGGTGCGGGCTGGAACTGATCCGCGGTCGCCTGATGACCGGGTTCGGCTGGAACCTCCTCGCCCATTCGCAGTGGGACTGGACGACGCTGATTCAGGTCGCGGACCTCGGCGGGGCGTACCTCGTCGGGGCGGTGGTCGCCCTGGGGAACGCGGCGTTGGCCCTGCTGATTCCGGCGGCGGTTCTGAATCGCCTCGGGTTGAACCGAGACGGATACCAGCCCGGGGCGCAAGCCACGGCCGTCGGCACAGCCGACGGAACGGCCTCACAGGCGCATCAATCTGCGGACGCACGGCCGAAGCTTGCGCTTCGGGCTGGTAAGGCTGGCGCCCCATCCTTCGCCCCGCTGTGGCCGGCGGTGGGAACCGCCTGCGTGTTGGGCGGCGTGCTGCTGTACGGCACGGTGCGGCGAGCCGGCGACGCCTTCCCCGCCGGGCCGCGGGTGGCCCTCGTGCAAACCGATCATTCCAGCAGCCTGCAATCCGATCTCGGCGAGAGCGACGCCCGGTTCACTTCGATCCGGCTGCTCTCGGGCGCCGCCACGCCCTATCGGCCGGACCTCGTCGTTTGGCCGGAGAGCGCCTTCCCGTATCCGCTGCTGTCGGCGAAGGCGGACGTTTCCGAAGAGGCGTTCGCCGCCGCCGCCGCGCCGATCGCCCCGCCGGATTACTTCCGCAGCAACGCGGGCGGCGTCGCCCTGGCCTCCCTCGCGGAGACCGCCGGCGCCTACCTGCTCGCCGGCGCCACCGCCGGGGAGATCGCCGACCCGGACGGCGACGGTCCCCTGCCCGCGCGTTTCACCCGCTACGGCAGCGCCGCGATGGCCGCCCCGACCGGCGGCGTCGGCGCCGACGGCCTCGCCCGCGGGGCCGTGATGGGCCGCTACGACAAACGGCACCGCGTCGTCTTCGGCGAATACATCCCGAATCTCCCCGGCCTTGCCAGCCTGACCCCCTTCACCGAGCAGCCCGGCCAGCAGATCGGCATCGGCGAAGGCGCCGCCGCCGTCGCCTTCCGCATCGAGGCCGTCGGCTCCGATCCGAAGGACGGCGAAGCGAGGAAGTCCTACACCGTCGCCCCGCTGATCTGCTACGAGGACACCGTCCCGCACCTCGTCCGCGACACCGTCAACGCCCTGCCGACGAACGGCGCGGGAAAAGAGACCGGACCGGACGTACTCGCCGTGCTGAGCAACGACGGCTGGTTCGACAACAGCGCCGAGCAGGAGCAGCACCTCGCCGTGAGTCTGTTCCGGGCGATCGAAACCCGCACGCCGGTCGTGCGGGCGGCGAACACCGGCGTCAGCGCCGTGATCGACGGCGACGGCGTGCCCCGCGAACCGGCCGTCTATCTGAACGAACAGGGCGAATCGGTCGATGTGGCGACGCTCCCCAACGCCGCTCTGCCGGACGATGAGGCCTGCGTGCTGATCGCCGACGTGCCTCTGGACCCGCGACGCAGCCTCTATCTGCAGATCGGCGACGCCTTCGCGTTCCTCTGCGGTCTGGCGGCCTGCATCGGCTTCGCGCTGAACCTCCGGCGGCGGCCCGTGATCGCTGCGGCAGCCTGAGCGCCCCGCCGTGAAAAGAAGCGACCCGGACGCTCCAAAGCGTCCGGGTCGCTGATCGTTCCGAGAGACCGCCTCGCCGTCAGTTGCCCGCGGCGGGGTTCGTGGAGGCGACCTGCCCCATCACCCGAATCGCTTCGGTGAGGTGACCCTGCGTCTCCACGCGGCCGGCTTTGAAGACCTCCGCGACCTGGCCGTCGCTCTGCTCCGCCGCCATCGCCAGCGTATCGACCATGGAGAGGTGCGCCCCGATCTGCTGGCTCATATAGGCCTTGTCAAACTCGGCCGGGCTGAGCATGTCGAAGTTCTTCTTCAACGTCTCACCGCACCGTTGTTTGAGCTGCTCGCGGAAGGCCAGCACGTCCGCCGCGGAGGCGCCGCGATCGGCGCCGACCACCGGCCGATTCGCCATCCGTTCACGGGGCGCCGCGGCGTCGAGCACCTCGTCCGCGTCCAAGACTTCGTCGACGGAGCCGTTCCGCACGACGGGCGGCGTCACAGGGTTGGTCAATGCCGGATCGGTCAACTGCGGATCAGCCGGGGCCGAGCCGTCGGTCACGACTTCATCCACGACCGCTTCCAACTCTTCCCGCTCCGCCGCGTCACGCAGATCCGCCGCGGCCGGGGCCGGATCGACGGGAGGATCGACGACCGGATCCGTCTCGCCGCGGTAGCCGCTGGTCCGGCGCGTCGGCGTGCCCGGGGTCGCCGAGGTGGCCCCGGCGGCCTGGTCGAGCTTCTGACCGAACGTCGTGTGGGCATCGATCATCTTCTGGGCGAACTGCTGCACCGCGGGGTTCTGCGACTTCTGTTTGGCGAACTGCGCGAGGGCGAGTTCCGCCTGATTGTCCTGACGCACCCAGCGAACGAGGGCGTCGTTCCGCACCGCCGCCGCATTACCGGCGACGTTCATCCCCATGCGACCGGCCTGCGGTTGATCCTGACGATCAGTCCCGCGGCGGTTCATCGGGCGATCGCCGGCCTGCGGGATCTGGCCGTCGCGAAGTTGCCCCTGGCGGGGCTGCCCCGGGCGAAGTCGGCCATCTTGGATCCGGCCTTCCTGAAGATTCTCGGCTTGATTGCGAAGGACGTCCCTTCGATCCTGCCGGGGAGCGATCCGTTCCTGGAGCGTGTCGAGCCGGCTCTGGGTGTTGTTCAGTCCCTCTCGGATCTCCTGTTCGACACCGGACACATCCTCCCCGGGCGGAACGGTTTGATCCTGGGCGAAAGCCGGGACCGTCAGGGCGACGGCCGCGGCGAAGGAAAGCGCACGAGTGAGCATGGCTGTGGGCGATCAGTAGTCGGGGAGACGGAAGCCCGCGAACGTCGACCGGCTGTCAGGCGGACTCCGTTCCGTGGGGCGCCTCTGCACCCTATCGAGCGGCGACGACGCCCCGGACGCGAACTCCCGCGTGCCCGGGTCGCGGCGGCCCCGAACAACGGGTCAGGGGCGTTCCGCGGGGCGTTTGCCGCGTCCGTCCCCGGGGGCGTCCCTCGCTCCGAACGAACGACGGCCGAGCCTCCGGTCAGCATCGAGGCTGCGGCCAATATCGTTCAGGCGCCTAAGGTTTCTGTATGGCCACTTCTCTGATCGAACCGGAACGCCTCCGCAGGCTGACGGACGCTGATCCCCGCCCAGGGGATTACGTCCTCTACTGGATGCAAAACGCCCAACGAGCGGAGCACAATCCGGCGTTGGAATTCGCCGCCCGCCGGGCGAACGAATTGAAGCGGCCGCTATTGGTTTGCTTTGGGCTGACAGACGACTATCCCGGAGCGAACCTGCGGCACTATCGGTTCATGCTGGAAGGCTTGGCGGAGGTCGAAACCTCGCTGAAGCGGCGCGGGATCGGCTTCGTCCTCCGGGCCGGCGAGCCGGATCGTGTGGCGCTGGATCTGGCGAAGGACGCCGCGGCCATGATCGTCGACCGTGGCTATCTGCGGCTGCAAAAACAGTGGCGGGCGAGCGTCGCGGCGAAACTCGACGGTGCCTGCGAATTTACGCAGGTGGAGGGCGAGGTCGTCGTGCCGGTCGACCTTGCCAGCGACAAGCGGGAGTACGCCGCCCGCACGATTCGCCCGAAGATCAAAAAACACCGCGACAAGTTCCTGGTCGAATTGAGCACGACCGCCGTGAAGAAGGACGCCGGCGGCCTGTCGGTCGAGGGCGATCTGGACCTGTCCGATGTCCCGGCGCTGTGCGATTCGCTCACGCTGGACCGCGAGGTCGGGCCCGTTTCGCAGTTCTTCGAGGGCGGCACGACCGCCGCGAAGACTCGATTGCGATCGCTGCTGGACGACGGGTTCGAGAGCTACGCGGCCCATCGCAACCAGCCGCAGACGGACGACCTATCCTATCTTTCGATGGGGCTGCACTTCGGCCAGATCTCGCCCGTGGAAGCGGCCCTCATGGCGCTCGAGCGATACCCCGAGGGGGAGAACACGGACGACTTCCTTGAGGAACTGATCGTCCGCCGGGAACTCACGCATAACTACGTTCACTTCACGCCTCGAAACTACGACAGCTACGACGCCCTGCCCGATTGGGCGCAGAAGACGTTGGCCGAACACGCCGACGACGAGCGGGAGCACGTCTATACCCGCCAGCAGCTTGAAGACGCCGAGACGCACGACCCGTACTGGAACGCGGCGATGCGAGAGATGCGTCACACCGGGTATATGCACAACTACATGCGCATGTACTGGGGCAAGAAGATCCTCGAATGGACGAACACCCCGGAGTACGGCAACCGCATCACGCGGGAGATTAACGACAAATACTTCATCGACGGTCGCGATCCGAACAGTTACGCCAACGTCAATTGGATCTACGGCCTGCACGATCGTCCGTGGACGGAGCGCGACGTGTTCGGCAAGACCCGCTATATGAACGCCAACGGCCTGCGTCGCAAGTGCGATATCGACGGTTATGTGGAGAAGGTCGACCGCCTCGTCGAGCGGGCGGAGAGCGAGAGTTAATCGCTCATCCCATGGTATTCCTTGAACCACGCCACGAACCGGGCGATGCCGTCTTCGACGGTCGTGCGGGGGGTCAAACCGACCAGCGCCTCCAGCGGGGCGGTGTCGGCGGCGGTGTCCGGCACGTCGCCGGGCTGCATGGGCAGGAATCGCTTCTCCGCGGTCGCCCCGCAGGCGGCTTCGACGGCGGCGATCATCCGGGTCAGTTCCACCGATTCGCTGCCGCCGACGTTCACGATCCGCACCGGCCCGGTCCCGACGTCCGGGCGATCCGGTTGGAAGCCCGCCGGGGGAGCGGCCGGGGGAAGCGCCGCGACCCGCACGACGGCTTCGGCCACGTCGTCGATATAGGTGAAGCTGCGGCTCATCCGCCCTTCGCCGAACACGTCGATCGGTTCGCCCTTCAAAATGCGTTCGGTGAAGATCCACGCCGCCATATCCGGCCGTCCCCACGGCCCGTAGACGCTGAAGAACCGCAGCCCCGTACATGGCAGCCCATAGAGGTGGGCGTAGCAATGGGCCATCAACTCGTTCGCCCGCTTGGTGGCCGCATAGAGGCTCAACGGATGATCGGCAGGCTCGGACGCTTTGAGAATCGCGTCTTTGTTCGCCCCGTACACGCTGCTGCTGGAGGCGTACACCAGATGCGGCGGCGGGCGGTCCGGGTTCTCGGGATCGTCGGCAGCGGCCTCGGCCTGTCGGCGGCAGCCCTCCAGCACGTTGAGGAACCCGTCGAGGTTCGCCGACGCATAGGCGTGCGGGTGCGTCAGGCTGTGCCGCACGCCGGCCTGGGCGGCGAGGTGGATCACGCAGGAGACCGGGCCGGCGGAGTCGAATAACCGCTCCGCCGCGGTGCGATCGGACAGGTCCGCCTGATGAAAGATGAAGTCCCCGGGCGCCTCGATTCCTTCCAGATGGTCGAGCCGCGCCCGCTTCAGCGCCGGCGAATAATAGGGATTGAGATCGTCCGCCCCGATCGTCTCGACCCCGGCGAGCCGCAGCAGTTCCGCGACCTTCGCCCCGATAAACCCCGCGGCTCCGGTGACCAGCACGCGACCGAAGGGCAGCCCGCGACCGGCGGAACGGGGTGAATCGTCGGACATCGCGGGCGCTTTGAAAACGGGCGACGCATCATGCGGAACCGACGGGGCGAACGGAACCGGGGGCCGCGTCGCCGGTCTTTGAGGAACGCCGGCTCATCAGTCCTCGTCCCGGAGCAAGCGGCCCCGCAGCCAGTCGCCGGGGCGATGAATCGGGACGCCGGCGTACTCGCGGACGTCCAACAGGTGATGGTCGTTCGACAGCAGGACATCCACCCCGGCCGCCGTGGCGAGCGCGAGGAACTTGTCGTCGTCCGGGTCTTCGCTCACCCCGCGAGCGGCGGCGTCCTGTGCGGCCGTGGGGAATGCCGGTTCGGCTCGTCGCAGCGCCGCTTGCACGCGGCGTATGCCGCCGGGCCGCCGCACCGCCCGGGGGACGATGAACCGATATTCCTCAAAGACCGCCGGGCTGACGGCCCACCGCATCCGGCCGTCCGTGATCGCGTCCAACAGACGACCGCTCGCCGAGGTCGGTGCGTACGCGGCCCCGACCAGCAAGTTCGTATCGAGGACGAGCGATCTCAAGGCGGAGAGCGGAGGGGGGAAGGCGGAGGGAGACGTGGATACGGTATCGACGGCCACGCGGCCCTCATCCCCCCGCCCTCTGCCTTTCCCCTTCCGCCTTGAACGAACCTCGTCCGCCGCGGCCCGGGTTCACGCCGGCGGGGCGATGGTCGAGCTTCACCTATGCGGCTCGCGGGCTGGCGATGCTGGTCCGCACGCAGCCGAACGCCCGCTTGCACGCTTTGGCGGCGATCGCGGTGACGATCGCGGGGCTGGCGCTGGAGGTGGATGCCGCTGGCTGGTGCCGGCTCGCCGCGGCGATCGCGGCGGTCTGGGCCGCCGAAGCCTTCAATACCGCCTTCGAATTGCTGTGCGACGTGGTGCATCCGGAGTATCACCCCGCGGTGCGGGATGCAAAGGACGCCGCCGCCGGAGCCGTGCTGGCCGTCAGTCTGGGGGCGGCGGCGGTCGGCGTCTTCACCCTCGGCCCGCCCTTCTGGAGCTGGGCGTCGGGGACGTGGCGGGCGCTGGGTTAGACGGACCGCAGCGACGAACGACGGTGCGAAAAGGCCGCCGATCGCCCGCAGAAGAGGGCTGAAAGTTCCGGATCGAGCGGCGATTCGATCTGTGCGGGTCCGGGGGGCGACGCTATGCTGCGATCTTCCCGCCCAAGCTCCGTTCGATACGTTTTCGGTCGGCGCCGGGGCATCTGCGTTTTTTCAAGTGATGAGTGATGGCTGAGGGCACGATCAAGCGACTGACGGACAAAGGGTTCGGGTTCATCGACGCCGGTACCGGCAGCGACCTGTTCTTCCACATGTCCAACGTCGAAGGCATTCACTTCGACGAACTGACGGAGGGGCAGCGCGTCTCCTTCCACTCCGGGCAAGGCCCCAAGGGCCCCCGCGCCGAGAACGTCACCCCCATCTAGTCCCCGGACTAGTATGTAGTGACAGTACCGCGTGCGACTTCGTTCTCAGCCGTCGGCCTTCACCGGCAAGCGGCCCGCGACGCACCGCACGCAGCCCCGCACAGCGTCCCGGCCTTCGTTCTTTGGACGAGGGTCGACGGCTCGACCGGAGCGACAGGAGACCCGCCGCAGTCGGAGCGACTCATTCGCCTCGCCTGCGGCGTTTCTATGCGCCGACGGCTCGTGCGAGTCTCTCAATCAGCGGCGCCCGCGGTCGGACGTTCGACCCGCAGAATCAGGGGCGGGAAGCCGTCGTCGTCCGCGATGCGGCCGAGGACGTTTAGGCGATAATCGCCCGGCTTCTTCGGGGCGATCAGTTCCGTCTCGAACCACGCTCGCCGCGCTCCCTCGTCGTCCGCGGTGCCCTCGAAGAACGGGACCGCGAAGGCGGACGCCACGGACGGCGCCTCCGGGTCCGCGGGCAGAACGGCTTCCACCATCAAGAGGTCGGCGTTTCCGGGGTCGCTCTCCTCTTCGTTCGCGTCCGCGCCGTCGTCCGTCTGCGGCGCCGGCATCCGCGCCACCCCGCGGACGCGGAATCGCTGGCCGGCAGGGGTCTGAAACGGCACGTCGGGCATCGCGGCGGCGGCGTTCCAATCCAACAGCGTCCCGGCATCGGCGGCGAACGGGTCTTGCAGCAGAGCGGACTCGACCGGCTCGTTCGGCGCCGCGAAACGCACCCGGCGGACCGTTCTCAGGTGGGGCATCTCGACCGGCGTGACCCGCACCTCCGCCGGCCCCTCAGGCCACCCGCCCGTCGGCGGACGCAGGTTCACGATGGCCGTCGCGGCGTTCGCGTCCTGCTGCGGTCGAAATCGCGTCGGGACCATCGTGCCCGCGATCACCCGGGGCCGTTCACCGTCCGCGGGCGTCGTCAGCAACACCTCGATCTGACCCAGTACGGGCGGCTCGATCCGACAGACGAATCCCAAGAACCCATCGGTTCGCCGCTCCTGTCCCTCCTCGACTCCCCACAGCGCCACGGTCGGACGAACACGATCGTTCCACGCCTTGGCATCGGCCGGCGGGGCCGCGACGCACGCGATCAGCAAGCAAACGGACATCGCCGGGCCTTCCACGGGGGTGAACGAACAAGGCCAACGCTACAGCGACGCGACGAACCGAGCCATCTCCCCCTCCAACCGTCCCGGCGTCGTGCCGAAGGCTTGGACGAACGCCGCCCGCCGAGTCGCGGGATCGTCATTTGATGCGGCGGTCAGGTCGCCGACCGACCGTAGATAGCGGGCGTAGCGGTCCCCGCGGGTGTGCATCAGGAAGAAGGTGAACGCCCACGCTTCGGAATAGAACGTCAGCGGATCGCGGCCGGACAGGTCGTCGCCGATCTCCCCGAACACCAGCGTGTCGAGATAGCCCTCGGCATGCGGACGGCGGCGGAAGTCCCGCAGACGGCCGGGGTTCGCACGGTCCGCCGGCTTCACGGAACCGCTGGCGCTGAGAAACGCCGGCGCCTCCAGCGCGGTCGCCAGCCCCTCGGCGACCCACCGCGGCGTCCCGCCGGTGCGGTGGTGCAGGCCGGTGTTGAAGGCGATTTGATGGACCGCCTCGTGGATCAGCGTGCTTTCAAACGCCTCTTGTTCGAGGGGAGACGGCGTGGCGCCGCCGCGCGGTTCCCAGACGCTCAGACGATTGCTCGTCGGGCTGTAGTAGCCCTTCAACGCCCGCGGCACGGAGCGGGCCGAGGGAGCGGCGCCGTCGGCGGCGGCGGCCTCGGCGAAGGAGTCGAAGTCCGGATGGACCACGGCGATCAGGGGGAACTCCGGTTCTGTCGGCCGCACCCCGTGGCGGGCGAACCAACCGGTGGCGGCCGCATAGGTGCGTTCCAGCTTCGCCCCGAACGTCCCCGGCGTCCGAGCCGCATGGCGAACGACGAGGTAGCGTCGGCTCGCGAACACTGCCCCGTCCGGCCCGCACTCGCTCCGCAGCCGGGCGGCCGCCGTGTGCGTCGCCAGCGGAGCGAATCGGTCCGCCACCCGCCGATGGGCCGTGACCCCCGCCAGCGGCACCGCGTGCATCGCCCCGACGTCGGTCGTCAGCCACGCGGCGGCGTTCGTTCTCAGCTCCAGCCGACCTTGAACGGGGCCGTCGGGGCCGGTCAGTTCGATCAACGAGCGCCCGACCGGCTCCGCCCCCAGCGCCGTCGAACTGCACAGCGCCGCGGCGAGGGCGGCGAGGAAGAACGCCAGTTTCACCGCGACGGACACGAGGCCACCCTGTTGTGGAGCGAGGAGGATCGAGGATCGAGCGAGGAACGCCTC
Source organism: Alienimonas chondri (assembly GCF_013036045.1). GTDB lineage: Bacteria > Planctomycetota > Planctomycetia > Planctomycetales > Planctomycetaceae > Alienimonas > Alienimonas chondri. The sequence goes on from NZ_WTPX01000064.1 coordinate 25,291, forward strand.
GAAACCTACCCCGCCCCCTTGTCGCGGGTCGGACGCCCCGGGACGCTGGCTCCGTCGGCGGCGTGTCGCGGCCGGTTCGTCCCGCACCACCGGACCCCTCGCCCATGTCCGCCGTCCTTCTGGCCACCGCAGCGACGCTGGCGCCGCTCGCGGTGCAGGAGGAACGGCCCGGCGAGGCGACGCCGGAGCAGGTCGCCGCGCTGGTCGAATCCCTCTCCTCCCCGAGCCGATCGGAACGGGTGCGGGCGGAGCGGGGGCTGATCGCGCTCGGCCCGGCGGTCGCCGAGTTGCTGCCGACCGCCGACT
>NZ_WTPX01000065.1 GCF_013036045.1 Alienimonas chondri
GCGCGGCGTAGTCAGCCGACTGGCCGGGCACCGCGGCTCCGGCCACGAATGCCCCGGCGCCCGGCCAGTCGGCTGACTACGCCGCGCCGAGCTACGCCGGAAGGTTGGAGGACGCAGAGGCGGGCGCCGAACCTCGCCAGCGCGTGCAGCGGGTCGCCGGGCAGACGCTGTTCTTCAAGAACGGCCGGTGGGAGGACAGCGTCCTCACCGAAGCCCAGAAGGAGAAACCGACCGAGGTGGAGCAGTTCACCGACGCCTGGTTCAAACTGGCCGAGGAAGCGGGCGACAAGTTCGCCCCGCTGCTGAGCCAGTCCGAACCGGCGTTGGTGCGGATCAAGGGAACGACGTACCTCATCGTTCCGCCCGCCGACGAAGAGACGGCTGAAGAGAAGGGCTGATTCCGCGTCGCGGAGTCGTCAGAAGTCGCTCGCCCCGCGTTCCGCTCGAAACGCGGGGCGAGTTTTGTATTGAGCCGTCGCCGGTGAGAGCGGAGCGCAAGCTCCGGCCGTCGGCTTAACCGAGGGGAATGAGGCGCTGCCGGAGCTTGCGCTCCGGTCTCACCGAGATACGCCGCGCTCAGAACGCCGGACCGGACGGTCGAGCCGGCGCCCCGCCGCCGCCCGCGGGAGCGACGACGACCGCCGCCGCCCCGGCGCCCATCTGGCGACGATCGGCGTAGCGAATGACGAAGGAGGGCATCGAACGGGTCGCCGCGTGACTGCCGTCGCTGGTGACGGCGCCCCAGCCGTAGGCCGTGTTGTTGTCGAATCCGCTCAGCGTGTTCAGCAACACGCCGTTGCCGTCGACCAGCTTGTGTCGTCCGCCCTTCGCCATGGGCTTCAGCGAAACGTACCGGGTGAAAGCAAGCCAACGGCGGTCCGGGGCGTCCACGTCGAACAGGTTCCCGCCCGGCTTGGAGAAGCCGCGCTCCGGCGCGAATCCGAGGAACGTCCGCGGCAGCGGGGAGACGTGCAGGGCCACCAGCAGGATCGCCATCGTGACGTAGCCGGATGCGGCGCCGAAGACCCACCGGAGGCCGTGATAGACCGCCGTCGGCAGTTCCAACATGCGCGGCGCGATCTGTTCGCAGGCGAGCCGCATCCCGGTCACGATCGCGGCGAACAGCCCGAGCAGCGCGATCACGTCGGCTCGTTCCCCGAGCGGCCCCTCCAGGAACCCGGCCAGCGGTTCGAAGAAGTTCATCGCCAGCAGACCGGACAGCACCACGCTGAAGAACGTGGTCACCGCCCCGATCGCCCCGTCCGAGGCCACGAAGTAGGTCACGCCCGCCCAGACGGCGAGCAGCAGCAGGTCAATCATCGTTCGCTTCCCAATCGGCGGGGCCGAGGCGTTTGCATTTTTCTTTCACCGCGGCGGCGAGCCACGGCAGGTCGTCGACACGTCCGTCCAACTCGGCGGGCATGCGGGGGTCGGTTTCCTCGGCCAGCGCGTCGAGGACCCAGTCCTTCATCTCGGGCCGAATCGCTGCACAGCGGGCCAAACCGCGGGCGACGGTCTCGCGGACGATGTATTCGTCACCGACGCGGCCCTCCGTGTGAATGAGGAAAGGGGCCAGCGCTTCCGCTCCCGCGGCGACCGCCGCGCGGCAGGCCGCGATGACGGTCCGCTCGGCAGCCATCTCCGCCTCGACCGTCGTGCCGCGGTCGGCGGCGATCTTTTCATAGTTGAATCGCAGGGAGGAGAGGCTGGAGGCGTGGACCAGCATGTACCCGTGCCCGTCGGCGATCTCGCCGAGCAGAACGGCAATCTGTTCGGCCCAAGGGGGCTCCTCGGCCAGCAAGTTCAACAGAAACGGCACCGCGTGCGGCGTCGCCGGATAGACCGTGCCCTGATGCCAGATGTTGCCGAACAGGTCATGCATCGCCCGATCGGCGGCGTCCTCGGGACCGGTCTCCAGAGCCCGGAGCAGGTCCGGAACGTCCGAGGCGCTGCCGTAGGCGTGCGTCAGATCCGCCCAGGGCACGTCGTCCAATCCGGCGAGCGGGTCCGCGTCCGCTCGATTCGCGGCGGCGGAAATCACTTCACCACCTTGAGGAGTTCTTCGATGCTCGTGACGCCTCGGACGACCAGTCGCAAACCCTCTTCGCGCATGTTGAGCATGCCGTTCTTGCGAGCCTCGGCCCGGATCTGGCTGGCCGGGGCTTTGTCGCGGATCAGATCGCGGATGCGGTCGTTGATCTCCAAGACCTCATACACGCCGACCCGGCCCATATAGCCTAGCCCGCCGCATTTGGGGCAGGCGCCGCTTTCGGCCCGCGGCGGGCGGTAGAAGGCATCGATCTTGTCGGCCGGCAGTCCGGCCTTCTTCACCAACTCCGGCTTCGGCTGATAGGCCTGTTTGCACTCGCCGCAGAGGCGGCGGACGAGCCGCTGACCGACCAACGCCGTCAGGCTGTTCGAAATCATGAACGGCTCGACGCCCAGTTCGATCAACCGGAACAGGGCCGTGATGCTGTCGTTGGCGTGGACCGTGCTGAACACCATGTGCCCGGTGTTCGCGGCCTGACAGGCGATCTCCGCGGTCTCTTTGTCCCGAATTTCGCCCAGCAGGACGACGTCCGGATCCTGCCGCAGCACGCTGCGGAGGGTGTTCGCGAAAGTCTGCCCGGATTTCGTGTTGATCTCGATCTGGTTGACCCCGTCCATCTGATATTCGACGGGGTCTTCGATCGTGATGACGTTCCGCTGCAGTTTGTCGATCGCGTTCAGGGCGGCGTACAGCGAGGTGCTTTTGCCGGCGCCGGTCGGACCGCTGCACAGCACCATGCCGTGCGGTTCGTTGATCAACTCTTCTAACCGCTCCCGCAGCCCCTTCCGCATGCCGAGCTTCTGGAGGCTGGCGACCGCGTTGGCCTGATCGAGGATGCGGAGAGACATCTTCTCGCCGTGCCGCGTGCCGGTGGTGGCGACGCGGAAGTCGATCTGACGGCCGTCCAGATCGGCGCGGAAGCTGCCGTCCTGGGGACGCCGCCGCTCCGTAATGTCCATGGCGCACAATACCTTGAAGATATTGACGATCCCGTCGCCTGTCGGCCGGTCGAACGGCTCGGCGGGATACATGGCGCCGTCGACACGCACCCGCACGCTGAGTTCTTCCTCCTGCGGCTCGAGATGGACGTCCGTGCTGCGGCGAAGGATGGCGTCGTAGATCAGCTCCTTCGCGGCGACGTAGCCCTTGCTGCTCTCCACCTTGCGGGCGCTGGCCGCGGAGTATTTGTTGCCCGTCGAGCTTTTGCCGAGGAACGTGATCGGGGGGCCGAACGTCGGCTCAGATTTGCCCTTCCCGGTCGGTACGCCCAGCCCCACCTTCGAGAGCCAATGGTTGGCGACCTTGGTGAGGTGCCGGCGGGTCATCACCTTCCCGCTGTCCGGCACGCGGGCGTTGCGTTCGAGGATGTAGGCCGTCAACGGTCCGCCGGCGATCAGGACATACGCCAGCACGCCCAGCAGCAGGTTCGGCAGGCAGATCAGCAGTGCCAGCCCCACGATCCCGCCGATCACCAGCAGCGTGGACCAGAACTCCGGCCGCACCTTCAGCTTCGTGGCGTCGTCGTCGGCCCAGGAGGTCGTCGCGACCCACAGGAAGAACGCCCCCAGGACCAGCGCCAGGAGAGGGAGGGCGAAGTAAAAGCCGACCTGCTTGCCGCGGCCGTTGCCCCGCCAGAAGCCGCCGGGATGCGGGGGAAGTTGATCCGCGGAGACCACTCCGCCGGGGACCGGGGCGGCGTTCGGATCTGCGGCGCCCGGGGCGGCCTCGCCGGCCCCGGCAGGCGGGGCCGGCGTCGGAAACTCCTGAGCGAAGCCGCAGGCGCTGAACGAAACGCAGGCGAGGACCGTCGCCGCGAACAACGCGAGGCGAGTGATCGCCAGCGACGGGCGGCGGGCGAACGCGACGGCGATCATGGAGACGACTTCAGCGGTCCGTGCGGGCCGGGGACTCCGGCGTGAGACGATCATCAGTCTAAAGCCCGATGGGTGCGCAGGCGACCGCCGACCGTGCGGGTTTCCCGATGGCTCGGAACTCCCGTGGGGAAGCGGGATACCGTCAAAACGTCACAACACGCCCTTGCTGCTGGGCACCCCGGTCTGCCGCGGATCGACCGTCACGGCGGTCCGCAAACTCCGCGAGCAGCCCTTGAAGACGGCCTCCGCGATGTGATGCGCGTTGACTCCATGGCAAAGCACGCAGTGCAGGTTCAGCCCCGCCGCATTGGCGACGGCCTGCCAGAACTCGCGAACCAGTTCCGTATCGAAATTCCCCACCTTCTGAGCGGGGAATGCGACGTCCCAGACCAGCATCGGCCGCCCGGAGAGATCCAGCGCGACTGTGACCAGCGCATCCTCCATCGGAAGGGCCATCGAGCCGTATCGCACGATGCCGCTCTTGTCGCCGACCGCCTCCTTCAGCGCCTGCCCCAGGCAGATGCCGACGTCCTCGGTGGTGTGATGGAAATCGACGTGGGTGTCGCCGGTCGCCTTCACGGTCAGATCGAACAGACCATGTCGGGCGAACAGCTCCAGCATGTGATCGAGAAACCCCGCGCCGGTCGCGATCTGGTGATCGCCGCTCCCGTCGAGGTTCAACGACAGCGAAACGTCTGTTTCGCCGGTTTTGCGGTCGATCGTGGCGGTGCGCGGCTCGGGCATGGAGGAACGATACCTCTCCCGGACGGGCGAGTCCGCGTCAGCCGGAGAACTTGGCCAACTCAGCCAGCAAAGCGTCCGTTTCTTCCTTCGTGCCCACGGTAATTCGCAGGCCGTCCGGCGTGCCGTCCGGCCAGTTCGTGAAGGCGAAATAGCGGACGAGGATGCGACGCTCCTTGAGAAAGTCGAAGCGCCCCTTGTGCTTGCGATCCGGGTGCGTGCAGAACACGAAGTTGCCGCCGCTCGGCTCGACGACGAAGCCGAGCGAGGCGAGTCCGTCGATCAGCCGCTGACGCTCGGCCCGGATCGCCTCCACCGTCTTCTCCAGCCAGGGCGGATCGTTCAGCGCCGCGGTCCCGCCCGCGAGCGCCAACGCATCGCAGTTGTAGGAATCCTTCACCTTCGCCATCGCCGCGATGACTTCTGGTCGGGCCGCCGCATAGCCGATCCGCAGCCCCGCCAGCCCGTACGACTTCGAGAGCGTTCGCGTCAGCACGATCGATTCGCCCCGCGGCCCTTCCAGCAGCTCAAGGCCCAGATGGCCGTCCTCAAAGTCCGCGTACGCTCCGTCGAGGACCAGCAGCCCGTCGTCCGGGATCAGCCGTCCCAGCGTCTCCGCGTCCCACACGGTGCCGCTCGGGGAGTTTGGGACCGGGACGAAGAACAGCTTCGCCCGCTGCTTCACGTCCTCCACGCGATCCCAATCCCACGACCAATCCCCCTTCAGCGGGACCGGCTCGAAGGGGCAGTTCTGAATCTCCGCGAGCGTCCGATACAGCGTGTAGGTCGGATGCGGCGAGGCGATTAGATCGCCCGTCCCCGTCGGCGAATCAGACCGGCCGTCGGCCGAGCGACAGAAGGTGCGAATGAGCAGCGTCAGGATCTCGTCGCTGCCGTTGCCGGGGAGAATCCAATCGGGTTTCAGACCGAGCCGGTTCGCCGCGGTCTGTCGGAAGGCGAGGCCGGTGGGGTCCGGGTAGCGATTCAGTCGATCGCCGGCCGCCTTGCGGATCGCCTCAACCGCGGCGGGCGGCGGGGGAAACGGCAGCTCGTTCGTGTTCAGCTTCACCCACCCCCCGCCCTGGGGCTGCTCCCCCGGGGCGTAGGCGGCGAGGGCGGCGACGGCGGGGCGGGGCGAAACCAAGGGGGTAGCGGCGGGAACGAACGTGGGCGGGTGTCAGGTCGGACTCAGAATAGCCCGTCGGGTTCGTCTTCGTCCGCCGTACGCTTGCGGTTTCGCGGGCGCTTTACGGCGCCCGCGTCCCGCCGCCCTGCCCCGCTCTGGTCCGCGGTGGCGGAGGCGTCGAACGGCTCCGTGATCGGCTCGCCGTCCCCATCGACGCCCGTCAGCAATTCCACGCGACGTTCCGCCCGGTCGAGCGTCGCCCGGCAACGACGCAGCAGGCCGACGCCCGCCTCGAATCGCGCTAATGACGCCTCCAACGGCAGGCGGCCGCCTTCGAGATCGGCAATCACTTGCCGCAAATCGTCTAACGACTCCTCGAACGGCGGCTCGTCGGTCGTGGATTCATCCGTGTCGCTCATTACTCGGCCTGACTACGTTCGAGAACCTCACAGCGGATCGACCCGCGGGCCAATCGCGTCGTCACTTCGTCGCCGACTTCCACGGCGTCGGCGTCGGTCAGCACCGTGTCTCCCTGCCCGTCCGATTGGCGGCGCGTCAGCGAGAACCCCCGTCCCAGCACCGCGAGCGGCGAGAGCGCGTGCAGTCGACCGCCGAGACGTTCCAGTTCGTGCGTGCCGCGTTCCAGCCGGCGCCGGGCGGCGCCGGCGAAGCGATCGGCGGTTTCGTCCAGACGTTGCGCCTCCGTGGCGACCCGTCGGCGCAGCGCTTCGGGCAGCCGATCGGCGGCGTCGAGGAGAAATCCGTCAATCTCCCGGCCGTCCGGCACGGTCAGTTCCGCGGCCTCTGATGGGGTGAGGGCGCGGCGGTCCGCGACGAGGTCGGCGATGGTCACGTCGATCTCGTGCCCAACCCCGGAGACCACCGGCACGGGACACGCTGCGATCGCACGGGCGACCGGTTCCTCGTTGAACGCCCACAGGTCTTCCAGGCTGCCCCCGCCGCGAATCAGCAGCACCACGTCGACGCCCGGCAACCCCCCCGCGGTGTTGAGGGCCGCGGCGATCTGCTCCGAGGCCCCGGCGCCCTGCACCGGGGTGGGAACGACGACCGCATCCGTCCCCCGCCAGCGCCGGCTCAGCACCTGTAGGGAGTCCCGCACCGCGGCGCTCGTCGGACTCGTCACCAACGCCAGCCGTCGGGGGAAGGTCGGCAGCGGGCGTTTGCGGCTCGGGTCGAACAGCCCCTCGGCGGCCAATTTCTCTTGGAGCTGCCTGAAGGCCAATTCCAGCGAGCCGACGCCCTCCGGCTGGATGGCGGAGAGAATCAATTGATACGCCCCGCGCGGGGCGTAGACCTCGACGTTCCCCTCGCAGACGACGGCCAGTCCGTCGCGCGGCTCGAACCGCAACCGGGATGCCTTGCCCTTCCACATCACCACACGGATCTGAGCCGCGTCGTCCTTCAGCGTGGCATACAGATGCCCGCTGCGAGCAAGCACGACATTCGACAATTCCCCCGCAACCCGCACGGCGGGGATCGCCGTTTCCAGCACCTCCTTGATCGCCCCCGTGAGATCGGAGACGGACAGCGGCGCCGGTTGCTGATCCGGCGAACTCACGAGGACACCACCGCGCGGAGGTACTCGATCGCCCGGCTGGCCTCGCCGAACGGGTCCGGTCCGGACGTGCGATCGCAGGTCGCCCAGCCGTGGAAGCGGGCTTCGTGCAGTAGGGCGAGGGTCTCCTCCCAGTCCACTTCGCCACGGCCGACGGGAACTTCTCTGCCGCCCTCGCCGTCCGTGACGGCGTCCCGGACGGTGACGGTTTCGAGATGAGCATGCAGCGTGCGGAGCGCAGCGGCGACTTCGCCGCCGCCCAACAGGATCGCGGCCGGATCGAAGTTCGCCCCAAACGGACCGGCGGTCACTTTGCTCAACGCCTCCAAGGCTCGAGTCGCATTGCCGGCGGGCGTCAGGCAGGGGATCACGCCGACGTGGGCGCCCGCTCGGGCGACGTCGTTCAGCACTTCGCCCAACAGCGTTGCGGCGGCGTCGTCCGAAGCGGGCAGGCGGAAGGGACGGAACGACAGCGTGCCGCAGCCCAGATCGGCCGCCAGTTTCAATGCGGCGACGATCCCGGCGACACGTTCCTCCAAGCGATCCTCGTCGTGCAGGGCCCCGCGCGTGGGAAAAACGGCCGGACCGGCCTTCAATCCGTGCTCGCCGAGGCGATGGCGCAGCTCGCGGGCGGCGGTCGCGGAGAGGTCGGCGGCGCGGAGTTCGGTTCGCAGATCCAGTCGCACGCCGTCGGCGCCGGCGTCCGCGATACGGGGGAGCGCCGCTCGGAGCGGGACGAGCGTCAGAGCCGTCGGGAGGGCGAGTCGAACCAAGGGGATCGGGGCGGAGCGAACGAACGGGGGTGGGACGGCGCCGATTCTAACGCCGCCCGTGCCGGTTCCGACCCGAGCGGGCCGATGGGGAGAAAGTGTCCGCATTCATTGCCGCCGCCGCCCTGATCCTCTCCCCCGCCCCGTCGACCGGGCCGACCGCGGAAGGAACGAATTCGACCGACGCGATCGTCACGCTGGCGGAATGGGGGTTCGAACAGGGCGAGGATCGGGACTTCGATCGTTGGCCCGACGGCTGGCTCCGCCGTCGCGGCGACGCTTTCCCGCACTTCGTGCCTCTCGAGATCGACCGTCAGGCCTTCCCCGCCTCGACCGGACCAGACCCCGCCGGTGAAACGAGCGGACCGGCGGCCCTGTGGGTTGCGGCGAACGGCGCGGCGGCGGCGGCGTATTCCCCCCCGGTCCGGCTGGACGGGCGCCCGGCCTTGCGGTTGAGCGCCCGGGTGCGATGCGAAGGCTTCGACGCCTGTGCCGCGGTGGTGAGCCTGTCGCTGCTGGACGTTCATCGCGTACGGTTGGCCCGGTTCCTCACCCCGCCGGTGAGCGGCACCTCGGCTCCCGATGGTCAAATGGTGGAGATCGGCCCGGCGCCGCCGGTTCCGGGGGCCGTGTGGGCAGTCGTGGGCTGTCACCTCGTGCCGGGCGGGAACGTGTCGGTCGGCGGAGCGGCGTGGTTCGACGATCTGACGCTCTCGGCGGAGCCGTTTCTGGCTTTGGAGCGGGTCGGCGACGGGATGGCCGTCGGTCTCGATGAGCAGTTCTCAGTGCGGGTCATCGTGACCGGGGTGCCCGGGCATGCGACGCCGCCGCCTCTCAGCGCCGCTCTGCGGAACCTCAACGACCCCGCCGCTCCCGCGAAAGCGCTGTCGCTGGAGACGGCCCGGAACGGGACGGAAGTGACCGCGACGGCAGAGGTCGGCCCGTTGACGACCGGGTTGTGGGAAATCACGGCGACGGCGGGCGTCGGCCCGGCCGTTCCGAATCGGACATTGCGCATCGTCGCCGCTGAAGAGGCAGACCATTCGCCCGGTCCCCAATCGCGGGCGGATCGCTTCGGCCTGACCGTCGCGACGGCCCCGCAGTCGGGGGCGGAGGAACTGGCGGACGCGGCCGTCGCGGCGGGCGCGGGTTGGGTTCGATGGACCGCCGGCGATTCTCAGGCCGACGATCGATTGTCCGCGGCAGTCCGCGCCCGGCATCTGCGGCCGGTCATTCGGGTGACCGCCGCGACCTTCGGCGGGGATTCGGACTCGGCGACGACCGACGTTCTCGCGTCACTGCCGGATTCCGCGGGGACGCTGGCCGGCGTCGTCAAACCATTGGCCGTGCACGTGCGGCATTGGCAGGTCGGCCGCGACGTTGAACCGGCGTCGCTGGGCGGACCGTTCACGCCGAGCGCCGCCGGTCTGCTGCGGGCCGCGGCGCCCGGCGTGGTCGTCGCAGGCCCGGCCGGTTCGGGGGCCGAATTGCGGATTGCCGTGGGCGCCGAACCCGGAGAGTCATCCGCCTGGCGGGCCTTGCCGGACATCGACGACCCGGGCGAGTTCCTGTGGACGCTGGTCGAATCCGCCGCGGCGGGGAACGGGCCGATCTTCGCGGGGGACGACCCGCGGGCCGGGGCGGCGCTGCTCTCCGCGGACGGCTCTCCGGGGCAAGGTTTTCTGCCGTTTCGGAACGCCTCCACTCTGCTGGGCGAGGCCCGGTTCCTGGGCCGCGTGCAATTCCCGGATCTCGCCACACGCGATCAACCGGAGGCGCTCGTCTTCGTCACGCCGGATGGGCCGGTGATCGCCGTTCGGGGCTCAGCGCCAGGCAGCGCTTCGCTCATTCTGGACGGCGTCCCGGCCGGCCGCGATCTGATCGGCCGTCCCGTTCCGGTTCCGGCCGTCGCCGGCGGAGCGAGCGAAGTGCGATGGTCGACCGAACCCCGCTTCTATTCCGGTATGGACGAACGCCTGCTGCGTTTGCGGCTGGAGACGGAGTTCGACGGGGGCGGACAGCTCCAAAGCTCGCCGGAGCCCCAGCCGCTCCGGGTGCGAGTGCGGAACCCCGACCGAAAGGCGGCCGCCTTCGTGGTGGGATTGGAGACGCCGGACGATTGGACGTTGCAGCCGGATCAGATCGAACTGACCGTACCGGGCGGCGCCGAGGCCGTCGGCACGTTCACGCTGAAGCAACCGGCGGACGTTTCGCTGGGCGAACACCCGATCACCGTGTTGTTGCAGCCGGACGGCGCGGAGGGCGTCACGCTCCGTATTCCCCGCACGGCGACGGTTCGACTGGCCGGATTGCGATTGAACGTGACGGACCGTCGATTGCCAAGCGGCGGATGGGAGGTGATTCAAACGCTCATCAACGAACTGCCGGACGGTTCGACGCCGTCCTTCCGCTGTGACGTTCAGGTGCCGGGCGCCGCTCGGGTGAGCCGCCGCACGGACCGATTAGCCGCCGGGCCGCATCGCTTGGCTCATCGGCTGCCCCCGGAGGCCAAGGCCGGCGACATCGTGTGGCTGCGCTGCACGGAGGTCGACGGACCTCGCGTACTCAACCGACGTTGGGTGCTCGGCCAGCCGCCCCCGCCGCTGGAAGCGCCATAGTCCGGACGCAATCGGGGTGGATCGGGCGTGAACCGGAACGCGGCCCGGCTAGGCTGTACACGTCCTTCACTCGCCGCCCGCCGCCGTGCCCTCGCCCACCACCGTCCGCGACTGCGTCACCCTCTTCGACCGGCTCATCCAGGAAGATCTAGTCGAGCCGTGGGACAACACCGGTCTGCTTTTCGGCGACCCGGCGGCGGGGGTGTCGTCCATCATGACGTGTCTGACGTTGACCCCGGACGTTGCGGCGGAAGCGATCCAACGCGGCGACGGACTGATCATCACGCACCACCCGATCCTGTTTCGGCCGGTGCAGCGACTGACGGCGCAAGATCCTCAGGGAGCGATGTTGCTGAAGCTGGCGCGGGCCGGGGTCGCGGTCTTTTCGCCCCACGCCCGTTGGGACAACACGCCGGGCGGCATCAACGATCGGCTGGGCGTCCGGTTCGACCTGAACGATCTCCGCCCGCTCCGGGTGCGGCCTGAACTCGCCGGAAAGATCCCCCGCGGCAGCGGACGGATCGGCGCCCGGGAGCGCGCCGTCCCCTTCGAGCAGTTCGCGGAAGAGGTCAAAGCCGCGATGGGGCTGTCCGGCGTCGACGTCGTCCCGACCGAGCGGCCGGTGCGAACCGTGGGCATCGCCTGCGGATCCGCGGGAGAGTATCTATCCGACGCGATCCGCGGCGGATGCGACGTGTTTATCACGGGAGAGGCCCGATTTCACGCCGCCCTCGAAGCCCGAACGGCCGGGGTTGGGCTGATCTTGCTGGGCCACTACGTCAGCGAGCGATTCAGCCTCGAAGAACTCGCGGAGGAACTCGACGATTACTACCCCGACGTGCCCGTTCGCCCCAGCCTGGTTGAACGCGATCCCCTCACGCGGATCTGAACGCCGGGAGGTTTAACGCTCCGCGGAATAGTCTTCGGGCCGCCAATCCTGAGGACGCTTCGACAGGCGCCAGAAGGCGATGCCGAAGCCGGTCGCCAGCGCCACGGGCATCCCCATCATGAACATGATGGAGGCGAAAAACGCTCGGGGCAGCCGATCGTCGGCCTCCGCGGCGCTCTTGCACATCGGGCAGGCCTCCGCGGCCTCCGGGCAGATCAGCAGCGCCGTGAACAGGGCGGCGATCAGGAATCGGCTTCGCATGGTCGCAGCTTACCCGACGGGCCAGTGGTACAGCATCCCATAGATCACCACGCCGGTGATCGACACGTACATCCACACCGGCCAGAGCCAGCGGGTGATCGCCGTGTGCTTCTCGATCCGGCCCTTCATGGCATGCCAGATCGCGATGAACGCGGCCACCGGTACGACCGCAGCCAGCGGAACGTGCGTGCCGAGGATGGCGTAGTAGACCCATCGCCAAGCGCCCGCCCCCTCGAACGGTCGTCCGCGGAGACCGGTGGCGCCGGTCAGGGCTGCGTGGTAGACGAGGTAGCAGGCCAGAAAGACGCCGGAGACGCCCAGCGCCGCCAGCATCGCCCGCTTGTGCAGCCGAATGCGGCCGGTTCGCTGGTAGTACAGCCCGAACGCCAGCAGCACGCCGGCTAGCGCATTTAGCGAGGCATTGACGCTCGGCAGCCACGCCGCCCACGCGGGCAGGAGAGCCAGTTTCTCCGCGATCTCCGGCGTCATCCGTTCGCCTCGTCATCGCCGTCCGAGGACTTCGCCAACTTGACGGCGTCCTGCCGGAGCTTCGCCATTTCGGCGGGTACCTGCGAGTTGTATTTGCCCAGCACCACCCCGTCCGGGCCGACCAGCATCAGGTTCGACGTATGAAAGACCTCGAACCCCGGTTTGCGGTCTTCGCCGGTCGTTTCGTACACGACCTGCTTAAAGCCGTCGCGAATCAGACCGTAGATTTCCGCTTGCGGTCCGGTGAGCCAGAGCCAGTCCGGGCTGTCGGTCGGGTCGTAGAAGTCCGCGTAGTTGGTGAGGATCTCCGTCGTGTCGTAATCCGGATCGACGGTCAACGTCACCAGCTTCACGCCGGTGCCGTCGAGCGGTTTGCGGAGCTTCGTCATCGCTTCGCTGACCTTCGGGCAGACCGTCGGACAGCGGGTGAAGATGAACCCGACGATGTACGGCGACCCCTCCAGCGTGTCGTTCGTCACCGTCTCGCCGCGACGCTCCGTCAATGAAAACGGGGGCAGTCCCTCCGGGTCGAACATCGGCTCCGCCTTCGGAGCGACGCCGCCGGGGAGCAGTTGCGAACCGGCTTCGCCGCCCTCCACGGCGATCAATTCCTCGCCCTGCTCGACCTGTTCCGACCGATCTCCCCGCAGCAGGAACGCCGCGATCAAGGCGATGAACACGGCCGTCCACAAGGCCGCGCCGATCCACAACAGCGGTCGGCGGGTCGGTCGGTCCGCGGGGGGGGCGGGGGTAGGTGCTTGGTCCATGCCGAATAATACGTCGGAAGCGAGGCGTTGCCGGGGCGAACGACGCCGGTGCGGCGCCGTGGCGTCCCGTTAACGGGCCTCGCGGGGGTGACGGCGCCGCGTCATGACGACGGCGGCGGCGAGGCAGATCACGGTGAACCCGCCGAACACGAGTGCCCCCACCCCGGCGCCCGGCAGCGTGAGCGTCGCGGGCACGTCCGCGATCGCCGGCGTCATCGCCCGCCGCAGCCCGGCGACGCCGTAGGTCAGCGGGTTCGCGGCGACGACCCACTTCAACCAACTGCCGTCCGCCGGGAACGCCGCGCCGCTCAGCAGCCACATCGGCAGCAGGACGACGCTCATCAAGGCGTGAAAGCCCTGCGTGCTGTCCAGCGGCCAGGCCATGCAATAGCCCAACGCCGTCAGCCCCACCGACAACAACGCGATCCAGCCGGCGGTCAACAGCACCGAAGACACGGTGAATCCGTACTCCACCCCCGGCGCCAGCCCGAGGTAGTTCAGCAGCGGAGCGAGGGCGACGAACAGCCCGGCCTGCAAGAAAGCGATCGCCGCTCCGCCGAACACCTTCCCCAACACGATGCCGGCCCGCGGCACCGGGGCGACGAGTACCCCCTGCAAGAAGCCTTCGCGGCGATCTTCGATCACGCTGATCGTGGCGAAGATCGCCGTGAACAGCACGATCATGGCGGCGACGCCCGGCAAAAAGTACGCCTGATAGCTCATGTCGAGTCCATCGGCGTAAGACGGAGCTTCAAACGCGGAGTGCATCCCCGCTCCCAGCACCACCCAGAACAAGACCGGCTGAACCAAGGCCCCGACGACCCGCGTTCGCTGACGAAAGAACCGCACGAGTTCTCGCTGCGCCAAGCTAAACGCGGCGAGCAGTACGGAGGGCGTCGGTTGACCGGCGGGACGCGCCGAGCCTTCCCCAGACGAAGACCGGGCGAGGGCGGGCTGGGCGAGGGCGGTGCTCATGGCGGCATCGTAGGGTCCGGCCCTCCCGCATGCAGGCGAGGCAAACGGTCGCGAGGGGAACGGACGGAAGTCAGTCCCGCGGCAGGGGCAGGACCACGTCGACCCGCCCGCCGCCGCCCGGAGCGTTCCCGGAGGCCACCCGTCCGCCCACCGCGATCACGCGCTGGCGCAGATCGCTCAGCCCGAATCCCTCGTCCTGGTCGCTCGGTCCCTCGGTTTCCGGCTGAAGGCTGAAGCCGCCGCCGTCGTCGGTGACGGTCAGACGGACCGCGGGACCGCTCGAGACGCTGTCCGCGTCGACGATAACCGCCGCCGACGTCCCGCCCGCGTGCTTGGCCACGTTGAGCAACAGCTCTCGAGCGAACTCGTACAGGGTCGCCGCGGTCGAGGCCGGAAGCGCCGTCGACAAAGCCTCGTCGCAGGCGACAGTCACCGTGATCCCGTTGCGGGACTCCGAACGCGTTCCTAACCAGGTGAGCGCCGGCGCCAGCCCGTCGCTGCGGAGCACGGGAGGACTGAGCTCCGACGCCAACGTTCGGGACTCGGCGATCGCCTCGTCCAGGAATCCTGCCACGTCCTCGACCGGCCCGCCCGCCGCCAACGTCATCTTGGCGCCGACCAGGATTTGTTGAAGGTGATCGTGCAGCACGCGGGCGAGTCGATCCCGCTCGGTGCGTGCGGCGTCGGCGACTGCCGCGGATGCGAATCGCAGTTGATCGGTGCGTTCCTGGACGGCCTGCTCCAGGCGACCGTTCTCCCCGTCCAGACGTGAAACGGTCGCTCGCAATCGCAACTCCGCGGCGGCGACGTCGGAGAGCTCACGCAGAATGGCCAGATCGTCGTCGGACCACGCCCGGGGCACGCCGTCGATGGCGCAGAACGCCCCCAACACCTGCCCGTTCGGAGCGAACAGCGGCACGCCCGCATAAGCGATCACCCCGAGATCCCGGACGGCTCCGTTCTGGGCCACTCTCGGATCGGTGCGGGCGTCTTCCACGACCAGCGGGGTGCGGTCGCTGACGACGTACTGGCAGAACGAATGCGACAGGGGCGTCTCCCGTTGGGTCGCCCACGGCTCCGGCAGTCCCACGGCGCTTTTAAAGAATTGCCGCCGATCGTCGACCAGCGAGACTAACGCGACAGGCACGCCTAGCAGGCGCGTCGCGAAGCGGGTGAGTCGGTCGAACGCCTCCTCCGGTGCTGTGTCCGGCAGACCGCTCTCGGCCAACGCGGCCAAGCGTTTCGGGTCCGTGACAATCGGACAGGCGATCGTGCGGCTGGAAGGGGGCATCGAAGTAGGCGATGCGCTCATCGACGGAGTGTACGGTACGGCGAGAGGAGCGACAGGGGCCGAGCCGGCAGCGCGACTTTGGCTCCCCGACCCACCGCCAAGGTTGCCGATGATGTCGCTCAGACCGTGTGGGCGACGTCAAACCGCTTTCCGGTCCGAGCGGTGAACACATCGCCGAGGGTCGGCTTGCCGAGCGTCACCTGCGTGACGTCCTCGCCGAAGGCCGCCATCACGTCCCGCAAGGCTTCGTGCCCGGCCGGCGCCTCGATTCGTACGCGGCCATCCAGCACCGTCGGCGACAAGTCGAATCGACCACGGACCGCTTCCGCGAGGGCGTCCGGGTTCTCCGTGGACAGCGTCAGCACGTCGCCGCCGACCGCGGCTCTCAGATCGTCCGGCCTGCCCTCGGCGACCAGTCGTCCGGCGTCGAGAATCGCCAACCGATCGCACCGTTCGGCTTCCTCCATGAGGTGCGTGGTGACCAACGTCGTCACGCCGTCCTCGCGTTGCAGATCGCGGAGTAGTTCCCAGAGGGCGGAGCGGGCCGTCGGGTCCAGCCCCGTGCTCGGCTCGTCCAGCAGCAACACCCGCGGATCGTGCAACAGCCCCTTCGCGATCTCCACCCGACGCTTCAGGCCGCCGGAGAGCCCGCCGCAGGCGTCCGACAGGCGATCGGCCACGCCGAGCCGGTCCGCCACCGCGGCCAACCGCGCCTTCAGCGCAGCCCCGCGCAGCCCGTAGAGATGCCCGTGGTGCGTGAGGTTCTCGCGGACCGTGAGCTTCGCATCGAGGCTCGGCGACTGAAACGTCACCCCGAGCACGCCGCGCACGTCGTCCGGGGCGGTGCGGACGTCGAAACCGCCGACGGTCGCCTCCCCGTCTTGCGGCGGGACGAGGGTCGAGAGCACCCGGAACAGCGTCGTTTTGCCCCCGCCGTTCGGGCCGAGCAGTCCGAATAGTTCTCCTTCCGCCACGTCGAAGGACAGGTTGTCCAGCGCGACCCGATCCCCGTATCGGTACGTCAGTCCCGCCGCGCGAACGGCCGAGGTGGTCACGGTCGCCGTCATTCGCCCGCCCCGGTTTCATTTAGTTCGACGCCCGTGCCCGGGGGGTTCTCCACCGGTCCGACGGCGGTCACGTCCGAGTCCGCTTCGACGGTGTAGTAGTGGATGCCGATATCCGGCAGCAGCGCCAGCACCAATCCCAACCCCAGCAGCGAGGTCGGCACCAGCACGATGTACTTCCATGCCCCTTCGAATTTGAGGTGCATGAACCACGCCATCACGCAGTACGCCTTCGCCGTCGCCACGCCGAACACCAACGCCGCCAGCACGAGCTTGGGCGGATTCGGCAGCAGATCGAACCCGACCGAGACGAGCGTCAACGCGCACAACGCCCCGAACACCGCGAGATAATTCGCGTGCGGGTGATCGTCCGCCGCCGCTTGCGGTTTCGCGGGCGCTTGGGAGGACGGGTTCAAATCAGGTACACGGTGGGGAACAGGAAGATCCAGACGAGATCC
The DNA here is from genome assembly GCF_013036045.1 of Alienimonas chondri. Classification (GTDB taxonomy): domain Bacteria; phylum Planctomycetota; class Planctomycetia; order Planctomycetales; family Planctomycetaceae; genus Alienimonas; species Alienimonas chondri. The sequence continues at coordinate 16,950 of NZ_WTPX01000065.1, forward strand.
ACGAAGTGCCAATAGAGCGCGGCGTTCTCCAAGAAGGGGAACCACGCCCGCGAGAGGTTCCACGCCAGCAGCGGGATCGCGAGCAGCAGGATGCCCACGATCACGTGCACCGCGTGCAGCCCGGTGATGAGGAAGTAGGTCGAGAGCCACAGGTTTGCCCCGGGGATGACTTCGACCTCCGGGAGCCATCGGCCCGCCCCGGTATGTGAGTCGTGAAAGGAATCGACGGCGCCGGCGAGCGCCGGAGCTTCGGGGTTCTCGTTCCGAATGAAACTGGCGAGCGTGTTGGCAGCGTCCCGCACGCCGCGATCCTTCACCGTCTCTTGGTCAGCGGGCGGAAGATCCGCGAGGATGCCCTCTGTCGCCGCCAACACTTTATATCGGGCCATCTCCGCCGTCTCCGGCACGCGGCCGGGGAGCAGGTCGTGCTCGAATTTGCCGCTGTATTCGTAGGCTTTGATTCCGAGGAACAGGCAGGCCAGCAGCAGGGTGAGCGACAGATAGCCCCGAGCCGCGGACGCCTTCCCTTCCCCCAGTTTGTTCAGCGCGACGACCACGAAATAGCTGCTTGTGAGCAGCACGAGCGTATTGACCGCCCCGGCCCACAATTTGACGTGCATCGTCTCCTGCGACGGCCACGCCGCGGAGCCGCCGCGGAGCACGATCAGGCTGCCGATCAGGGCGGTGAAGAACATCACCTCCGTCCCGAGGAACAGCCAGATGCCGAGCTTCCCGTTGCGGATCGGCAGCCCCATGCGGGACGGCGTCGACGGGATCGGCTCCCCCGCGGGAACGGGGGCGTGGGCGGTTGCGGCGCTCATCAGCGAATTACCAACAGTTCGATCGCCGCGGCGAGCAGCAGCGCCGGCAAATAGCCCAGCGACGCGAACAGCACGGCCCGGGCGGTCGGACGCGTTTCCTGCTGTGCAAACCGCACCGAGTAATACAGATAGATCGCCCCCGCGAGCGTCGCCGTCACTGCGGTCCAGAGGCCCACGCCGCCGCCCACCGTGGGCAGCAGCCCGACGGGCAGGAGGGCGAGCGCCGTCAGCGCGGCCGCTTTCCCCGCCCAGCCGACCCGCGGGATCTGGCCCGGCAACATGTGCAAACCAGCTTGCTTGTACTGCTCCCGGTTCAGCCAGGCGATCGCCATGAAGTGGGGGAACTGCCACAGGAACAGGATGCCGAACAGCCCCGCGGCCGTCAGCCAGGTGCCCGGTTCCGCCCCGCCGCCGGCCGCCGCCCACCCCAAGACCGGCGGCAACGCCCCCGGCACGGCGCCGATGACGACGCTCCATGCCGTGGACCGTTTCAACGGCGTGTAGACGCCGACATACAGGGCGAGGGTCAGCAACGCCAACAGCGCCGTGAACGGGTTGACGGTGAACGCCAGATAGTCCGCCCCGGCGACGCCGCAGACGATGCCGAACACCAGCGCTTCCGTCTCGCTGAGCCGACCGGCCGGCAGCGGGCGGTTCGCGGTGCGGGTCATCCGGGCGTCCGTGTCGCGCTCCGCAAACTGGTTCAGGGCGCCGCTGGCCGCGGCGACCAACGCGATGCCGATGGACGCATGCAGGAGCGTGACCGGATCCGATCCGCCCGCGGCGAGATAGCCGAGGGCGACCGTCACCAACGCCATCGCGGCGATTTTGGGCTTCGCCAGCGTCCGGTAGTCGGCGAGTCGGGTCGTAAGCGGCCGAGAATCGGCCACGGGCGTCGATCGAGTCGAGGCGGACGAAAGGGGGGCGGAGGCAGCGTTCATCGGAGCGCTCCCGAAGCGGTCGGGAGACGATTGACGGGCACGGAGGAGACGGACGAACGGGCGGGCAGCGGGGCGGCAGTCTCGCGGACTGGCGGGTCGCTTGCCAGTCGCCTCGCCCGCAGGAACTGACAGACGAGCGCCGACAGCAACAGCATCGCGAACACCGTGTGTCCGCCGCGGGAAACGATTTGCAGCGGGCTGTGCTGCACGGCGACCGTTCCCACCGCGGCGACGCCGAATCGGGTCGCCCACGCCAGCATGCCCAGCACGATCTGTCCGCCCAGCACGCCCAGCACGGCCGCGGCGTTCCAACGCAGGAAGCGTTCGCCGGTGGCCAGCGCCGCCCCGCCCGCCGCCGCGGCGAGCAGGCCGACGAGCACCGCTCCGCCGAGGTGTTCAAACAGCGCCCCGCCGAAGTGCCGCACCACCCCCCCGAGGGCGTATTGCAGCAGGAGCGCCGCGAGGGTCGCGCCGGTCAGCCAAGTCGTCGTCGTTACGCCAGAACTACGCAGACCGCGAGGGCTGTCCGCCCAAGCTCGGCTGGTGACCAGCACGCAGGCGAACATTGCCGCGACCACGCAGGCGCCGAAGTGTCCGTGCAGCATCGCGAGCGTGGTGCTGATCTCCGTCACCCGCAGTCCCCCGGCGAGCCCCTGGACGATCACCATCCCCAACACCGTCACGCCCAGCCACCGCACCCACCGCCGCGGCTCGGAGATCCAAAGCGAAGCGACCAACGCGATTGCCAGCAGGCCGGTCGTCGCCCCGGCCAAGCGATGCACGTGCTCCAGCACCTTGTCGGTCCGGCCGACCTTGATGTCGTTGAAGAAGTTATAGGCGAGCATGTTCTCGCCGCCGCTGGTCGGCCAATCCAGAAACGCCATGCCGGCGCCGAGCGTCGTCACCGTCGCGCCCAGTCCCACGGTTCCGATCACCGTGCACAGCACGAGCAGCCATGCGACCCGATGGGGCCACGGAGAACGAACGGGCGGGCCGGGAGCATCAGCCCGCGGCGCGTATTGCGGGGCGGTATCGATCATGCTCCTTGAACCGCATGGGCTTCCGCGGGTTCATCCTGCGGCAGGTAGTCGCGGTCCGGCATGACGACCGGGCTGCTGTACTCGTACGGGCCGCGGTAGCAGACCGGCGGCAGGTCGAAATTCCCGTGCGGCGGCGGGCTGGGGGCGCTCCACTCCAGGCCGTTCGCCAGCCAGGGGTTCCGGCCAGCTTTCTTGCCGAACGCCCACGACCCGAAAAAGTTCGCGACCAGCAGCAGTTGGGCCGCCCCCATCACGATCGCAGCCCAGGTCATGAACTCGTTCATGCCCAGCAGGTTCTCAAACGGCGGGTGAACGTACGGGTCCGCGTAGCGACGCGGCATGCCGGCCATCCCGAGCAGGTGCATCGGAAAGAACACGCCGTGAAACGCGAGGAAGGTAATGCCGAAGTGCAGTTGGCCGACCCGCTCGCTCATCGACCGGCCCGTCATCTTCGGGAACCAGTGATGGATCGCCGCGAACACGCCGAACAGCGTCGCGCCGAACAGGATGTAGTGGAAGTGCGCGACGATGAAGTAGGTGTCGTGGAAGTACACGTCTACCGGCACCGCCGCCATAAAGATCCCGGACAGACCGCCGGTGATAAACATGCTGACGAACGCGGCGCAGTTCAACAAAACGGTGTTGAAACGAACGTGTCCGCCCCAGATCGTGCCGATCCAGTTGAAGACTTTAATACCGCTGGGCAAGGCGATCAGGATCGTGCTGACCATGAACGTCATCCCCAGCGCCGGGTTCATCCCGGAGGTGAACATGTGGTGCCCCCACACCACGAACCCCAGCCCGGCGATCGCCGTCATGCTGTAGATCATCGGCTTATAGCCGAACAGCGGCTTCCGGCAGTGGCAGGCGAGCATATCGCTCACCATGCCCATCGCCGGCAGCACCATGATGTACACCGCCGGGTGCGAATAAAACCAGAACAGGTGCTGCCACAACAGCGGCTGTCCCCCGCCGACGGTCGCGACGTCGGCCCCCGGTAAGAGCTGCCCCGTGGGGATAAAGAAGCAGGTGCCCAGTTCACGGTCGGCGATCAGCATGAGGCTCGCCGCGGTGAGCACCGGCAGGGCGAACGCCTGAAGGATCGCCGTGATAAACATGCCCCAGATGCTCATCGGCATGCGGAACAGCGTCATTCCCGGCGCCCGCATATTGATGATGGTCGTGAGGTAATTGACCGAACCCATCATCGAACTGACGCCCACCAGCGTCAGCCCGTACAGCCACCACGTCTGGGCCGGACCGGTGCCGGGGTTGGCGTCCGGGAGGGCGCTGAGCAGCGGATAGGCCGTCCACCCGCTCGACGCGCCCGCCCCGAGGCTGCCCGCGGCGTAATAGCTATAGCCGAAGCAGAACACCGCCGGCCAATAGATCCAGTAGCTGGCCATGTTGAGCCGCGGGAACGCCATGTCCTCCGCCCCGATCTGCAACGGGATGAGGAAGTTTCCGAACGCTCCGGCCAGGATCGGGATGATCACCAGGAACACCATCACCGTGCCGTGCATGGTGAACAACATGGTGTAAAACTCCGGCGTGATCCGCCCGCCGGTCGTCGGGAATAACGCCTTCCCCAGAATCGGCAGCGGCTCCCACGGGTAGGCCAACTGCCAACGGATCGCCAGCGCGAAGGCTCCGCCGACGAACAGCATGAACAGCGTCGTCAGCAGGAATTGCATCCCGATGACTTTGTGGTCCGAACTGAAAATATACCGTCCGATGAACCCGGGCTGCTTGTGCTCCGAGTGAGCACCGTGCGGATCGCCGCCCGAAATTGCGGCGTCGGCGGAAGGCGGGGCGAGCGTCGACATCAGTTCCGTTCTCCCGTCACGGCCGTCGTGGAAGCGATCTCAGACTCCTCGTCGTCGGTCTGGTTCACGCCGTCGCTTTGTTGCTTCGCGGCCAACGCCGCCATCGCCGCCGCGTGTTCGTCCGGCGGCGTGGCGATCACGACCCCGCCCATCTTGTAATGCCCCCAGCCGCACAGTTCCTGACAGAGCAACGTGTAGTTCCCGGCCTGGTCGGCCTGGAACCAGACGGGGATGCGTTGTCCCGGCAACGCATCCTGTTTGATACGAAACTCCGGCAGGCTGAAGGAGTGTTGCACGTCCTGGCTGCGGAGTTGAATCAGCACCGGTTCGCCCGCGGGGATCAGCAGTTCGTTGACTGCATACAGGTCGTCCGGCTGCGGCGTGTCCATTAGCGTCTTCCCCGGAGCGGGGTAGCGAATCCGCCATTCATACATTCGCCCCGTCACCTCGGCGACGGGCGTGACGTCCGCGGGATAATAGCTTTCCACGCGGAACTTCGCCCACACCTCCATCTGATAGAAGGCGATAAAGAACAGGACCGCCGCCGGGATCAACGTCCACACGACTTCCAGCACATGGTTGCCATGGAAATAGCGAGCGACGGTGCGTCTGGCGCCGCCGAACAGCACCCAGGCCAGCCCGACGTGCGTTAAGACGAAGACTACCCCGCAGATGACCAGAATGACGTAAAAGAGATGGTCGATCTCCCGCCCCAGCGGGTTCACGCTCTCCGATGACCCGGCGCCCGGTTCGGCCACGGCCGGTTCGGTCACCGGGGACTCCGGAAACCACCAACCCATCGACGGGGATACCGCCGACAATGCGATCGCTGCGACCGGCCAGATCGCGAACAGGCTCACCCAGACCCACTTCACGACTGGTCAGCTTTCAACTCGGGCGCGGCGGGCGGAAGGGCGGGACGAGCCGCGGCGACGGCGTCATCGTCGTGACTGACGTCCAGCTCCGCCCCGTCCAGGAGAGACGGGTGGAGCGGAAGCGCCATCAGGAAGTTCACGAGGTCCCAGATCTGTTCGTCGGACAGGTTATCCCCGAACCCCGGCATGTTCGAAGCGGGGATGCCGGAATAAATCCTCCGGTACAGGTCGATCGGCCGTCGGCCGCCGCGATAAATGCCGCGGGTGAGGTTCCGAGGCTGCACCACCTCGCCCCAAACGTCATGAATCCCCGGCTCGGCGTAGGGGTCCCCAGTCGCCGCATCCAGCTGCACGCTGACGGTCTGCGGGCCGTTTCCCAACCCGCGGGAGCCGTGACAGCTGGCGCACTGCGTGCTCTTTTGAAGATAGAGTCCTTTCCCACGCTCGATCGACGCGGCCAATTCGTCGCCGGTCAGAACCGGGCGAGGTTCGTTCGGGGTGACCGGCGGTTCCGATTCGGCCAGCGCCCAGTTCTCGGCGAGGAACGTGCCGACGAAGGACAATTTGCCGGTCACGTCGTCCGGCCAGTATTCGATCAGCTCTTGAACGAGATCTTCCCGCGTCAGCCCCTCTTCCGACTCCAAGCGTTCGCGGACGGCCTCGTCGCCGTAGGTGAAGGCCGCTTCGTCCGTCACGCCCTTCGCATACTGCCCCTGCATCGAAAGCCACCGAACGTACTCCACGACGGACGCCGTTTTCTCCGCATCCAGAGCCGGGTGAAACGACGGCATATAGGTGCCGGGGATGCCGTCCCTCAGGATCCGCGTGAGGTCCGCTCGGCTGGCGATGCCGGTGCCGGTCGAGGTGTATTTATACATACCGGAGCGATAGTCCCGCGGCAGCGGATGCAGATACTTCGCGGTCGGTCCGTCCCCCGCCCCGGTCGATCCGTGACAGTGCAGGCAATGCACGGCGTAGAGTTCGCGACCTTCTTCGAGCAGATCCGCATCGCCGATGACGACCGTGCCGGGCAGCGGTTCGCCGGTCTCTTCATTGAACCCGAGGGGGAGCGAAACAGGCCTGGCCTCGAACGGCACCAGCGGCACGGTGATCGCATCGCCCTCGACCGCAGCCACGACGGCCTCGTGCGGACTGCCGAATTCATCGTTCCAGTGCAGCACGTCGCCCTTCGCCACCGCCGGGACCGTCTCGGCTCCCTGAATCGGGGCGAGCGTGAAGACGGTGGTTTCGGCCTCTTCATCGTCCAGAACGTCGATGACGGCGGCCTCGGAGGAGCTGAAACGGACCGGCAGCGTGGTGAAGACCGCGGGATCGGCGGGCGAGCCGAACCGCTCGTCCAACGCTTGGTCGAACCCGACCAAGTCGCGTTCGACCATCTCGCCCGTGTCGTAATCCTCCACCTCAGCCCGAGTGCCGGTCCGCATCTCTTCGAGGAGACCGTCGTAACCGACCGGGGACGCGAACTCCGGTTCCGGCGCTGGTTCGCAACCCAGCAGCAGCGCCGCCGCCAGGGCGAACGGCGACAAGGCCCGGAGCGGCAGCGGGGGGGCGGAAATGATGGGGCGACGCATCAGGGCGAATCGGATCTCGAGAGCGGACCGCATGATAATCCCTGGATGCGAGACAGGAACCGGGTCGCAACGTCGCACCTTCCGCGTTTCCAAGGCCGGCCTTGGAATCGTTACGACCGGCGGGGGCATGGCCGGACGGCACCGCCCCGTCAGACGCGCGTTTCGAACAATCGGGCGAACCATCCGCCGCGCGGCGGTTTCGCACGGGTGGGAACGGCTTCGTCGGTCTGCGATCGCAATGCCGCAACCATCTCTGCGACGCTCAGCGGGATCGGCGGCGGACCTGCTGCCTGCTTCGGAGCGTCGGTCGTTTTGGCGACGGTGGGCGCGGCTTTGCCCCGGGCCCGGGCGATGATCTCCGCGGCGCTCGGCCGACCGGTCGACCGGCTTTGAGCCGGCGCGGGAGCGGACGGTGCCGGCGTCGACTTCGCCCCCCCGCCCTGTCCGTCAGCGCCGCGGGCCGCCGCGAGGATCTCCGCCACGGAGGGGCGGGCGGCCTCCTTCGCGGACGGCGTTGCGGCGTCGGTTTGTGACGAAGACGACGTGTGTCGCGGACGATGCCCGACGGCGATCAGCATTTCCGCCACGGACGGCGGCGAAACGTGGTCCCCCGCCTCCCCACGCACCGCAACCAGCATCTCGGCGACCGAGGGCGGCGAGTTGCGAGCGCCGCGTTCCCGGACGGCGTCCAGCATGGTCGCCGTCGACAGGGGCGACGCGCTGACCGCGGCGCGGCGGATCGAGCCGAGCATCGCCGCAACCGACGGCGGCGATGTTCCGCCGCCCGCTTCGTCTCCTCCTCTCACCTCCGACAGCATCGCCGCGGCAGAGGCCGGGCTGGATCGAACGGCCGTCGCCTGCTGCGGCGCCTCCGCCGGACGCAAATTCTCCTTCTTCGCCCCCTTATCCGGCGCCCCGTCATGGTCAGCCGGACGATTCGCGCGAGCGGCCGCGAGGATGTCGGCGACGGAGGGACGGGGCACGGGCGGGGCGAACCGGCGACGGAGGGACGAGCGAGACTGGGCGGGGCGGCTGCCGGTCAGTCTGCCCCAGCCGGCTCCCCGGACTCAACCCCGGCGTCGTCTGTCTCCGCAGCGGGGG
>NZ_WTPX01000066.1 GCF_013036045.1 Alienimonas chondri
GTTCTCACTCAATGCCCCAGGACGCCCCCGCCTCCCCCGCCGACGTGCAAGCGTTCGACCTCGTCGTGATCGGCGCCGGCCCCGGCGGCTACGTCGCGGCGTTGCGGGCGGCGCAACTCGGGCAGAGCGTCGCCTGCGTGGAACTGGAGCCGGCGTTGGGCGGGACCTGCCTGCGGGTCGGCTGCATCCCCTCCAAGGCGCTGCTCGAAAGCAGCGAGATCTATCACGAAGCGCAGCACAGCTTCGCCGACCGCGGCATCACGTTCGACGGCCTGGCCCTCGATCTGCCGGCGATGCTCAAGGACAAGAACCGCACGGTCAAAACGCTCACCTCCGGGATCGCCGGCCTGTTCAAGAAGAACAAGGTCACGCATGTCTCCGGCCGCGGCACGCTCGCCGGCCGCGACGGCGATCGGGTGCTGATGCAGGTCGACGGAAAAGACGCCGGGACGCTCTCCGCGAAGCACGTTCTGATCGCCACCGGCAGCGCCCCGGCCAGCCTGCCGGGCATCGAGATCGACGGCGATTTCGTCACCGACAGCACCGGCGCCCTGAGTTACGAATCGGTCCCGGAGCACCTCGTCGTCATCGGCGCCGGTTATATCGGCCTGGAACTGGGCACCGTTTGGAAGCGCCTCGGGGCGAAGGTCACGGTATTGGAATACCTCGACCACATCCTCCCCCTGAACGACGGCGAGATCGCCAAGGCCGCGGAGAAGATGTTCCGCAAGCAGGGGCTCGACCTGAAGCTGGGCACGAAGGTCGTCGGTGTCGAACAGCGCGACGGCGGCGGCGGACAGGTCTTGATCGAGGGCGGCGACCCGATCGAATGCGATAAAGTCCTGATGAGCGTCGGCCGTCGTCCTTATACCGACGGGCTGGGGCTGGAGACGGTCGGGATTAGCACCGACAAACGCGGCTTCATCCCCGTCGACGAGCATTACGCCGCGGCGGAGGGCGTCAGCGCGATCGGCGACGTGATCGGCGGCGCCATGCTGGCCCACAAGGCGGAGGAGGAGGGCATCGCGTTCGTCGAACGTCTCGTCACCGGCCACGGGCACATCAACTACGGCGTGATCCCCAGCATCGTCTATACCTCCCCGGAGATCGCCGCCGTCGGCAAGACGGAGGAGGAATTAAAGAAGGAGGGGATCGAATATCGCAAAGGAAAATTCCCCTTCGCCGCCAACGGCCGGGCGAAGGCGATCGGTCACACGGAGGGCCAGGTGAAGATCCTCGCCGACAAGACGACCGACCGCGTGTTAGGCGTACACATCCTCGGCCCGCACGCCGGCGATTTGATCGCCGAGTGCGCCGCCGCGATGGAATACGGCGCCAGCGCCGAGGACATCGCCCGCACCTGCCACGCCCACCCGACGCTGTCCGAAGCCGTCAAAGAAGCCGCCCTCGCCGTCGACGGCCGGGCGATTCATTTTTAAATCGGTTTGGCTCCGGACCGATGTGCCATGCTCTCACGCCGGAGTGCAGCGAAGCGAAACGCAGGCGGGTGAGCATGCGGAGCGGCTTCCGGCCGCTCTGCCCGGTCATGCGTCGCTCGCATGCTCACCCCGCCCGACTCCGCTCCGCTGCGTCGGCCGGTGAGAGCATGGCGCCCGGCGTTTTGCCCCTTACGCGCTACGCCCCCTCTACCCAGTGTCCCCAGTTCGTCGGTCGTGCTGAACAGTAACTTCGTATCGTAACCGTTCAGCCAACCCTCCTAGATCCGGCCAAATGAACGTGCCATGGATGCCAAGATCATAGAGGTCGCTCAGCACCTGTTTTTTCTGCTCTGCCGGAATCGCAATCCTCGTGAACCGACAATAATCCTCCCAGTCAGACTCGTCGGCCGGCTTATCGGTTCGGTGGTTGGTGAAGCAGCCTGACTGGTTGGTGACACGAGGCGATAGGTGCCTTGGGAAGACGATCAGGCCAGAGTTCCTGACTGTGGATCGTTGGTCGGAATGAGTGCTCTCGGCTAAACAATTGTGCGTGGAGTGTGCCCCTATGCACCAAACATCACCGGCGTGATCTGGATGTCCTACGGCAGCAAAGTATAGTGCGATCAGGGGATTGGTCGACCAATCCAAGAGTCGCGTCGGCACACCGTAGTGTTGAGCAATAGTCAGCCAGCCAAGTTCATCATCCGATGGCGGCGGTGATGCGAGATAAGCCGGTGCTTCCTGCTTGAAACAGTCCATTAAATAGGCCTCGATCGCTCCAACGTTAGACATTGGGTTATGTTCTACAACGCGGAACAGGGTTGGGACTAATCGGAACTCCCGCCTGCCGTGCCCCCGGAAAAACCACTGGGCGACATGTCGACGCTCGAAACTTGAGACTACTCGAACATACTGTTCGACTGTTTCAATTTTCAGATTCTGGACGGTTTTCTCGGACAAGTTTCCCACTTTCAGCTGGCATTATTATCGCCTGAACCAATCGCACACTATCCAAACAACCCCGTCACCGCCTCGGCCTTGACCAACTCCCGCGGTTGGTTGAGGTGGTTATACACGATCGTTTCCGGCTTGATGCCGAAGGCGTGGTAGATGGTGGCGAGCAGTTCGCCGGGGTGGACCGGGTCGGTCGCGGGGGCGCTGGCGGTGGCGTCGCTGGAACCGTGCACGTGGCCGCGTTTGATGCCGGCGCCGGCCACCAAGCCCGTGTAGCAGTAGGGCCAGTGGTCGCGGCCGTCGGCGGAGTTGCCGTTGCCGCTGGTGCTCACGCCCTTTTTGGGGCTGCGGCCGAACTCGCCGACGGCGACGACCAGCGTGTCCTCCAGCAGGCCGCGTTCGTCCATATCGCCCAGCAGGCCGGCGAGGCCGACGTCGAACATCGGGCCGGACTGATCCTTCATCCGCTTCGTCAGGGCCGTGTGCTGGTCCCAGGAATGGTTGTCGCTGTTGGCCTGCTTCGGCCAGATGACCTCCACGACTCGCGTGCCGGCCTCCACGAGGCGCCGGGCCAGCAGCAGGCTTTGGCCGAAGGTGTTGCGGCCGTAGCGTTCGTGCATGGCGTCCGGCTCGGCGCCCAGATCGAAGGCGTCCCGGGCGCGGCCGCTGGCGACCAGTTCGAGCGCCTGCTCGTAGTAGGCGTCCAATTTATGCGAGGCGACCGCCTGATCGATCTCCCGCATGCCGTCCAGCACGCTGCTCCGCAGGTCCGCCCGGCGGCGGAGGCGGGCGGCGAACACGTCGTCCGGCAGCTTGAGATCGTCGACCTTCAAGCCGGCCATTTTATCCATTTTGAGGTCGTCCCCCGGCGGATAGAGCGTATACGGATCGTACGCCTTGCCGAGGAAGCCGGCGGTCCCGCCCTTGCCGACGACGTTGCTCTCCTGCAACGGCCGCGGGAGCATCACGAAGGGCAGCATCGGCTCGGTCGCCGGCCGCAGCCGCATGATGTTCGAACCGAAGTTCGGGAAGTCCTTCGGGCTGGGCGGCTCCAACTGCCCCGAGGGGCTGACCTTGTCCGTCGTATAACCCGTCATCATCTGATAGATGGCGGCGGTGTGATTGAACAGCCCGTTGGGCGTGTAGCTCATGGAGCGAATCAGCGTCGCCTTGTCCATCTGCTGCGACAGCTTCGGCAGGATCTCCGTGACGCCCATGCCGGGGACGTTCGAGGCGATCGGCTTGAACGCGCTGCGGACGTTGTCCGGCACGTTCTCCTTCGGATCCCACAGGTCGATATGGCTCGGCCCGCCCTGCAGATAGACGAGAATGACGCTCTTGGCCCGGTTCCACCCCGGCGCCCCGCTGCCGCCGGCCTCGGAGGCTTGGGCCTGGAGGTTCAGCATCGAACCCAGCGACAGCCCCAGCATCCCGGACCCGCCGACGCGCAGCAGGTCGCGGCGCGTGTGGCCGGCGCCGGGATCGCAGACGTCTTTGCCGCGGGAGCCGGGGAGAATAAACATCGGAGGCGTGGCGGGCGGGGGGAAAGGTTCCGTAACGCAGAGGCCCCGCGGGGCCTCTGCGTTATGAATGCAGGTCAGTGATTGAACAAAAACTCGGGGCTGTTGATCAGCGCCCAGGCGAAGTCCTGCACCGCGGTCAGGCGGACGGTCTCCAACTGGCTGGCGCTGAGGGCGGCGTCGGACCGCAATCGAGCGAGCGTGCCATCCAGCGGCACCGGCGTCTTCGCGGAGGCGATCGCGGCTTCCCGCATCGTGACGCCGGGGTCTTTGGGAACCGGCATGCGGGCTTCGTTCAGGGCGGAGACGAGCTTCTGATGCGGTTCGTCCTTCGAGAGGAAGTAGTCCCGCAGCGCCTGGGCCTGCTCCTCGGTGCGTTCCGTCGGAGCGACGGCCAGCAGCTTCGCCGGTTCGGCCGGTAGACCGAGGGAGACCGGCCGCGGTTGGCGGGCGACGCTGAGCCGGAACAGGCCTAGGGCGTGCGTGCCGTCCTGGTATTGCTGGTTCAAGGTGATCCGCAGCCGCGTGCCGCCGGCGTGGCCGAGATCCTCCTTGGTCTCGAACACGGCCCGGTGCTCCTTGCCGAGGTCCGGGCTGAGGGCCCAGCCGTTGCCGGACGCCGGACTCTTGCCGTCGATCGCCGTCTTCACGTCGTAGCCGTTCTGGCTGAACGTCGCCTGAGCGTTTTGCAGCTTGATCTTCGCCAGCGGCGCCTCCGTATCGGCCGCCCCGTCCGCGGGGATCTCCGCGGCCAGCGCTTCGAACTCGCTGATGACGATGTTGCCGTTCTTGGAGCGGCCGGGGCCGGGTTTGTAGATCTTCGGATCGACCAGCGCTTCCAGCCGGAAGGCGGTCACGCCGCCGGCGTCCACGAGGGGCGGCAGTTCAAAGTCGAGGTGATAGGCCGTTTTGCCCTGCTTGCCGGTGACGAGGATGGAGCCGTCCTCACGGAGTTCCATCTCCGCCCCGTTTGTGGACTTCATGGTCGTCGGCCGCAGCACGGCCCAATCGACCGGCTCGCCCGCGGACTGCTGCCATTGGTCGAAGCGGGCGTCGGCGGCGTCCCGGTCGGCTTCGATCGCCGCCTCGGCCGCGGCGATGCGGTCCGTCCGTTCCTGCACTTTCTTGGCGAGCGCGGGGGCGATCTCCTTTTGATAGGCCGCGAGGTCCGCCTCGGCGGCGGCGATCGCCGCCTGGCGTTCGGCTTCGAGAACCGGCTCGCGGGCGGCCCACCAAGCTTCGCGCTCCGCCAGCTTCGCTTCGAGGGCGATGTGGTCCTCGGCGACGCGGTCGAGGGCGGACTTCACCGCCTGCACCTCGGAATCGTGCGCCGGGCGATTCAGCACCCGCATCACGACGGCGTCCACTAATGCGCGGTCGTCCTCAATCTCCGCAGCCAGATCGTCCAGCTTGCCGGCCGGGTCGGAGAGCGCCCGGCTGACCGTCGGGCCGCTGACCAGCGCCATCACCGGGCCGAGCTGCACCTCGTCGCTGCGTTCGCATTCGCAGGCGCTCTCGCGGACCGGGCGACCGAAGGTGTTCAGGAACCCGTCCGACAGGCCGGCGCCGGCGTCCGGCAGCGTCGCCGCCCGCGCCCCGGCCGGCAGACCGGGCAGCTTGGAGGGCGTACCGGTGACCTGATGAATCGCGTCATACAACGCTTCCGCCGGCAGGCGGCGAGGCGTGGCCTTGGCGTAGTTGCGGCTGTCGTCCTTATTCCACTCGTTCGACGCGATGGAGAGTTGATACGTCCGCGACTTGCAGATCTCCCGCATCAATTCCCGGACGTTGAAATCGCTGGCGACGAATTGATCCGTGAGGTGATCCAGCAGCGCCGGGTTGGTGGGCGGGTTGCCGGCCCGGATGTCGTCGACCGGCTCGATCAGCCCCACGCCGGTCAGGTAGCCCCAGACGCGGTTGGCGTAGCTGCGGGCGAAATAGGGGTTGTCGGCACTCGTCGCCCAGTCGGCGAAGCGTTCGCGACGGGTGCGGTCGTCGGCGGAATTGCTCTCTGACGATTCGCCGTCGGCGGGCGTCTCGGCGCTGGCTAGTTCGTAGGGGAAGGCGGGGGGCGCGACGGCGCCGGTGCGGTCGTGGGTCATCTCGCCGTCGGTTTTATCGCCGACGATCTCATACAACGGCACGGCGCCTTCGACCGCGGTGCCGCCGATTTTCTTGTCGCCGGAGGCCGGGTCGCGCTTCAGGTCCATCTGAGCGAAGAACGCGGCGGTCTCGTAATATTGATCTTGCGTCCAGCGTTCAAACGGATGGTCGTGGCATTTATTGCAGTTGAACCGTACGCCCAAGAACAGGTGCGTGGTGTTCTCCATCGTCAGGTCGGGATCGCGGAGAATCTTGTAGTAGCTCGCCTGCGGGTTCTCTTTGTTGGAGCCGGCGGCGGTCAGGATTTTGTGGGCAAACTCGTCGTAGGGGGTGTTCGCTTTGACCTCCGCCCGGATCCAATCGCGGAAGGCCGTCGCCCCCTGCTTGCCGAGGAACTTGCCGTTGACCTGCAACAGGTCGGCCCATTTATTCGACCACTGCTCCACGAAGTCGTCCGAGCCGATAAGGCGGTCGATGACTTCGTCCCGCTTTTCGCGCGTCGGGCGATCGTCGGCGAGAAACGCTTCGACCTGCTCGGCGGTCGGCGGCAGGCCGGTCAGGTCGAGGTGCACGCGACGCAGGAAGGAAGCGTCGTCGCTGAGGCCGGAGGGGCGAATCTTGAGCGTCTGCCATTTGTCGGCGACCAGTTCGTCGATCGTCCCCCAGGTCGGCGGGGTCTCCCATTGGAAGCCGCTGCGGTCGCCCATCACGGTGAGGGTCGTGGCGGCGTAGGCGCCTTCGTAGCGGGCCAGCACCGGGGCTTCGCCGCGACGCACGGCGGTGAGGGCGCCGGCGTCGTCCGCGGTCGCGATCTCCCCGTCGCCGGTTTCGATAAACGCTTCCCCCGTCACGTCGCGGGTGGAGCCGTCGGCGTAGGTCGCGACGACGCCGAACTGCACCGTTTCGCCGGCGTCGTCCAACACCGGATTGGCCGGGGTCAGGGCGATGGAGGCCACTTTCGGCGTATTGAGATCGAGGTGCGCCCCTTCGGAGATCCACGCTCGCAGCAGGGCGTAATATTCGGAGTCTTTCGTCGTCGTTTGCCCGCCCTCATGCGGGACCGCGGCGATCGCCTTCAGCAGCATCAAACTGTCGTCCGGGCTGGCGACGTTGACCCGGCGAGCCGCGTGGTCGTCGGTCAGCGCCCGTACGTCGTAGATCGGGTCGTAGCCCCGCAGGCTCAACTTGAAGCCGTTCTTCCCGTCCTTCGAGCCGTGGCAGGTCCCCGCGTTGCAGCCCAGCTTCGAGAGGACCGGCGTCACGTCGCGAATATAATCCACGTCTTGAGGGGCCGTAACGCCAAGGCTCCGCGGAGCCTCGGCGTTATCGGTCGCGTCTTCCACCGGGGCGGGGGAGTAGGTGCTTTTGATCTCCGCCTCGGCCACGTCGATCAGGCGGACGACGCCGTCGGAGCCGGAGGCCGCGACCGTCGCGCCGTCCGGGCTGACGGCGACCGCATAGATCGCCGCATCCGGCACCGGCACGCGGGCCAGCAGTTTCACGCCGCTGTCGCGATAGTCGGACAGGACCTTCTTCTGAGCCGCGTTCCGCTGGGCGGGGATGGATTTCATCGCCTCCAGCATCTCCTTGGGAATCTCGGCGTCGAAGTCGAAGCTGGAGACGGTCACCTCGCCGACGCCGTCGAGGCCGGAGCCGGCGGCGATCACGTCGCCGTCGGCGTCGAACTGCACCCCATAGACCCGGCCGTGCATCGGGAACAGATCGAGGATGTGGTTCGCGTCGTCGCCGATCTTGCGGGGCGTGTGGCGGAACAGTTGAAAGACCTTCGGCAGCCCGTCGGCCCCGCCGACGGCGACGAGATCGCGGGTCGGGTGCCGATCGATCGCCTGCACGCCGCCCTTCAGCGCCCCGGGGGTGATCGAGGTGACGTTGTCTTCAAAGCGGCCGGAGTCGACCTCCGTCAGCTTCACCGTCCCGTCGCGGCCGGCGCTGACGACGTGCGAGCCGTCCGCGTCGAACGCCGTGCCCAGCGCCCAGTCCGTGTGCGAGGCCATCCGCACCAGCGATGCGCCGGTCGTCGCATCTAAAACGTGAACCGCGTTGTCCGCCCCGCCCACGGCGACCTTCGAGCCGTCCGGCGTCCAACTCACGCCGTAGGTCGTATCCGCGGTCAACGGCACGCTGAGGGTCAGCGTCCCCCCGCGCTCCGATTCCGCATCCAGATCCCACAATTGCAGTTCCCCCGTGCGTCCCGGCAGCCCGCCGGCGACGGCCAATCGCGTGCCGTCCGGCGAGAACCGCACCGACTGCACCCGTTCGGACAGCCCCACCAAACGCCCGATCAGTTCCCCCTTCGCCGGGTCGGTCAGCAGCACTTCATGGAAGCCGGCGACGGCGAGCGTCTTCCCGTCCGGGGACCAATCCAACGAGGCGACGATCGGCGGCCGCGTATAGATCGGCGGGTTCGCCGCGTCGTAGCGGGGGCCGGCTTCGGGCAGATCGTGCGTCGCCCCCTGTTCGATCCACTTGCGGAGCAGTTCGATCTGCTTGGGGGAAAGCGGCTTTCCTTCCGGCGGCATCTCCGCGACGCCCTCGGCGTTCGGCGTGACGCGCTGGAGCAGGAAGCTGTGGTCGGCCTCCCCCGGCGTGACGGCCGCCAGTCCGCTGTCCCCGCCGGCGAAGAACGCCTGCGGGTCGGTCATCAGATAGCCGCCCTCGGACTTGGCCGGCTGATGACAGCCGAGGCACTTGGCCTGCAACACCGGCCAGAGATCCTCCGCGAGGCTGACGGCCCCGTCGCCGGCCGCCCCGTCGCCGGCTGCTGTTTCGTCGGCTACGGTTTCGTCGGCCGCCGGTTCGTCGGCCGCGGCCGGTCGTTCCCACAGTCCCCCGCAGAGCGCTCCCCAAACGGCCAACGCGGAGACGCACGAACTGAGGGCGAACGGACGAGGCATAGGGCGCCAGTCGGTCGGTAGGACGGGAGCGACGTCGAGACGCGTCGCCCGGGGGGAGTCCCAGTCTACGTTGATTCCCCCGCATCCATCAACGGCCTGCGATCAATCTGTCGCCGCTCCCCGTTTGACGGACGGCCGGAGCGATTAGGGCCGGCGGGACTTGAACCCACAACCAACCGATTATGAGTCGGCTGCTCTAACCGATTGAGCTACGGCCCCTTGAGTCTGCGATGATAGGCGTTTCGGGCGGTCTCCGCTACAGTGGTCGTGGGTGCGTTACAACCGTTTCTACAACCGGACGCTCGGAGGAACCCGTCGTGCCCGCCCAGTCGCAGCCCCCCCAATCTACCAGGAAGACGACCCGCAAGCCGCGCCGCTCGGCGCCCGCGGCGGTCCAGAAACCGTACCCGGACTTCCCCCTCACGCCCCACCGCGGGGCGAAGCAGTGGTGCAAGAAGATCCGCGGCAAGCTGCACTACTTCGGCCCGCTGGACGACTGGCGGCGGGCCCTGGAGGAGTACCAGCGAGTCCGCGACGACCTGCAGGTCGGCCGCGCGCCCCGTCCGGCGACCGAGGGGCTGACGGTCCGCGATCTGCTGAACCGGTTCTTGGCGGAGAAGGAGGCCCGGGTCGATTCCGGCGAACTCTCGGCCCGCACCTGAGAGCACTACCGCCGGGCCTGCAAGCGAATCGCGAACCACTTCGGCACCGGCCGGACGCTGGCGGACCTGGCGCCGTCGGACTTCGCCGCGTTCCGCGCGACGCTGGCGAAGGGCTGCGGTCCGGTCACGCTCGCGAACTACATCCGGCACTGCCGGGTCGTGTTCAAGTTCGCGTACGACGAAGGCCTGACGGACAGCCCGCTGATCCGCGGCCGACAGTTCCGCCCGCCCAGCCGGTCGGTGCTTCGCAAGGACCGTCAGAAGCGGGGGCCGAAGCTGTTCTCGCCCGAGGAGTGCCTCGCGCTGCTCCGCGGGGCCGACCTGCAACTGCGGGCGATGATCCTGCTGGGGCTGAACTGCGGGTTCGGGAACACCGACTGCGCCGACCTCCCGCGGTCGGCGCTGGACCTGGACCGCGGCCGCCTGGACTTCGCCCGACCGAAAACCGGCATCGAGCGCAAGGCGGCGCTCTGGCCGGAGACCGTCGACGTGCTCCGGTTCGCCCTGGCGGAACGACGCGACCCGAAGGATGCGGAGGACGCGGACCTCGTCTTCGTCACTCGCAAACGCCGCCGGTTCGTGCGAACGACGCGCAATCCGGACGGCACGACCTCGACCACCGACGCGATCGCCCAGGCGTTCGCCAAGGCGCGGGCCGCCGCGGGGGTCGAACCGGGCCGCGGCTTCTACACGCTGCGGCGGACCTTCCGCACCCACGCCGACGCGGCCCTCGATCAACCCGCCGCCGACCTGATCATGGGCCACACGGACGAGAGCATGGCCGCGATCTACCGCCAGCAGATCGGCTGGAACCGCCTGGAAGCCGTCGCCGAGACCGTCCGCGAGCGGATCCTCCCGGATTTCACGCCGCCGGGGGAAGGCAAGGGACCAAGGCCCTATCAGGTCGGCGAGCTCCAATGAATCGCGCCTTGTCAAAGCGGACGATAGTTGCCAAAGGGGTGCGCGACGAATCCGGCGATACGATGGGGCTGTCCGTTTGGTCCGTCCGCGGCGGGATCGTTCGGCGGTCGAGGGGATCGCTGACGCGAGCCTCGCCCCTTCTCGCCAAGCGTTGTGGTTAGATCGAACAGGCGAGCGGCTGAATCTGCGTCCGCCGGGCGGCGACGTCGGTCAGCCATTCAGACAGTCCGGCCCCGGCCAGTCGTTCCGCGTTCACGTGTGGGGCGAGGGCGGGAGCGCACAGCAGGTCCAGGTACCGCTCGTCGTCCTGATCCGCCTCGGCCACAGCGTCTACGAAGTCTTCCTCGGTGGCGTAGTCGTGCAGCGACAGCAAACTGCCGGGATCGAACTCTTCCCCGATCCGCGGACTGCCCCAATACAGCGGCACGGAGCCGGCGAGATACGCTTCCAAGATCTTCTCCGTGGTATAGCCGGGGTGGGAGGAGTTCTCGAACGCCATCGTGAACTTGTAGTCGCGGGCGAAAGCGATCTTGTGGGCGGTCCCCGACGGGATCGGTCCGCCGATCGTGTTTCGATACCCCCCGCCGGAGTCGACCGGCTTGTAGGCAGAAAGCAAGTCCGCGACCCGGTTTCGCACCGCGCAATTCGGGTTGGAGACGACGACGTTGCAGAACTTCGACTTCCCCGCCAGCAACTGCTTCGCCTGCCCCCGGGTGCGGCCGGCGGATAGCTCCCGCACGTCGCCGAAGAGCGTGTAGAGCGGTTGGCGGTAGTGCCAAGGACTATCGTGATAGTCGAAGGAAATCGCGAAATCGCAGGCAGTCATGTCGGGCCGGAGATTCTCGCCAGTATAGAAGATCCGCAGGCAGGCGAACTCCTGATGGCGCCGACCGAAGCAGGAATAAAAGAGGATCTCCGGTCGCTCCGAGAGCGTCAGAGCGTATTTCTGGGAGAGAATTCGCCAGAAGAGGCTGTCCTCCGGCTCGAACCCGGGCCAGAAATCGCAGAACCAGACTCGGAGCGGCGGGCGGTCGCCGGAGGGAATGCTGGGGGAAAACATTGAACGTTTTTCAGGCAACGGGGGAGGAGGGGACGCCGTGCGCGGCGAGGCGATAAGGCTGGACGGGGAAGACGCCCTCCAGGGCCTGCCCGACCATCACGTCTTCATAGATGTGCCGCATGGCGAAGTAGACGCCCCGCGCAACGACCGCCGCGGCGGCGTCGCGGTGCAGCAGGTAGGCGTGGCCCGCGGCGAACCCGGCGTCGGTGGAGGGGAACAACGCCGGGGGGCACGGCTCTTCATAAATGCGGTGCCGGCATTTGCGGAAATGCCACTGTTTGGAGGTCGCGTCGCCCCGGCCGAGGACTTCGCCGGCGTAGCGAACCTGCCGTCGCATCGCCGCCGTGACCTGCTCGGCGTCGACCCGGCAGTCGACGTCGGTCTTCAGCAGATAATCCCAGTCCGGCTCCGCCAACGCGCGCTGCAACATCGCGTACGTTTTGATCGCCAGAAACTCGTACCCCGCCGGCGCATCGACCGACCACGTTTCCAGCCCGTGCAGGCCGTCCCCGTCGTCCGGGCCGGCGGCGTCGTAGACGGCGACCCGGCGGTCCGCCGGTCGGTTCGACGGCTGGTGGTTGAGAAGGAACCGCTCCAGCAGTCCCCGGTCGCGCCGGCAAGTATAAAGACAATGCAGCAACCGGGGCGGCATGAGAAACCTCGGGAATCGGGATCGCGTCGACGTGCCGCTGCTTGGCTAAGCCAGGACGCTCGGGGCGACGCAATATGTTCATGGGTACACTAACAGTGTGAAGGGGATTCTGTCGAGACGAGTTCCGGGCGATTCGCGTCCGCGAACGAAAAACGACCGGGGCTCCCGGCGGGAACCTCGGTCGCTGGGTTGGGGGGAAGGTCGCAGCGGGTCGGCGTCGCAGGGTCGCCGGTGAGCCGACCCCGGCTGCTCACGGGTCTCAGTCAGCGGACGGTCGAGCAGCGGACGGTCGAGTCGCCTTGGGCACCCGGGCGTTCATGACCCCCGTGATCGTCTCCGCGGTGCGGTTCTTGTTCACGTCGTAGGCGTCAGCGTACGTGCCCACCCCCGGCGTCGCCAGACTCTGCAGCAGGGGCGAAGAGGGAGAGAAGATGGGGGCGAGAGGGCGAAACGAAAACACGGCCGGGGCTCCCGAAGGAACCCCGGCCGCGGGTCTCAGCGTTCGTCACAGCGGTTCGCAGCGTCAGTCAGGGGCGGGCGTCGCTCTCCATGCTTACCCCGTCCGGCTTCGCTGTCGCTTCGCTGTCGCTTCGCTGTCGCTTCGCTGTCGCTTCGCTGTCGCTTCGCTGTCGCTTCGCTGTCGCTTCGCTGTCGCTTCGCTGTCGCTTCGCTGTCGCTTCGCTGTCGCTTCGCTGGTCGGTGAAAGCATGCCACCCGCCCGCTGTTTAGGAAGAGCGACCCGGAATAGACCATGAGCAATGATCGCAAAGGGGGCAAGTATCGCAAAGTTCATGATCGCGTCCGCAGAAGGGCCGAAAGGCTGTGAAGGCGACCTTCGCCACCACACCATCAGAACAACTAACAGCAGCAGAACTGCCACCCCGAGATATATTGCCGCGCTCGGCTTGCGTCGCATTTCCGTGATTTCCATGGATGGTCAGGGCATTTAGAGGTGACTGCCGCTCTAGGGCGAACCTTCAAAATCGCTGACATACTTATACATGTCTGCGGCAGCCTCATTCGGAATGTCTTTCGGTAAATCGTGTGGATTAAACAGTTTGTCTTCCCCGCCTAGAAAGCCGCTGTCAACCCCGTAAGTGTCATCCCCAACCTTGCATAAGATGACCATATGCTCTGGGCCGCCGGGCACCGGCCAACGAGGTGCTTCCACTTTGGTTTTCATGGTAAAACTGGGGTCCAGCAAAAGTTTGGTGTAAAAATCCGTTCCCCACCTAGCGCACTGGCTGTCCAGCACGCTTGGTATGTTGTCTACCACCCAGGCGTCATCCTTCGCTTGGAGCAATTTCACGAGGTTTTTCTCGACAGACGGATTTCCCTTTGAGGATTTGATCAGCATTGCCTCATCTTTGGTTGGTTTCACCGCATAAGGGGTTAATCCAGACTCGGTCTTGGTAATATTGCAAGCATCTTGGTCAGAGCCGCCCGACCAAGTGTCAGGCACCCAAATCCATACAACCTGCCCCTCCCGTGGCGGAGTCATAATTATGCCTTTCACGATCCTCAGCCCGGTCGGGTCGACGCCCTGGGTAGGCATGCTCCTGACATATTCATATAGGCCCAGGCTCCCATCTGTATACCCGATCGGATCCCGCGTCAGCCAGCACCCCAATTGCGGGTGTAACACTCGGAACCGCATGTGGTACGTTCCGACCGGCTCTCTCCGATAGCCGGCGTAGGTCGTCTCCCAGTCGAAGTCGCTGCCGGTTCTCGCGGCGAAGGCCGGGGTGAGAACCTGCATTTCGCCGTAGGCGGCGTAGCCGAAGCGTTCGGCGAGGCCGCCGACCTCGTCGACCAGGGCGACCACGTTCCAGTTCGCGTCCTGCAGGGCGTACAGGCGTTCGATCAGAGACCCCGTGCCGTCCTCGTCCCGGTCCCGCAGGACCAGTTCGTCGATATACCGCACGCCCCAGACGAACTGCCGCTCGGCCAGCGTAGCGGTTCCGATCCGCTCCTCCAACACCCGCCAGCCGGCGGAGTGGTAGTAGCGGCGGGCCTCGCCGTCGGCGATCCGCTCGATGCGGTAGCCGCGGGCGTCGTAGGCGTTCTCCTGCACGACGGTCGCGCCGTCGGTCAGCTTGACGAGGCGGTTCCAGGCATCGTAGACGGCGGCGTAGGTCGCCGTCGGGTCGCCCGGTTGCGGCACGGTCGTCATATTGCCGCTGGCGTCGTAGGCCGGGTCGGCCCAAGACGGGCCGGCGGTCTCTGCGATCGCCGTGATCTCGTTGACGGCGTTGCCCGTGCGGGTCTGCTCCAGCGTGGGCGACGCCGAGGTCGGCCCTTCCTCGTACCCGGACCAGTTGCCGGTTTCGTCCAGCGTCCAGCCCTGGGCGTAGTTCTCCGAGGAGACCGCGTCGCCGGCCGGGTTGAGGTCGCCGCGGGCCAGCGTTTGCAGGCGCCGCAGGGCGTCGTGGCCGTAGAGTTCGTCCCGGTCCACCGCGTAGGCCGCCGCCGCGTTGTCCCTTCGAAAAGTGCGGCTGCTGGCCCGGTCGTAGCCGAGGTCTTGGGAGACGACATCCGTGGAGGAGCCGGTCCGCCAACGCGTCTGCGTCTCGCGGCCGAAGCGGTCGGTGGCGCCGTACTGGTCGCCGGTCTCCGGGTCGGTTCCGCCGAGCTTGAACAGCCGGCTCACGTCCGGCTCGGGCAACCGCAGTTCGGCGACGGCGCCGGAGCCGAGCCGGTCGATCTCCTCCACGATCGTGCCGTCCCAAGTCAGCTTCGCCACGCGATCGGCCACGTCGTCGGTGGAGCCGGTCGTCCCGTAGCCGTAGGCGAGGACGCGGCCGTTCGGATAGGTCAGCGACGTGGGCCGCAGGGTGTTCGCGGCGCCGTCCTCGTAGGCGTAGCCGACGGAGGGGGTGGAGGCGCCGACGGGGCCGGCATGCTCTTGGAACTCGGCGGTCAGCCGGTTCCACTCGTCATGCTCGCGAGTGACTTCGTTGACGTGGAAGCCGCCGTACGGGGCGTCGAAGCAGGTCATCCGCTCCGGCAGGCCGCGGTCGTCGTAGGCGGTCTCGACGCGGCGGACGGCGCCGTCCACGCCGGTTCCCAGCGTCTCGACCCGGTCCGCGGTCCGGCGACCGAGCGCGTCGTAGTCGAAGAGGTGCGTCGTGCCGTTCTGGTCGGTGACCGCGGTGAGGGCGCCGGTGCGGTCGTACTCGTAGATCACGCTGTCGGACGGCCCGGTCGAATCCGGGTAGAGCGTCTTCCGCAACAGCGACGAACTGGCGATCTCGCTCTCGGCCAGCGTCGTGCCGTACTCGTAGGTCGTGACCTGATCGCCGGTGGCGGCGTTCTCCGCGGTCAGCGTCTTCAGTTGCCCGTCCGCGGTGTAGCTGAACCGCGTGGTGCGATTGGCGTCTGCAACTGTGGAGCCGGCGTCGACGTTCTCGATCACCGCGGTGCGACGGCCGAGGTCGTCGTACTCCGTCGCCGTCTCCATGCCGTCCGGAGCCACCGTCGCAGCCGTGCGACCGGCGTCGTCGTAGGCGATGGACGAAACCAGCACGTCGTCGGCGGCAGCGGGGACCGTTGCGGGCCGAGCGAGGACGCTCCCGGCGTTGGTGCCGTAGTCGGCGGCGGCGAGGGTGCGTCCGATCGGGTCGTACCAAGTGGCGGAGTAGGAGACGCGGGCGTTGGGCCCGGCCCCGGTCGGCCCGGCGAGCGGACCGGAACCGGTGACGTCATCGTACCGATCGCGGACCGTCGATGTGAGGACGTTTCCGGCGTCGTCGAACGCCGTTTCCGACTGCGTCAGCACGGTCGCGGTTGAGACGGAGCCGAGGCCCGTCTGACCGACCTCATAGCCCACGTACTGCGTCGTCGCCCGGCCGAGGCTGTCGTATTCCGCGAGGGTGAATAGATTCGAGCCGGCCGACTGCGACTTCAGCAGGTTCCCGCCGGCGTCGAACCAACTCTTCGAGACCAACGGCGTGCCCGCGACGCCGGCGACCGGATCGACGGGATAGCTCTTCGTCTCGTAGGTCTGCCCGCGGTCGTTGAAGAGGATTTCCGACTTGGCCAGCAGGCGACCGGCGGCGTTGCCGAAGCGACGTTCGGTCAGAATCGTGCGGCCGAGGTTGTCATATTCGACGCTGCTATACGAATCCTCCTCGCCGAGCATGGCGACCTGTCGATTCCGCCAGTCGTATTCGTAGCGGGTGACGCGGGTCGTGGCGTCGTCGACGAAGGCGGTGACGCGGGTGAGGTTGCCGTCGCCGCCGTCCAGGCCGTCGTCGTATTGGTTCTCGCTGAGGAGAACCATGTCGTTGCCCAGCGCTCCGCCGCCGGTGGGATCGGTCGCGGTGGCGCCGGCGTCGTCCGTGCCGACGTAGGAGGCGACGGTCCGGCCGAGGGTGTCGAACAGGCTGATCGAGATCGTGCCGCCGGGCGAGTCGACCCGGTCGCGGCGATCGCGGAGGTCGTAGCCGAAGGTCGTCTCGTCGTAGTTCGTTCCCGCCACGCCCTCCCCGCTAGTCGGGATCGTGTGGTAGACGCGGGTCGAGGCCAGCTTGCAGCAGTCGGTGTAGGCGTGCGTCGTCCAGGCGACGTAGTCGCTTTGGGCGTAGCTGTCGCTCGCCTGCGGGGGACCGCCGACGGTGGCCTTGGCCGAGATCTCCTCGACGACGTTGCCGTTGCGGTCCCGCTTCGTGATCGAGACGGGGTTGATCAGCACGTCCGCGTCGTCGGAGACCCGGCGATACCCGGCGGCGGAGACGGTTTCGAAGTCGGCGTCTTTATAGAGCGTCCAAGAGGCGGTGCGGACGTCGATCGCGGACCCGGCGACGAGGGCCGCGTGCACGGGGCCGAGGGTTTGCGTCACGCGGCCCCGGTCGTCGTGCTCGTAATCGGTGACGAGGTGTTTTCCTCCTCCCGCCGGCGTGGCCCAGCCCGCCGGTTCGTCGGTGACGAGGGAGACGTCCACGTCCTCGATGGACTGGACGATCGCCCCGGTCGTCAGGTCGTAGACCCGGCGGCTGATGACGCCGCGGGCGTCTTTGTTCCAGGTACTAAAACCGTTCGCGTCGAAGATCGCCTCCGTCGTCTCGGCGACGCCCGTGCCGCCCTCAGACGTCGGGACGACCGGCAGCGTGGTCGTCTTCGACGCGACCTGAACCGTGCCGGGATGGAACGTGTAGGCGTGGGTCGTGGAGACCGGATCGGCCCCGTCCTCCCCGCGATAGACGGTCTGCTTGGAGACCGGGCGAACGGTCCGCCCGTCCGCCGTATGCGATGTATATTCCATCGCCTGTTGGAGCTGCGGAGTCCCGCCCGTCCCCCGCTTCACGGCGGAGGATTGCATCAGACCGGCGGCGGCGTCCGGCGCGGCGTAGTAGTTCGTGACGCTGACGAGGCCGTCGGCCGCTCGCAGGTGCGTCGCGGCGCCGGTCGACTCGTTGAAGCCGACGAGGTCGTCGAGAAGCTCGTCGTAGTCCGATACGGCGGACGGACTCGCCTTCAAGATCACCCGCCCGTCGTCGTCGAAGCGGTTGTAGCGGACCCACTCGTCGGCCCCGTCTTTCTCCACGCGGAGCATCGTCTGGCCGGAGGAGTTGCAATACAGGACGACCTGGGAGCCGTCCGACCGCGTCTCCGTCGTGCGGCGGAGCCAGACGTTGAAGGCGATCGGCTCGGCGGTGAAGTAAGTCGGGTTGTCGTGGTAGGCGAACGTCATCGTGCGACTGCCGCCGCTGACGGTTTCTTTGGACGCCCGACGGCCGTCGTACTCAAAGTAATGGTCCGCGTATTGGGCCACGACCGCGTTCGAGGCGGTCAGCGGGTCCGCGACCGCCGCGGCGAGGCGGTCGTAGGAACCCGTTTTCAAGACGTATTGCAGCCCGTGCTCCAGGCCGGCGCCGGCGTTCGTTTTCCAATAGCGATAATACTGCAGACCGAGCGATTGCCAGGCGGTCCCGTCATGGTCGAACCGCTCGACGGTTTTGAGGTCGTTCAACGATCCGTGGTCCTCGCCGACGCCGTAATACGCGTACTCCGCCCGCGAGATCAGTTTCCAAGGGCCAGCGTCGACCTGACGGCGCGACGTGACGGCGAGGAGTTGACCGAAGTTCGGGCCGGCGTCGGCGTATTCGTACAGCAGTTCGTCCGTGGTCGTGACGCCGCCTGTCGTGTCGGAGCGACGGATCGCCCGCACGTCGCCGCCGGATTCGTCGGTCACCTCCGTGACGCGCCCGCCCGGGCTGGTCGTCGAGAGGAAGCCCCCGGCCCGGTCGGCGTGGTCGAGGTCGTGGAACCGGAGCCGCGTTCCGTTCGGCCCGGTCAGCGTATATTCCCCGGCGATCGGGTCGTGCGTGAGGACGGACCGCCGGCCGTGCAGGGTTTCGTACGTGCCGTCCGGGTTCTCGCGGAACCAAACGGCCCGGCCGTTTCCGATCATCGCCAAATCGGAGCTTTGATACGTCGAGACTTGAATCGTCGGCCAGCTGTCGACGTTCCAGTTCCACCCCTGCCCGCGATCGAAATCGCCGTCCTTGCCGTTTTGATACGAGCGGACGTGACCGATCCCGCCGTCGGATAGGTCCCGCTCCCGCAGCACGATCTCCCCGGTGAAATACCGCACCGGATTCTCGCTGGACGCCGCGGAAGCGCCGTTGCCGGACTGGCCGTCGCCGCCGCTGGGGCAACTGCACGAGGTGCAATCGTCGAGGTACACGCCGCCGCCGATCGTTCCCCCGGAGCCGGACGACGAACTGCTGGAACCCGATCCGCCGGACCCCGAGCTGCCGGAGGAACCGGAACTACTAAACGACGAGCTGCCGGAGCCCGAACTGCCGGAGGACGAACTGAAACTGCTCGAGGGCTCCGAACCGGAGCCGGACGACGAGCTGGAACTCGACGAGGACGAGCTGAAACTGCTCGACGGAGCGGAGCTCGAACTGAGCGAGGACGAGCCGGAGCCGCTCGACGACTCGACATGGAAACTGCTGGACGGGGCGGAACTGGAAGACATGATCGTAGAGACGGTTGGAGTTTTTGAAACGAATTGACGAAAGCAAATTCGAGGCGTTCGCCCCGAAGTTCATGAACCGCGCAATCCGGGAGCCCGGGTCTTTTAAAAACAGCCGGGCGACCGACGTGTCGGAGCCGACCGCGGACTCCCGCGAACAGGCGATTCGGGTCCTGGAAGCGTCGCTGCGGACGCCTGTTAGTGATTATGTGTACACTAAGATGGTGCACAAGACGAAGCGGACGAACTTTCGGGCTCCGGCGGGAAATGTTTACGAATGGCCAGAGCCGCCCGGAGGGCGGTCAGCGGCAGGGTCGCGCAGATCCGTTTGGCCGGGCTGAGCGGCAGTCCCAGGCAATGCACAAGCTCGGCGTCGTCCGTCGCCGACAGCTCGGCGACCGGGCGTCCCTCCGCCGCTTCGCACGTCAGCGACGCCGACGCCCGGCAAAGCACGCATCCCCGACCCTCCCACCGCACTTCGGTCGCCCGGCCGTCTTTCACGCGAACGGTGACGGCGACCTCGTCCCCGCATAGCGGGTGCCGGCGGACCGCGGTATGCGTCGCATCGATGGCGCGTCCGCGGTTTCGCGGACTCTCCTCATGATCCAGTAGCAGGTCTTGAACGTCTTCGGCGTTCGTTGCATGGTCGAACATGATTCGGTCGCGCTTGAAATACGGGATTAAAGCAAGGGACAAGCCTCGCCAAAGTTCGACGAGGGGCACGCCGAGCCGTCGGCCCGGCGCGCGAAAAAGCCCCCCGTCTCGAGAGCCGGGGGGCGAGCGAAGCCGGTGGGACGAAGCGTCCAGAAATTCACCTGTGCTCAGCCGATACGACGGCGTCGCTCACCAGCGCCGGCAGTCGTTATGAACCTGCCGCCGTACCGTGAATCGCGTGTCGGCTGATTGAAATAACGCGTGATCGGCATGCCATTCGAGGCGTTCCTCAGGCCAGTCGTCCCAAGCGAGGATCAGCTCCTGCTGCGACGCCAACGTATAACCGCCGGCGTGTCCCGCCCCCGGCCGGACGAAGCGGCCGTCGTCGAACAGGACGAGTTCGCCTGCCCAGTCCGGGTGGACGCCGTAGTAGCTTGTTCCGTCGTGATCCCTGTCCCGCGTGGGACCTTTCGATTCTCGTCCGCGACGCACACGTGAGTAGTCCCAATAATCCGACTTCGGCGGACGGCGATAATAGGCGTGCCGCAGGCGGTCGGGGTGCCATTGGTGTCGCAGGCCGGGCATGCGCTCCCTGCGGATCGTGACGACCTGCTCCAGACGTTCGTAAAAGATGTTGTCCTCCCCGCCCCAACTTTCGAACTCCGGCAGCCCGCCGACCTCGTCGAACCGCGACCGCGAGACGGCCATCGGCCCGAACCCGAGGTCTTCCCAAGAGCTCGGTTCGCCCTGCCGAGTTAGGTATTGAAAGATCGGCGACCACGCCCCGCCGCCGTCCACGATCTCGATCGCCCGGCGCAGGATCTCCGGCGTGAGCAGCAGGTCGGCGTCGCACAGCAAGAGGCGTTCGTTCGACGCGTACCGCGCCGCGCGGTTCAAGCCTCGCCCCTTGGAAAACGGCCCTTCGATGCGTACGAGTTTCCACGCGAGCTCCCCCGCAGCGGCCGGCAGCCACTTGCAGGCGGGCCAGTCGTTAGAGTGAAAGTCCGCGACGATCAGTTCGATCGGCCCGATCCCGTCGGTCGCCTCCAGCGCCGCGGCCGCCTCCGCGATCGACCGCATGCAGTTCGGGAAGAGCGTCAGTTCCTCGCCGTCGTCGAGGATTCGCGAGCGATTCTTGAGGCTGACGAGGATTGATAAGACCGGCCGTTCGCCCGTTTCTTCCGAGCGTGCGACGAGGGCGTGGTCGCCCGTCTCGACCGGCGACGACCGACGCGATACGCGGTCCTGATAGTGACTCGCTAGCAATGGATCGGCGATCGGTTTGGGATCGATCCGGAACCGGCCGGGCCGCGTGTCGAGCGGTCGTTCGCCCCCGCCCATGCTCATGTGTGCGTATTGCGACGTCCCGCGGAGGATCATAAAACGGTCGTCCCTGTCGATCGGGAAGACGATATGTTCGGCGCCCAGTCGCTCGTGGATCCGTTTAAAGAACGCGGCATCCTCGCCGACGTCGGCGGGCGGGTATCCGCCGACATCCCGCCAGAGATTCTTCGTGAACAACGTGTTCGGGTGAGAACCCCACGCCGGCACAGCCTGATTATCGTGCAGCCAGTTCTGTCCCCAGTAGGCCAGGAATTCTGCGGCTCGATAAAATGAGACGTGTCGTTCCGTCAATTCCCGCCGACAGAAAGACAGCCGCCACGGCAGAAACACGTCGTCGTCGTCCCAGACCGCAATCAATCCTCCTTCCGCCAGTTCGATGCACCAGTTGCGTTTCGCCCCGAGGTTTGCAAACCGCTCCGTCTCGTTGAATACTCGCACTTCGGGGTGGTCGAATTCGAACGTCTGTCCGGGACAGTCGTTCAGAATGATCAACTCTTTGTTGGGATCGTCCTGCTGCAAGAACATCCAAACAGCTTCGTTCATGTATTCCGGCCTGCCGTAAGTCGGCATGACGCAGCTGATTTTTGGACTGTCCGACGAATTGGCGGAGGCGGTCATCAGAGAGGTCTTTCGTGGGCAATAGGAAGAACGATCCAAGCGGGTGACGACCTGTCTAAACAGACGCGGGGAGCGCCGCGGTCGACGTCGAATCGGGCGCGGCGGCGGCGTCGCCGGTCACCGAGGCAAACAGCCGCGTCCACGCGGCGGTCAGCGCTTCGGAGTTGGCGAGCTCTTCCGTGAGTCGCTCGCGCGCGGCGTGGGCGATGCGTAGCCTTAGTTCTTCGTCGTAGGCCAGTCGGGCGGCGTAATGCGCCAGCTCTTCGTCGCAACTCCCCAAGAAGCCGGTCACCCCGTGCTCGATCATCTCCCGCCAGCCCCATTCGTTCTGGGCGACGATCGGCACGCCCGCGGCCATGGCTTCCAGACCCGCGCGAGGCCAGTTCTCGCGGGCGCCGCCGTTGACGGGCAACAGGCAGTGGAGGTTGGCGAAGAACTGCGACGCCGGGATCGCCGCGGGCCGCAGCACGCTGGCCCACGCCGGCGCCGGGCCGAGTTTTTCACTCGTCCCCGGATCAACGCCCATCACCAGCGCCCGCCGGTTCTGATAGGGGATCCGTTCGTAGATCTTCCAAATGTTCGAAGACCATTTATCAAGGTCCGGCCGGGCCAAGCGGCCGACGCAGAACGGTTCTCCCGCGGCATGAGGTCGGGGCTTGAACTCCCAACAGCCCAAGTCGAACGCGCCGCGAATCAAATGGCCGTTGGCGGGCGTCGGTCCACTGGGAAAGAGCTGCGGTTCAAGCTGGCTGCGTTGGAACTCGGACTGATAGACCATCGCGTCCGCCGGGCCGTGCAGATCGAAGAACTGTTTTTCGTAGTCGAACAGAAAAGTCATGCAGTTGACCCAAACGATCGGGCAACCCAGCGCGCGGAACCGCGGTGCATGCGTAATAAACTCGCTGTTGCAAAATCCCACGACCGGGGAGCCGGCCAAGCCGGGCACCCGTTCCAGCTCGCCGGGCGGGACTTGGTGCGTGACGAACCCGAGGGCGTCGAGTTTCTCGCGCCAGCCGGCGTCGCCGCCCCAGGTGGAAATTAAATGCACATCGAGGCCAGCGCGTTTCCAGAGCTGGATCGTATGCCAGGCTTCGGTGTTCGCCCCGCCCATCTCGCCGGGATAACCAATTAAGAAAACGCGCATGGCAATACCTCGCGACGCCGGCCGGCCGGCCGTGCGGTCTCAAGTCAAAAGAGTGGGTGAGATGTTGTAGGCGACGGGCGGTCGTCAGCGACGGAAGGCCCCGACACTCGTTTTAGTGTACACGCGTACGCTGTCAAGCCGCGTTTGAGCGTTCTTGACGGCACTCGGGAATTCCGCGCCGATGGGAGCGAGTCGCGCCGTCGCCGTTGCGGGTTTCGAAGTAGGTCTGGACCGCCCGATGCGTCTCTGGCTTGTCGCTCCACCGCCACAGGCCGTTGCTATCCCGCTCCACGTCGACGGCGGGGTCGAACTGGTGTCCCATAATGAGGTCCATGCGGCTGCAGTACTGCCGATCCTTTCGCTCTCCTGGTACAAGTGCACTACTACTACAGTCGTACTTCAGGGTTTCGGCGGAGTGTGTCCTCGGGCTTTGTAATGGCTGAGCATGGCCCCGAATTGATGCTGCCGTCGCCACCGAGACCACGCGAGAACCGCTTCGTCGCAGCGGCGGCGGCCAAAGATCAGCCGCACCAGCACGCGGCGGACTTCGGGAACCGTCGGCGGGATCAGGTCTTCCTCGGTCCCCGCCTCTTTTTCGTCCGCGGCCTCGTCCGCTTTTTGGGGGCGGTCGCCCCGTCCTCGGCTTTGGCACGAGTCGCCGCCAGCGTGGCGTGGGCGAGCATCGAGAGGGTGACGTGCCGATACCAGCCGTCCCAGCTCCTGACCTCGTATTCGTCCAAACCCGTCTCCTGCTTGGCCTGTTCGAAGCATTACTCGATCGCCCAGCGGGCGCCGGCGATCTCCGCCAGTTTCTGAAGCGTGGTCCCCTCCGGCGAACAGGTCAGATAATAGGCCGCACTCGCGGACGTCAAA
This sequence comes from Alienimonas chondri, assembly GCF_013036045.1. GTDB lineage: Bacteria > Planctomycetota > Planctomycetia > Planctomycetales > Planctomycetaceae > Alienimonas > Alienimonas chondri. Next base: position 23,842 of record NZ_WTPX01000066.1, read on the forward strand.
CCCCGGCTCGCTCAGGCTCTCCCGAACCAACAACGCCTTCCGGAAGACGCGTCCGTCGTCCTGTTCCAGAGCCGCCCCGAACCGCAGCGCCGCCCAGCGACTCCGCCGCTCGCCCTTCGTCCCGGCCCCGCGAGGAAGTTCCTCCCAGCTCTCCGGGGCGCCGGCGAACTCCCGGACGTAGTCCTCGGCTTTCAGCTCGCGAAAGCCCGGCGCCCAGACCCGCTGAGCCTCCGAGACCGCGACCACGTCGCCGACGCCGCGGTCTTCCAGCAGCTTGCGAAATCGGTAATCGCCGCCGAAAACCGCATCGGCGGCCGCCCAGCCTCAGGGAGCGGTCGCGTCCAACGCCCGTTCGATCATGTTGCGGGCCAGGGCCGGCTTGGTCTCGGACTCGATTTCCGCGGGGACCTTGGCTTCGGCCCGGCGGTCGGCGTCTTCGACCCATTCTTTGGGCAAATATAACTCGCGATCGATCAGCGCGTGCCCGCGGGGCGTGCGATACGCCAGAAAGACGCCGATCTAGCAGTTCTCGACCCGGCCCGCCGTGCCGGAGTACATGCGTTTGACGCCGACCGGCTTCGTCCCCTTCTTGAGGAAGCCGGTCTCGTCCACGATCAGCACGGACTCGTCGACGCCCGCGGGATCGCCGAGCCGCTCGACGACGTACTCCCGCAGGTCGTCGCACACTTCGTCGGCGTTCCACCTCGCCCGGGCGATGAAGCGCTGCAGGTTGGTCGGTTTGGCCTCGCCGACCTCCTCGGCGAGCTGCCAGCCGTTCTTTCGTTCGACGCGGCTGATCAGGCCCCGCAAGACTGGCCGGCCCGCCCGCGCAGCTCGGGCCGCCGAAACCGCGGCCCGATCCTCGCCGCCGCGGCGTCGACCTCACGAGCCCAACGACGCACCTCCCGAACGCGAACCGCAGCCATCCCTGAACTCCTTGCGAACGACTCCCCCGCCGTTCAAACTCTCGCCGCACGACCGCTGACGTGCAACTGTAGTACTAAGTCGGCGAGACTCCATCTTGATTGGGAGTCGGCTGCTCTAACCGATTGAGCTACGGCCCCTTGAGGCTGCGATGATAGGCGTTTCGGGCGATCTCCGCGAAGGCGGTCGTCGGTGCGCTGCAACCGTGGTCCGCAACCGGACGCCCGGGGGAACCCGCCGCGTCCGCCGGGTCGTGGCCCGCAAAACCTGCCAGGAAGGCGGCCCGTCCCGGCAAGCCCCGGCGATCCGGGGCGAAGACCCCGGGGGGCGGCTACT
>NZ_WTPX01000067.1 GCF_013036045.1 Alienimonas chondri
CGCGTTGCGGCCCGGACCGGAATACGACTGGCTCACTCCGACCGCGCAGAACGATTTGAAGAACGGCGAGTTTCGGGTCAGCCCGCACAGCGACCGCATGGGGGCCCGGTTGGAGGGGCCGACGCTGGCGCTGCGGGACTCCGCCCTGGCCGACAGCGTGCCCGTCCTGCCGGGCATGATCCAACTACCGCCGTCCGGCCGGCCGATCGTGCTTCTCCAGGACGGCCAGACCGCCGGCGGCTATCCGAGGATCGGCTACCTGCCGACCGCGGAGGTCGACCGACTGGCGCAGATCCCGCCGCGGCGACCCTTCCGCTTCCGCTTCTCCGCCTGAGGCGCTTTCCCTGTCGAACCGGGCGGGAGACCGTCGGCCGGGACGTCCGTCGGGTTCTTCGCAGCGAGATCACCGACCGGGAACGCCCCGGCGTCCGGGGCTCCGCTCGAACGCCCCGCTCGAACGCCCCGCTCGGCCGGCCGGCGCCGCCGACCCCGCGCTCCCCCCGGCGTCCCTGACCGCACGCCCACGGCAGTTCGGTCTGCAACGGAGCGAGCCGGAACGGGACCGCATTGCACGGCCGCGGCTCGCTGCCCTGCGCGCAGCAGCAGGTGCGGGCCCCGCACGCCTTCAGCCGGCGAGGAGCTGACTAAGAACCGGACAGAGAACCGGCTGCTGAGATTAATCAGCTTCCGCGGCGGCGTGTCGCCAGAGGCGGAAGTTCACCACGGCCATGGCCAGCGTGTTCCACGCCTCGATCGCCTCCGCTTTGCGATCGTAGCGAACTCGCAGTCGGCGCAGGCCCTTGACCCAGCCGATCGTCCGCTCGACCACCCACCGGACCTTGCCCAGCCTGCTGCCGTGCGGCGTTCCCCGCTTGCGGATGAACGGCTCGATCCCCAAAGACCGCAGCACGTTCCGCGTCGCTTCGCTGTCGTAGCCGGCGTCGGCGTAGAGACGATCCGGGGTCTCCTTCGGCCGGCCCGGCCTGCCGCCGACCTTCGGAAACTCCTCCCGGACCAGCGGCAGGATCTGGGTGTGGTCGCTGGCGTTGGCGCCGGCGACCTTCACGCCCAGCGCCGCCCCGTCGCGGTCGACCATGAGGCTGTATTTGCAGCCCGGACGGGCCCGATCGACCGGGCTGGGGCCGGTCTTCTCGCCGCCGCCGTGAGCTCTGACGAGGACCGAGTCGACGATCGCCGTGTCGTGCTTCAACTCCCCGTCGCGGCGGAGCAGTCGCAGGAAGTCCAGGTGCACGCGGGCCCAGACGCCCAACTCCTCCCACTCGATCAGCCGACAGCGGGCGGTTTCGCCGGAGCAGCCCATATCGGGGGGGACGTCCCGCCAGCGGCAGCCGGTGGTCAGCACGTACCACAGAACTTTCAGGACCACGCGGTTAGGCGTGCGGGGGCGGCCGCCGTCGGGGCCGACCGGGCGGTCCGGCGGCAGGTGGTGGGCGGCGACGTCGGCGAACTGTTCGGGCAGGCGGCACTGAGCCATGGCGGGTCCTCAAAGGTTGGATTCAGCCCTTGTTGCGCAAATCCCGTGCCGCGGTTTCCTGTCCGGTTCTAAGAACCGGACCGAGAACTGCCTATTGAGGTTTCGCGTCGTCCGTGACGGCCCGTTGCCGAGGCGGTCGTTGATCATGGCCATCGCCAGCGTGTTCCACGCCTCGATCGCTTCGGTTTTGCGGTCGTAGCGGACCCGCAGCCGCCGGAGGCCCTTCACCCAACCAATCGTTCGTTCGACCGCCCACCGGACCTTGCCCAGCCCGCTGCCGTGCGGCGTGCCCCGCTTGCGGATGAACGGCTCGATTCCCAGCGACCGCAGCACGTTCCGCGTCGATCCGCTGTCGGAGCCGGCGTCGGCGTAGAGCCGGTCCGGGTTCTGCTTCGGGCGTCCAGGTTTGCCGTCGACCTTCGGGAACTCCTTCCGCACCAAGGGCAGGACTTGGGTGTGGTCGCTGGCGTTCGCCCCCGCGACCTTCACGCCAAGCTCCGCGGACTGCTCGACTGCGGCGTTCGCCGCGTGCTGAGTCTGATGGAGACGACGGAGCGAGGTCGCGGCGGTCGCCCTTTTGAGCCGTACGCCCCGCGCCTGCAGGAGTTGGCCGCCGAGCGTCAGGTCGTCCTGGAACGCCTGAGCCTGCCCATGCCCGACGCCAGCGCCCCTCCCGCGGCGGCCTTGGAAAAAGCTCTTGAGATAATCGAAACGGGGCTGCGAGAGGAGACACCGAGCTATCTGCATTGTTGGGGCGGCCACGGCCGGACCGGCACGGTCGTCGCCTGCCATCTGATCCGGCAGGGTCTCACGGCGCAACAGGCGATCGACGCGCTGCTGGGGTTCCGCGCGGATCTGCCCAGGAACCAGTACCCCTTCGAAGGAAATCAGGAGCGGTTCGTCCGCTCCTGGGCCGCAGGTCGGCGCTAACGCCAGGAACGAACTCGTGCTCGAGCAGGCCGGCGACACGAGCCTCGAACAGCAGTTTCTGCAGAACCTCCCGGCCCGCGTCGCGGCCGTGAAGTCTTCGGCCGGCGGTCGGAAGCATGGGTCCAACGAAGCGCGACCGCACAGTGCGTCGGGGCGGGGTACGCGACCCCGGCGGCGTTCGCGCGGACGTGCGAGGCGTCCGTTCGACCCCCGGCCTCATGCCCGTCCCGCACGTCCTGACCCCCCGTCCCCGCTCTCATCGCGACTGGACCCGTGTCCGGGGGCAGGCCAAAACGGAGCGGGAAAAGGCTCAAGGCTCTTCTTGTCTCTCCCTGAGCGCGTTCACGGCCATGTCGGCCTTGGTCTCGCTAATCCCGAAGTTGATGAATGGTGTTGTGAATCCTTCGCTCGACTTTGTTTCCGTCGGTCGTTTCCAGGAAACATCGAATCTCCATTCCCCAAGTGGGCGCGACGCGGGGAATCCGCAATGTGATCGTCTTTCCGTCGTCTGACAGTGTTGCCTTACTGACTTTCCACTGCCGCTGGTCGTAATGCTTCGAACCGTAGTTGGCGGTTCGCTTGAGATCCCAAGCGTTGACGTCGTAACTGTCCGGGTTCTCCGCGGATTCTCGCGACACCGCGTCGGTCAGAGAAATTTCAATCGTTCCTTTCTTGGCCGACAACCCAACCGGCATGTGCATCGGTTCGCCGGTCGCGCGGATCCGATAAAACCCGCCGGGCTGTTGTTGGCTGCCCGCCCAGGCGAACATGCCGCATGTGTAAAGATGCCCGTTGGTGGGATGAAATCGTCCGCGAACGAGACCGGTCGGGAATTGCGGCATGGGGAGTTCGCACATGCCGCCTTGCATCTGACCGTCGACCTCTTCGTGCGGAACGACGAAGACCTTGCCGTAGCCGTACGACAAATTCAGCAGCGATCCACCGAGCGGTCCCCAGCAGTCCTTGGGAACCCAAAGCAGTTCGGCCGGCGACCGATCAAAGCTGTTGGTGATCCAGCAGAGCGGCTGCGACATCGCCGAGTCCGAGTCGTCCTGGACGTCGTGATAGCCGAACATGTTTCCATAGAATCCCCCTTCGCGCACCCAGTTGATGCGGTTCTTCGGATTCCAGTGTCCTTCTTGATCCGTCACGATGAACGAACCGTCGGGGTTCACGCAGACGCCGTTGGCGGCGCGAAAACCGTTGGCCACGATGTCCGTCCGCCCGCCGTCCCTGCTGACGCGAAGCAACGTTCCGTGATGCGGCACCAAGGCCGTCAACGCGTGACGCGCCGACTTGGCGTAATAAAAGTTCCCGTCGTCGTCCGTTTGCAATCCCATGGCGAACTCGTGGAAGTGCTCGGTGACCTGATGATCGTTGTTGAAGCTCTCGAAATAATCCGTTTCGCCGTCTCCGTTTTTGTCACGCAGAATCACGAGTTGATCACGGCAAGTCACGTAAATATCGCCGTCGACGATGCGGACTCCCAACGGTTGAAAGAGACCGGTCGCGATTCGTTTCCATTGCAGCTGGCCGCCGAGCGAATCGATTCCGGAGACCTTCCAAACGTCACCGTCCCAACTGGAGACCGCCGCGGCGTCTCCGTCAGCAAAGAAGTCGAATCCCGATAGTCGCACGCGGGCGTGCCAGGGATTGGCCGCAGGACGCGTCAGCACGTCGACCGCGAAGGGTCCGTCGTCGCTGCCGACGGTCGGCTGGGTCGTGAGTTGCTCGGGCCACCGCGACGGACCTCCGTCGAGCAATGAATTCACATCGTCGCCGTCCGCCGTTCCTGCGACCGTTTGCCGGACCATGGCCGCGTCGGCCGCCGAATCGACCGAGGCGAACCAAAGCGTCAACGACAACGGCTGGTCACCCTCGGGGACCGTCAGGCGAAGGGCGCCGTGATGATCGGACCACTTTAGATCCGCCAGTTCTTCCTTGACGCCGGCCACGAGAAAAGGACCTGACCCGCGCGAGGCCGGTTTTCCTTGCAAGACCGCGGCGTGATGCCGATCCGCGGCAAGATTCTTGACCATCCCGTTTTTTGCGGCGGCGACGTTCCAATCGGCCGCAGGTTTGGCCGCGCCCGCGCCCGAGGCGATTTGCGACGCCGGGAGTTTCTCGGCAAAGAACTGGATCGATGCGATCTCTCCGTCAAAGTAGCTTCTGGGGAGCGGAAAGTCAGAAGCGCAGAACCCGAGTCGAACGAGCTGATCGTCTTGTTCGGCCTTGGGTCTCAGGACCCCTTTGGCGTCCTCTTCGCCGTCGATGTAATTCGTCACTTGTCCGCTTTGATGGTCCCACGTGATCGCGACGTCGTGCCAACGTCCGTCGGCCACTCGTTGTTCCGATTGCACTTCGCCGACCCATCCGATGTCGTAAACGAGCCGGCCGCCGCGAACGAACAAGACTTTGCCGTCGGGCATCCAGGCGGCGCCCCCATCCGTTTTGGCGAACAGGCTGCCGCCCTTTCTCGTTTTCAGCCGTGCCTTGATGGTAAAACTCTTCGTCGTCATGTCGAAGTCGTCCGCCGGGTCAAGTTGTGCGTACGACGCGCCGTCGAAGCGAAGCGCTCCCGTGTCGCGGCCGGCTGCCGGCGCATGCTCAGGCCCGAGCAGGACTGTGTCGGGCGCAAGCTTCGACAGATGATCGGCCGAGTCGCCAAGCTGCGCGACTTGCAGCGTGAGCGCTTGATCCCGGGGGCCGAAATGTATTTCACGCGCGTAGACCGGTTGGGGCGATTCGGTCAATAGTTTCGGACGCTCGAGAATCGGAGTCGCGCCGACGTGATAAGAGATCACCGTTTGGTCGCCGTGATAATACATCCCCTCGTAACGGGCCCACTTGCGCGGAAGCGGTCCGTATAAACGACCGTCGCGGCCGACGACGCGCTGATCCTCCCACGAGCCGGTCGCGGGTTCCGCCCAACCCGGTCCCGTTTTGTTCTCCGCCTGCACGTCGCCGACGATTCGCGGATGAACGTTGTGCTGGCCGTTGAAGTGGATGCCTTTCCAGTCGATGAACTTGTCGCCGGTCCACGCCGCGGCCATCCGCATCGTATCGTGATCGAAAATCATCCAGTGACGGCCGCGCGACACTCCGCCGGGGCCCTCGTCCAGCCGCACGGCGATTCCTTTGTAGGCGAAGTTCGATCCGTCGTCCCCCACTTCGTAGGTGTTGATCAGCGTGCGGCCGTAGTCCATCGTCACCCAATCTTCGACGTTCTGCGGGTCGGGTCCGCGCGAGTCGCCCGCGGGAAGCGAGGCGAGCCACTTCTCTTCGACGGGGAAATACTGCGACGGATTCCTGTCTTTCAAGTAGGCCTGGCGGATATAATGGATGACGTCGTACTTCTGTTGCGGCGCCATCCATGTTTGCGGCTGCATCATGCCGAATCCGCGAGTCAACGTTTGATACATCGTGAACGGGTCGGCGCCGTTCTTGAATTTCCCCGCGGCGAATCGAAGCGAGGTCGGCAGCGACCCCGCTTCGTCGTGCGTACCATGACAGTTCACGCACATGCGGTTGTAGATCGCTTCGCCCCGTTCGAAGTTGTCGCGTCCCAACCCCGCGATCATGCCCGCGTGATCGATGTTCTTTTCGTAATCCGGCAAAGGTCTCGCGGCGTAAAGATGAGGCGCGGGCCGAAGGTTTCTCGCCGTCAACGATCCGCCGTCGCGAATCTCGATCAGGTAGCGAATTAAATCCAGGAACTGTTGTCGGCTGGAGAGTTGATTGACCAATGACTGCGGCATCAACGAACTTGCGTTTTCCTCGACCGCTTCGAGTCGATCACGTTCGAACCGGTGGAGCGTGCCCGGTCGCGAGGGATCCCTCAAGACGATCCGCTCGCCGTTTTCGACCACCAGTCCCACGACCGCCTTGCCGTCTTCGGTCAGCGCCGTGAGCGATTCATATCCCTTGCGGATCTCTTTCGACGGACGCAGGATCGCATCCACAAGCTGAACGTCGCTGGCCGGCTTCTCCCAACGCGTCAAATCGGGCCCGAGTTGCGAATGCTGATCGTCGGCATCGTGACATTTGCGGCACGACATGAATGGTTGAAAGAACACAATCGCTCCGCGCACCGCGTCGCCGTCCCTCCGGGCGTCGGCAACCAGCTTCGCGGCGGGCTCGGCTAACAAACGTTCTTCGAGAGTCTGCGCCGATAAGCTCATCGGCATCAATGCGAAGGCCGACAGATGCAAGCATAGAAGAGAGGGCCTGTTCATCCGAGCGCCTGAGAAAGGGGTGTGACTTCGCGAGGCGATGCAGTCGTGACGCCGCGACGGACGGCAAGGTCGACGAGGGCGGGCGTCGTCGATGACGGGGCGCCCCGATCGTACAAGCCGATGCGAGGGAATCCCACGCCGAGCGCGAAGGGTTAATGCGTGAACGTCGGGTTCGTCGACGCGCCCGACCAGCGGCCGGCGCGTCCCTATTCCGCGATTAGGATTCGGCGATCAGGAACGACGGAAGGTCGGACCGCCCCGCGCCGTCTAGGACGCCGGCCGTCGGTTCAAGTTTGGCGTCGGAGTATTCCCGTGGCTGGAGGGACGAACCCGGCCCCAAAACCGATAACGGCGACTCTCGCAGGATCTTTCGGCCTGCCCCCCGGAAACGGGTCCAGCGATTGGGAGAGCCTCGAGCCGACGAGATCGGCATGAAAATTCGACCATGACCAGGCGACGCACGCGTCACACGCCCGGAGAGATCGTCCGCAAGCTGCGGGACGCCGACGCCGTGCGGAACGCCGGCGGCGACCTGGCGGCCGTGACGCAGCACGTTGACAGGCGAGTCCGTGCGCCGCACCGTGTCCGCGGAAGCCGCCAAGCATGCCAGCCGTCTCCCCGCCGTCGATGCCCGACCGGCTGACGCCGCCGTTGCCGCTGCGGGGCGGCGGAGAGTTGACGAACCTGCTGACGCCGGGGCGGGTCGGCGCCCCCCGGCTGCCAGTCGATCCGAACGAGGAGATCGCCCGCGACCCTCGCAGCGGGGTCCGCCGCCGCCGCCGCCGCCTGCACAAAGACTCCGTCGGTCGCGCAGTTTCCGCCGCGACGAAGCGGAGCGATCTCACGCAACGGGCGACGGCCCGCACGTTCCGGCACGGCGTCGCCAAGCGCCTGACGGGGGCGGGCGACGACATCCGCACGGTGCGGGAACTGCTTGGCCGCAAAGACGTTCGGACGACGATCGCGTCCAAGCATGTCCAAAACCGGGGCGGCCGCGGCTTCGTCAACCCCGCGCACTTCGACCTCCCCGAGGCCGACCCGGTGCAGGATCACGTACGCACGTCATCATGCGCCGTAACGGATAAACGCTAGTTAGGGCGGGTGAACGCAAGCAAGCAAATAGACCAATACTTTCAACGAGTCGTATATGCACGCATTGCCCGCTCGCAGATCACCATGAGCGTCGTCAAGTCCTTCTACTTCAATCTGCCCGACAGCGTGGAACTGTCATCCATCCGCAATCTCATCGGTAGCGATTTCACCGAGAACATAGACTTCCCTGGGACCTGGAATGGAACGTTCCTTGGCATGCCCATTACGTTGTGTGACGACCATGGCTTCGTCAACGATCAGGGACTCGATTTCGAGGCGTACCGCTACTGCGTTTATCTCACCAGTTTCTCGCCTCACAACCTGCTCGTCATCCAACTCGCAGGGGTTGCGCACATCGCATACTCGATTTGCTCGGTCTTCAACGGTTCCGGCATACTTGTTCACAATTCACAGATTCTCGTCGGCAGAATGGAGGGCCGTGATCACGTCGTTTTTGATGTCGAGGCTGGCGAACCAATCGATGCTAGATGCCACTTTGAATCGTACTACTGGGACACACCGTAGCGGGAGGCAAACCGCCATAACCATCGCGTGCACGCGGAGGCCCGTTGGTTCAGTTTCACAAATGGAAAGTCAACTCACGGGCCCCGGTGACGCGGGTCGTTATACCGCAAAGCAGACACCGAATCTGATGCGAAAGCTCAAACATGGAACCGTCGAATTAGTGCTCGGCAATATCGTGGAGCAAGACATTGGTGCAATCGTTAACGCTGCCAACACAAAGCTTGCTGGCGGTGGCGGCGTCGACGGTGCGATCCATCGCGCAGCTGGACCTGAACTGAAACAACTGTGTCAGCAGTTTCCGGCCGACGAAAAAGGCCGTCGATGCCGAACTGGGCACGTACAAACCACTGCGGGGGGTAACCTTTGGCGGGCCCGGCACCGCCGTCTGGCCCGAGACTACGAACGGCTGGCCGAGACGCTGGCCGCGTTCCACTGGGTCGCTTTCCTCGGCATCCTGCTCACCCGCATCCCGCTCGCCGGCAGTTCATAACACGCTCTAAGCGGCGTCCATCGAACCCGGGGGACTCGATCGACGCGGCCTTCACCCGGCGGGCCACGACTGGCGGCGACGAACCCATCAGCCCCAGTCGGAGGCGAATCTTGCGAACGACCCGCCGATCGGGCCGTGAGTCGGCGACGGGCGAACGGCGCTCTCGCCCCGTCCTGGTCGCGCCGGAGGCGGGACTCGAACCCGCGCTCGGGTTTCCCCGAAGAGGATTTGGAGTGTGTCTCACGCCCATTTCGCGGACGTTGTGCGGATCGTTCGATGACGGCTTCGAGCCTCTGCGGCGTATCCCCGGATGCGGCCGGGGCGGTACGGCGTCCCGCGGCGACGCCGAGGCGGCCTGTGGTCCCGCATGGAGGCGCTTCATGAGGCGCTTTCTTCCGGTTCCGCGACGCAATGGACCGGGCGGAAACGTCATCCCGTCTCGGCCTGCCGCACGGCCCGCGGCCCCGATGTCGCCACGCCGGCGGCGCCCCGGGCGATCTGCCGGTCCTCCTCGAACGTCGGGGAACCGACGTGGGCCTCGAACAGGAACCGGTCCCGTCGGGCCTCCGGCAATCCGGCAACAGGTCGTCGCCCTCCTGCTCGATCGGTTCCGGGGGTCCGGCACGAAGAACGGGTCCGGCAGGGCGCGGGGCTTCCGACCGGCCGGGCCCCGCCGCTCCTGCATCGCTGCCGGCAGAACTTTCGAACCTTGGAGCGGAAGACAGCGGAGCCGGCGGGACGCATCCCGCGCGATCAGTCCTCCTCTGCCTCCTCCGCGGTCGCGTCCGTCGCCGCTTCGTTCTCGCCGAGCGGGTACAGCTGTACGGCGTCCGCGATGGCGTAACCCTCGTCGGCCGCTCCGATCGTCACGGTGAACCGCTCGCCGGGGGCGCCGGCGACGTAGGAGGCGACATACCCCGGCCCCGCTTCGCTCGCACGGGGGGTTCGCTGGTCGAGGGCGTAGGTCGCCGTGCCGCCGCCGCTCCGACGAACGGAGACCGGCACCGCGGTCGCGCGGTTCGGGTGCGGCACGCAACTGATCCGCAGCCCGAACGACGACGCGTTCGGGGCGATGAGGGTGAACGTCGCCGTCGGACGGTTCCCGTTCCCGTCCCACTCCACGGCCCGGTAGCCGCGGTCCACGAACGGTCCGACCGAGACGCTGTGGTCCCACTCGCCGGTGAACTTCGCGTCCTCGTCGTCCACGACGACGCCCTTTAGCGACTTGGAGGCCACCCGCTCGGCCCGGCCGCCGCCGCCGGTCCATTCGAGGACCTGCCCGTCCGCGAGCAGCCGCTCGCGAAGGGCGGCGTAGTCGACGTCCTGTACCGGGATTTCCTGTTCAACGGCCATCGCCGCGGCCGTCGCGGCGCTCTGGCCGAGAACCATGAACACCGGTTCCATGCGGATGGAGCCGTAAGCGATGTGGGAGGCGGCCATCGCGACCGGAACCAGCAGGTTCGTGGCCTCCGCCTGCTTCGGCACGATCGATCCGTAGCCGATCGGGTAGGGGGGGAAGCCGCCCTGCTGGACGTCGCCTTCGTTCTGCACGTGGCCGTTTTCGTCGACGTACCGCCAGACGTTGTGCGAATCCATCGTGTAGGCGGCGAGGCCGACCGGGTCGTCCGCGACCGCGTCGCCGAGGCAGTCGGCCTGCGTCATCACCCGCTGACCGATCATCCGCCGCGCCTCGCGGATGTAGAGCTGCGGCGGCCAGCCGCCGGTCGCTTCGAACTCATCCGCGGCCAAACCCCAGTTGCTGTAGTAGTTGCGGACGGATTCCGGCACGCGGGGGTGATTGGCGAGGGACCACATCAAGCCTTTCTGATAGCGCTCATGGGCGGCGATGATCGCCGCTCGTTCTTCGTCGGTGGCCTCGGGATAGGCGTGGTTCTGACCGATCCAGTCGGTGGAGACCGCGTACTTGTTGTTCGAGTCCGATTTGCGGTTCGGCATCATCTTGTGCAGCCAGGGAACCCGCAGGTCGCCGGCCTCGAAGTTGCGGAACAGCAGTTCGTACAGCGATTCGTCGTAGCCCTCCGGCTTCGGCCAAGGGATCCTGTTTTCCGGCACGTCCGTGGCGCACAGGCGGAAGCAGTAGGCCTGCACCCCGAGGTCGCCGGAGCCGACCGGCGGCAGCGGCTCGGACCGCACCTGCGGCAGCACGCCGGAGGACGGATCGCCGGGAACGACGTAGGGATCGACCGGCTTGATAAAGTAGTGGCTCCTCGCGCGTTCTGCGTCAGGCATCTCCGGCCGCACGCCGTTGTAGTTCTCGCCGTAGACGGACGCCGCCTCCCGACCGACGTGGTAGCTCACGCCGGCGGCGGCCATCAGGTCGCCCTCGTAAGTGGCGTCGATGAAGACGTTCCCGCGAACGGTACGGCCGTCCTTCAATCGAATTTTGGTGATGCGGCCGTTCGTCAGCGTCACGCCGCCCTCGCCGCGGTCGAGCGGGGCGTTCATCAGCGGTTCGACGTCCGCCTCCGCCAGCATCTCCTTATAGATGGTCATCGCCACGTGCGGCTCGAAGGTCCAGAACGGCTCGGGGTGGTCCGGGTCGAGGTCTCCCGCGTCGCGGCGGCTGTCGTACTGCTCCGGCTTCTGGTAGATCCAGTTCTCCGGGTGGGCGTAATGCTCGCCGACGGCGGTGTAGAACTCGCGGGAGATCCCGCCGATCGCGGCTTTGTTGCCGATGTCCGTGGCCCCCAGCCCGCCGGTCGTCAGGCCGCCGAGATGGGACGACGGTTCGATCAGCGTGACGGTCTTGCCCATCCGCCGGACCTGCACCGCCGCGGCGATCCCGCCGCTGGCGCCTCCGTAGACGACCACGTCCGCGGCGGGCGGATCGGCGGGCGCCCCGGGGGCGGCGAGCGCGGCGAGCAGCAGGGCGGACGAGAGCATGCGGGATGGTTCCAGGCGAGGACGCCTCGATCATGGCCGATCTGACCCGTTCCCGGCCACCGCTGTGATTTCCGGCGACGCCCTCCCAGGCGGACCGAGGACTGCGAAAGGAGAGCCGGGGATCAGCCGAGGAACACCTTCCGGCGATGCCGCCGGCGTGGCGTCGCCCCGCTGTCCGGGCGTCGCGATCGACCGACAGCGGCGTCTTCCGGTCTTGCTCGGCGGCGTCCCGACAGGACGCGTGGTTCGGTCGCGGGCCGTCCCGATCGTTGCCGCCGCGGGTGGCGAACCGGGAGTCGAACCCCTGATCGAGCGGACGCCGCCCCGGCGCCGTCTCCGGAGGCCGCTTGCCCGCCAGCGCTGCGGCGTGCCCGGCGTCCTTCGACATTTCAGGAATCGTGACCGCCGCCGCGAGCCGTCCCCGCTTCCGTCCGTCGCCCTCCTGAGGTCGGTCGGGACGGCCTCCGGTCGTCAGGGCGTGCGCTCCCCGGTCGCCGTCGGTCTCGCCCACGGCGCAGTCCCCGCCGACCTGTCCCGGTCGCCCTCCGCCGCCGGACGACTCCCAAGCCGTTGCGGCGACGGCGAGCCCGGGGAGATGATCGAGCGGATCTTCGCCGAGCCTAGCGACGACCCTCTCTCCGCCGCCGAGGCGACGCGGGGTTCTCTCCAGGCCGGACGACCTCGACGCCGCCTCTACGTCGCCCCGAACCGGATCGCGCTGCGTCCCCCCGGCAGATCGAAGCAGACGACGACGCCGTCCGGCGTCTCCGTCCACGTGCGGTCGGAGAGCGCCGCGACGCCGGCGACCTGTTTCAAGGTTCGAACCTCCCCCGCCCCGTCGCCGAGGCGTTCCAGTCGCGGCGGGCGGCGGGCGGCGGGGGTTTGCAGTCGCAGCGTGAAGTTCGGACAGGCGAAGGGGGCGTCCAGCAAGACGCCCCCGTCCGCCTGCGGGGCGATCGTCGTATGTCGCTTCGCCGCGGCGTAGCGGGCGATCTCGCTGAGCTTCATCCACACGGTCCGATTCCCGAACCGGGCGTCGAGGACCGTGACGATCCGGCGGAAGGCGGCGAAGCCGGTCTCGGCGCCGTGATTATAAAGCCCCGGCCAGTGGCAGAGCATCACCGCCGGGTCGCCGCGCTCGATCAGCTCCACCATCCGCCCGGCGTTGGCGTCGGCGTCGCAGTACAGGGCGTCGCGCAGCGGATCGTCGCCGGTCCACCCGCCGAACCAGTCGCCCGTGGCGGCGGGCACGGTGACGACGCACTCCGGTCGATCCGTGTCGAGGCCCCGCACGTCTCGCACCTCCGCGGCGACCGGGTCGTCGCCCAGCCGGACGTATTTGAAGAAATGCCGCACGAGCCCGTCCGATTCGCGTTCGTTTTCGGTTCCGAACACGTCGCCGACCGCCTCCCGCACGGCGACGGCGAGTCGATCCTCCACGCCGTTGCCGAAGCCGCCCGGCGTGGTTACGCCCGTGCAGGGCAGGCCGCAGTTCTTCAGCACCCGCAGCGCCGCGGCGAGGTACGCCGCGAGTTCGTCCGTCGAGACGTCGGCTCCCCGGCCGGGGTACCAGTTCTCCATATCCGCCGGGCCGGTCAGCGGGCGGGGACGGCCGGTTTTGAGATCGATCATCCGGGTGTGGGTGAGCATCTCCGGGTGAAGATCCCAGTTCGGCAGCATGAGTTCGCGGACCAGCGACAGGCTGTCGGCGAGGGCCCGGGCGGACCAGCCGGGCAGCGTGCGGTCCAGCCAGCCCACGCAGGCCGGGTTCGGCACCACGCTGTATTTGCCCTTCACCCCGCGTTCGGCGCACCACTCCCCAAAGGAGCGGACGAAGGCGTCGGGGATCTCCGTCGGCCAGCTTCGCCACGGTTTCTGATACTCCGCCCGACCCGGCCACGCCTCGGCGAACTGCGGGACGGCGAAGCGGCCCAGGTTCACCAGGCAGGTCGAATCGTCGATCACGAACGACAGCGGCACGCGACCGCGGGGCGACAGCACGGTCGCGCCGGCGGGGTCGGGCGCGGACCGCCCGTTCGCAACCGCCAGACCCGCGGCCCCCGCGACCGCGGCGCCGGCGGCGGTCTGCAGGAACTGTCGACGGGTGAAATCGTTCAGACGGGTGAAACCGTTCATGGACGCACGCGTGCGATCGAGGCGAATCGAACGACGTTAGAACGAGTCCGACGCCCCCGCCACGGTCGCCGCCGCGACCAGCGCCCGCGTGGTCGCGTCGTCAGGGCTTATCAAGGCGCGGATGCGTACGCGTGCTGACGCCGTCGGCCGCCGCGTGCGCCGTTCCGGCCGAACGCTCGCCGAACGCCGGCTGTCATCGACCGCCGCGGAGGCTCCCGGTCGACTCGCCCGGCACGGCGCCGGGGACGACGTATTCGACGTAGCCGAGGTGCATCTCGTCCTCGGTCTGCGGCCCCCAAGTGACGACGCGGGTCGGATCGGGGTTGGCGGGATTGCCGGCGCTGTTGTCGAACCAGGCGTCGAACCGGATCACGTCGCCGGCATGCAGTCGCCGCGGCTCGGCGAGCCGGTAGAGCAGTTGCCAGTTGAAGTCGTACCGGGGCACGTCCAGCAGGGTCTCCACGCCGCCGTCGGCGGTCTCGACGTCGTACCGGGCCGCCTTGCCGCGGAGGTGCATGTGAGGCAGGAAGCCGAGCACGTCCACGTCGTGCGGCAGCCGCAGGGAGGCCGTCTCCCGGTGGTTCTCCGCCCCGGCGGGGATGCGGAGGCGGGCGTTGGCGATGCCGGCGACCTTCACCTCGTGCTCCGGCGGGCCGTCGGCGAAGACCAGCCCGATCCGGGTGAGGTCCTCCGTCGCCGTGCCGTTGGGCGTGTAGTGCATCTGGAACCGCAGCGTCGCCCCCTTCGGCAGGAGCCTGGCGTAGCCGTCGGGGTACTCCAGCGTGCTGTT
This sequence comes from Alienimonas chondri, assembly GCF_013036045.1. GTDB lineage: Bacteria > Planctomycetota > Planctomycetia > Planctomycetales > Planctomycetaceae > Alienimonas > Alienimonas chondri. Next base: position 14,598 of record NZ_WTPX01000067.1, read on the forward strand.
GCCCGGCACGTAGACCCCCCAGTAGCCGTCCCGCTCGTCGATCTCCCCGTCGCCGCCGCGGAGCGAGACGATCACGTGGTGCACGACGCCCGGCTCGCCCGGCCGGATCTCGATCGCGCGGACCCATCGGTCCTCCCCGAGGTTCGTCTCCACCGTGACGTTGCGGTAGGGCATCACGCCCTCGGCCTGCACGGGGACCGGCTCCGGGAAGGCGAACGTCGCGTCGGGCTCGCCGATCAGCCAGCCGCCGGGGAACGTCTTCGGCAGCGGCGCGTCGGCCGGATCGCCCTCCGGGGCGCCGGCTTCGATCCAAGCGAGCAGATCGGCCTTGTCGCGGGCGGACAGCGAGCGATCGTTGGCCCAATGCGGTCGGTCCGGCGACTGGCCGGGGAGCGGGGCCGCGAACCAGGGCGGCATCACGCCCCGCTCGACGACGCTGCCGATCATCCCGGCGTAGTCGCGGACTTCCTCGTAGGTCTCGAACGCGATCGGGGCGCCGCCGCCGCCGCGGTGGCACTCCAGACAGTTCGCCTGCACGATCCGCGAGACGCGGTTGTGATAGGCGACCGTCCCGGCGGCCGACGGGGCGTCCGGCGGGGCGACCGCGTCGTCGTAGAAGAGGGCGCAGCCCGGAGCGGTCGTCGCGGGCACGGCCGGCGGCCGGCCGGCGAGGACGGCGTCGAGCGCGTCGGTCAGGTAGGTCCGCCGCGGCGCCTCGAGGGCGTAGCCGAAGCCGTACCGGTCGTCGACGGCCCCGCGATAGACGAGCGTCCGGGCCGCGTCCAGCACGAACGCCTCGGTCGTGGTCCCGGCGCCGAGGGCGGCGGCGAGGCGTTTGTCCGTGTCGTGGACGTAGGGGCCGTCCAGGCCTTGCGTCGCGACCGCCTCCCGCAGCCGCGCGACCGGCTCCGAGGCGGTCGGATTGACGAACACGAACCGCACGCCCCGGGCGGCGTACCGCTCCTCGATCGCCGCGAGGGTCGGGGCGTACTTTTGCGTCAGCGGACAGCTCGTGCCGGTCAGGATCAGGGCCGTCGCTTCGGCTCCGCCGGTCTCGCCGAGGCGGTGACGGACGCCGTCGAGGTCCGTGAAGACGACGTCGGCGATCAACTCGCCGACGCGGGCGGCGTTCGCCCCCAGCGGCCGCGGACCCTGCCGGACCTCGTCGGTGAATGCATTCGGCGCCGCGACTGCGGCCGGCTGGGCTTCCGGCGCCTGCTCGCCGCGACCGTTGTCCGCGTCGCCCAGCCGACCGGCGCGGGCCGCCCGCTCGGTCTCCGCCCAGGTGACCGCCCCGTCCCCGTTCTCGTCGAGCCGCCGGAACAGGGCGGGCTGCCCGAGCTCCGCCGCCGTCACCCGGCCGTCGCCGTCCCGGTCGAAGCGGTCGAACCGCAGCCGGAGATCCGGTTCGTCGGTCGCCCCGCGTTGCGCAACGACGAGGAACGCGGCAAGGGCCAACGTTCCCGTAAACAGCACGATCGGGCGGAGCATCATCGGGGGCGGCGTGTCGGTCGGATCTTCCCCCCGATTGAACCCCGCGAACGGGCGAATGGTTCCGATCGATCGGCCGGAGTGCCCCGAACGGCGCGAACGGCGCCGACGCGGCCTGGAACCGGTCAAGACAAGCGCCATCGTGGCAACCACAGGCGATTCGTCGTAAGTGTCTCGCAGCATTCTACGGCGGGAGTCCTTGCCGAACGGTCCGAGTACCGGACCGCGACCGCCCCGATCGCCGACCCCGCGAACTGTGCTGGAGGCTCTGGAAGAACCCGGTCGAGCAGTGGGACGATGTTGCAGGACACGATGGCCGGCGCTTCATCGGAGCCAGTTCCGCAGCTCGCGGTGGAGGTCGAGGATTCGCTGTCGAACCTCGTCGCCGAGGAGAGATCAACGATTCTGTGCGTCGTCACGCATCGTCGCAGAGGGAGGTTCAAGGAAGCCGAGGACGGCGGCCCGCTGGTTCGCAATCCCCGCGGGAGGGGAGGAGAGGAATCGAAGTGCGTCGGATTCCCTCTTGCGGAATCTGCCGAATGTCGTACGTCGATCAGTCCGGTCAGCGATTTTGCGGAATCTCTCCGGCATTCGCCTCTCGCGCCTTTCCGCCGCCGCCGCTGCCCTTACAGTCTCCGCGACGCGTCTGACTCAACCTGGACGCCGAACTGCGATCACCGTTCGACGGCCAATTGGCCGTCTCCTCGCGGGAGGCCGACTTGGTCACCCGGGAGGGCGGAGCATGCCCGAGTCGCACGGGGCGAGCCACTTCATCCGATGTCGAGTACCCTCTCCCCCCCCGCTGAGACGTCCAGCCCGCTCCCAGAGAACGGGGCCGCGTCCGCAGGGGAACGCCCGGGCGAGTTGATCGCAACCGGCTTCGACGACCGGGAGACCGTTATTCGCCCCCCGAGTGGCTGGCCGTTCCCGGACTTCCGCGAGCTCTGGCAGTTCCGCGATCTGCTCTCCCTGCTGACGCTCCGCAGCATCGCCGTCCGCTATCGGCAGAGCGTGCTGGGGGTCGGCTGGGCGATCGTCCGGCCGGTGGTCAGTGTCCTGATCTTCACGCTCATCTTTGGTAAGGCCGCTGGCTTTGAAGACGATCTGCCCAGCGGCGTGGCCTATCCGGTCTTTGCCTTCTTGGGGTTGGTGCCTTGGATGTTCTTCGCCGCAGCGCTGGGCGGCACCGTTCAAAGCGTCGTCGGCGGATCGGACATGCTGACGAAGGTGTATTTTCCGCGGCTGGTCTTGCCGTTGTCGAACCTCGGCGTGGCGGCGGTCGACTTGGGCATTCAGATCGTGCTCGTGGCCTTGCTGATGGCGTGGTATCGAATCGTTCCCACCGCGGCGATCGTCGCCCTGCCGGCGTTCTTGCTGCTGACGGCTCTGGCCGCGCTGGCCGGGGGGCTGTCGCTGACGGCTTTGAACGTCAAATACCGTGACGTCGGACAGGCGGTGCCGTTTTTCGTGCAGGCGGGAATGTATCTCAGTCCGGTGATTTACCCGCCGACGTTCATTCCCGAAAAGTGGTCGGCGTTGTACTACCTCAATCCGATGGCGGGGGCGATCGAGGGGGTGCGGTGGAGTGTGCTGGGAACCGACCCGCCGCAGTGGGGCTACGTCGGCCTGTCCGTGGTGACCACGCTGGCACTGCTGGCCGGCGGGCTCATTTACTTCAAACGAACGGAATCCACGTTCGCGGACGTAATCTGATGAGTGCCGCCGCCCTTCGTGTCGCCGGCCTTGGGAAGCGTTATCAGCTCGGTCTGACGCACGCCGGCAGCCTGTCGGAAGCGGCCAGCCGCTTGACTCGTCGCCTGCGGGGCCTGCCGCCGGTGGAAGCCCCCGTCGACGCCGCTCCCGGCACCGACCCGGCGGACAAGAAAGGCGACTTCTGGGCTCTGAAGGATTTGAGCTTTGAGGTGCAGCCCGGCGAGGTGGTCGGCGTGATCGGTCGCAACGGCGCCGGCAAGAGCACGCTGCTGAAGATTCTCTCCCGCGTGACCAGCCCCACGGTCGGCGAGGTGCGGGTCCGCGGCCGCGTGGGTAGCTTGCTGGAGGTCGGCACCGGCTTTCACCCGGAGCTGACCGGCCGGGAAAACGTCTACATGAATGCCACGCTGCTCGGCATGAGCAAGCGGGAGGTGCGGGCGAAACTGGACGAGATCGTCGACTTCTCGGGGGTAGAGAAGTTCCTCGATACCCCCGTCAAGCGCTACAGCAGCGGAATGAAGGTCCGGCTGGGCTTCGCTGTGGCAGCTCACCTGGAGCCGGAGGTATTGATCGTGGACGAGGTGCTCAGCGTTGGAGACGCGGAGTTTCAGAGGAAGTGCCTCGGGAAGATGAAGGATGTGGCGGGGGAGGGGCGGACTGTGCTGTTTGTGAGTCATAACGCGTCGGCTGTGCGGGAGCTGACGTCTAGGGCGCTCCTGCTATCTGGGGGCGCGGTCATTCAAGACGGCCCGACTTCGGACGTTCTCAGCTTTTACAGAGATTCCAGCACGCGTGGCGACGGGAACGTTCGGTCAGCGGAGCGAGCTTTCTCCGGGTTGAGTGGACAACTTCGGCTCTTGGAGGCGCGGGTGGAGCAGGAAGAAGTTCCCTTCGGAGGATCAATTCGGGCAGAGCTGGAGATCGAGTCGGCGATCCTGGCTGGAGAATATACGGTCGGGATCACCATATTTAGCCAGAATGATCAGCCGGTCGCATCGGGATTCAGCCCGTCTATTTCGCCGCCGGCCCCCGGATCGACTGGGGCGGCAGGCATCGAGATATCGGCCTTGCGGCTGGCTCCTGGGAACTATCATTGTACAGTTTCGCTTTGTGACGCCCGCTCGCATTCCACGTTGCTGCATGACTCGATATCCAACACTCTTTCATTCGCGGTCGTCGGTTACCCAGTTGGGGTTGGCCGCTGGATGCAAGGTTGGGGGGGTGTTGCGCTTAATCTGGTGCTGAGCGATGCTGGCGGGACGCGAACTGGCAAAATAAGGCATGCGTCGCCCGTACTTGTCGGAAGGGGCGTGGCGCCGAACCGCTGCGCCTAGCTCGCTCAGGCTCCACTTCAACATGCTTTCCTCCACGCAATCGATTGCAGCCCCGCGGATTCCGCCGCTTCGCGCATCGGATCCATTGAGTGAGGCGGGGGGCGAAGTTTCCTGCCCTGCGTGCAAGTCGGTCAGGTGTTCGGTCGTCTCAGCGTGCCGGCGACTCAGCGACAGCTCCGCGACTTCAATGGCTGAAGCCCCATTGTTTTTGTCGCAGGAGAAATCATGTCTGTTACGGTGCCGCCGTTGCGAGCTTCATTTCCGTTGGCCGTCGGCTTCCACAGCGGAACTCTCCAGCGTGTATCGGGCGCTTCCGGCCGGGCGGTGGAATTACCAGACAGAGTCGATTCATTCTTGGGAAATCGCCCGTGCTGAGATTGAGGAGCTGGCGCGTGAGGGGTCAGTCGAGTCGAAGCCGCGGATCTTGGACATCGGTGCTTTCGACGGGGCATTCCTGGCCACCCTGCCGGAGGGGTGGTGCCGTTCCGCAATTGAGCCGGGTGAAGCGGCCCGCGGCCGTCTTGAGGAGCAAGGGATAACTGTCGTCGCGGACTTGCTGCGGGAACCCTCGGCAGAAAACCGGGGTATCTACGATGTAGCCACGATGTTGGACGTGTTTGAGCACGTGCCGGAACCCGACGCCGCGCTCCGGCATGCATTGGCGTACCTCCGGCCGGGGGGGCAGTTGTTGGTCTCGACCGGGAACGCGGCTCACTGGAGTTGGCGACTGCTCGAGGGAGATCACTGGTATCTAAACACGCCGCAGCACATCGTGTTCGGTACGCCAGGGTACTTCCGCGGAGCTGCCGACCGGCTGGGCTGTCGGCTGGTCCGCGTCACGCGACATGCCCATCGGCGGGTCGGGACGGCAGAGAGGGGGCGGCAAGTTGCCGAGACACTGCACTATGGCCTTCGGCGACAGTCACGTCTTACCTGCAAAATCGCGGGCTTCATTCAACGGGTTCCTGGCCTGATCTACCTCACACATCGAACCCACGGACCTTACGCCCCCGGTCTTCGAGACCATCTGTTCGTGGTGTTGGAGAAATGAGATGTTAACTTCCTCCTCCGCGTCGGCCTTGGCAAGCCCAGTTCTGCGTGTGCATCGTGGCGAATGCTTCAACGGCAACTCCGTTGACCTCGCTGACCTGTCGCAAGCGATAGAACGTTACGCCCTGAAGCTTTCTAGAATACGGCGGAGGATCCGTTGAACGTTCTCCGCTCTGCCGGCGGGTTCCTCCGTGAAGCGATGCGGATGTGCGGAGTAGAGATCCGCCGAACCCGGGCCGAATCTTATTGGCGTGCGGAGCGAGAGCGGCGACGGCGGGCGAAGAACTGGTCATTCCTAAGGACGCTCTCACCGGGAACGATTCTCGATATCGGCGCCAACGAGGGGCAGTTTGCTGAGTTGGTACGCCCGCTTGTCCCGGACGCCTGCATCATTTCGTTCGAACCGCTCTCCGGCTGCGCCGCAGTGTTGGAGGCGAAACGGGACTGTTTAGAACCGTTCCATTTGGTCCGGGCGGCTTTGGGAGAGGTGGCGGGGGAGGTAGAGATGAACCGGAATGAGTTCACGCCGAGCTCCTCACTCTTGGAAATGGAGCCGTTGCACGTCGCGGAACTGCCGGACACTGCGAATTCTGTCGCGGAACGGGTGTCAGTTCGGCGGCTGGATGACGTCGCCACTGAGTTGCAGATCTCCAGGCCGCTCGTCATCAAAATCGATGTGCAGGGATACGAGGCGCGCGTGCTTATAGGCGGGCCGCGGACGGTGCGGTCGGCGGCGGTCGTCGTGGCCGAGGTCAGTGCCTACCCACTGTACCGCGGGGAGGCGACGTTCGAGGAACTTTATGACCTGATGAAAAGCTATGGGTTCGCATACCGCGGAAACGTGGACCGCTGGCTAAGTCCCCGCGATGGACGCATACTTCAGTTCGACGCGATGTTCGAGAACCTCGATCCCGCCGCCGCCAGTCCTTCCCGCGCAATCTCTGACGAAGGATCTGATAGATGACGCCTCCACGGACTGTTCTAGTCACTGGCTCTAGCGGGCTGATAGGTTCAGCGATGGTGTCTCACTTCGATCGGCTCGGGGCGGTGATGCATGGGGTAGATAATAATATGCGGGCCGACTTCTTCGGTCCCAGCGGAGATACCGCCTCTAACCTCGCGCTGTTACGGGCAGAATGCCCGCGGTTCGTTCACCACAACTTAGATGTTAGGAAACGGTCGGGCGTCGATCAGCTCGTGCAGGAAGTCCAGCCGGATCTAATCGTGCATGCGGCTGCCCAACCGAGCCACGATCTCGCCGCCGACCGGCCGTTCGATGATTTTGACGTCAACGCCGGCGGCACCCTGAATCTTCTGGAGGCGACCCGCCGCCACGTTCCGGAGGCTGTGTTCGTGTTTCTCTCCACAAATAAGGTCTATGGGGATGCCCCGAACCGCTTGCCGCTGAATGAATCGGAGACCCGGTGGGACTACGCACGCGAGGACGATCGCGGTGGGATCGACGAGTCCATGTCGATCGACGGGTGTATGCATAGCCTGTTTGGGGCTAGTAAAGTTGCGGCCGACGTAATGGTGCAGGAGTACGGCCGGTACTTCGGAATGAAGACCTGCACGTTCCGTGGGGGTTGCCTGACCGGATCGCGGCATGCTGGGGCGCAGCAGCACGGGTTTCTCAATTACCTCGTCAAAACCGCGGTGGCCGGCCAGCCGTACACGATCTTCGGGTACGGGGGGAAGCAAGTCCGCGACCAGATCCATGCCGAGGACGTGGCCCGTGCGGCCGAAGCCGTCTACCAAAACCCGCGGCCCGGGGAAGTGTACAACTTAGGCGGCGGGCGAGAAAATGCGGCCAGCGTGCTGGAATGCATTGAGTTGATCGCCGAATTATCCGGCCGTCGCCTGGAACCGGGGTATCGAGATGAGCCCCGGCGCGGCGACCACATCTGCTACATCACGGATCTGACTAAGTTCCGGTCTCACTACCCGGAATGGGACCTGACGTGGACTTTGTCGGCGATCGTCGAGGACCAAGTGGCCGCGGCCCGGGACGCCTTGAACGGCAAAGCGGAGGTTCAGGCGTGAGCGGGGGCACCCTGCTGATAACTGCCAGCCCGCCGGGCGGGGCCAATGTCGGCCAAATTCTCGTGGCAGACATGTTGGCGATAGCCGGAGCGGACATATCGGTATTATATCTGAGAACTGGGCCTCCACCGGGCGGTGTGAGTGAGTTCGCAATCAAGGATGTTCGGGTTCCGGCGGAGCAGGCCCTCCGGCCGTCGCCGGGGCGGTGGGGCACAGTCGTCGCGGCAGCGGATCGCCTGACCCGATACGAACCGGCAGTCGCCCAAGCCGCGAACGAGGTCCGATCCCACCTGCGTGACCTTCAGCCGGACCGGGTATGGGTCATTGCTAGTACCACCGCGGTGATCGATGTTGCTGCTGCAGCCCTGTCAGGCGTGGAAGGAGAGTTACTAGTTCAAGTCTGGGACGATCCGGTCCATTTAATGCGACAGCGGCGGCTCGACCGGCTGACCCAACGACGGACGCTCCGGCGGTTCCACGCTCTACTGGTCCGGGCGGACCGAGTGGCAACTATTGGGGAGGCGATGGCAGAAGCCTATCGCTCGTACACGGCAGCCCCGATCATTGTGATCCGGCATGGTGTTCGGGGGGAGGTTGAAGCTCGATCGACTCCCGCCGATCCAGATGAGTTCCGGATCGGATTCGCCGGGGCGCTGTACGCGACCGATGCATGGATTGCGCTACAGAATAGTTTAGATGAGTTAGGCTGGGAGGTCGGCGGCCGGTCGGCGGCACTGGTGACCGCTGGCAGTCGGGCGGTGTTCCGAGCCGGCGGTCCTGGGCAATCCCGGTTTCTTGGATGGCGGTCGACTGCGGAAGTGCACGAATTGTTATCGGGCTGCGACTTGCTATACCTCCCTCAGCCATTCGACGGGGTGCAGGAGCCGCTGGCCCGCCTGTCGTTCCCGACCAAACTGAGCGCGTATGCGGCGACCGGCCGGCCGGTATTCGTTCACGCTCCGCCATATGCGTCGTTGCCCCGTTTCTGCCGGGAGCAGCGGTTTGGGATGGTGTGCGAATCGACATCCCCAGCCGTGGTAGCCGCCGCACTGCGGCGGTTCGCGGAAGAGCCGGGGTTACTGGCCGAACTGGCCGCAGGCACCGCTCGGATCGGTTCTACAGTCCTGTCGCGGGACCAATTTGGGGCCGACGTCCAGTCTTTTCTTCTACCGACTGCCATTGCGACACAGGATACGGCCCGGAACAGCTTCAACGTAGACTGTGCATTGTTGCCAACGACGACGGGGGTGACATGAGTCGTACCGTCCTGTTCTTCATGCACACCGGCTCCACCCACGGGGGCGTGGAGACGTGGCTAGATCGATCTTGCCAGTACCTCGCTGGAAGGGGTTGGCGGCCGATCGTAGCTCTCGTCCGTGGAGCAGCGAACAACGATCCAAACCGTTACCGGAGTCATCATCCGAATTTGGCAACGGTAGAAGTCGACGGTCGCGGAATGGATCGCGAGGGGCGAGTTCGGGCCATTGTGCGGTGTGTGCGGCGGGTAAACCCGGCCATCGCGATCCCGATGGGTGTGCTGGACGCCAATGAAGGGATCGCCCGCTATAAAGCGAAGAATCAGAACGTACGGTTGGTCGGCCACGCTCAAGGAAACTTGCCGCCGATGCTGGCGGACCTCGCAGGGCTGCGGGACGTAGTGGACGCGGTTGTCTGCCCCGGAAACCTCACCCGCCGGTTCTTGGTTGGCCCGGCCGGATTTGACCCGACGCGGGTCCGGCATATCCCGAACGGTGCGGACGGTCCGACCGTCCCGCGAGTTACCGGGCCGCCCGGTGGGCCGCTACGACTGGTGTACGTGGGGCGGATGTCGGAGGGAGATAAGCGAGTCTCTGACCTCCCGCGGCTGTGTCGGACGCTCGGCGATCGGGGGATAGATTACCGTCTCACGGTGGTCGGTGATGGGCCGGCCCGGGACGCGGTGGCCGCTGGGATGGCCCCATTCGCAGAACGAGCGGAGATGCTTGGGGCTCTGCCAGTTCGGAAGGTCTACGAGGAAATTTACCCGCGGGCGGATGTACTATTGCTATTCTCGGCATCGGAGGCATTTGGGATTGTGCTGGCCGAGGCAATGCGGAACGGAGTGGTACCGGTCACGAGTCGGTACGTCGGGTTCCAGTCGGAGGGGCTGGTAGTAGAAGGGACGCACGGGCTGTCGTTTCCGGTCGGCGATACAGCCGCTGCGGCCGACCGGGTCGCGGCACTGGCGGCCGATCGGGCACTGTTGGCCCGGTTGTCGGCGGCGGGAACCCGGCATGCGGACGAGCACTATTCATGGGAGCGGTGCCTGTCGGCTTGGGAGCAGGCTCTCGGAACACTCGCCGAAGCCCCATCGCGGGCGGTCTCGGCAGAAACGCTGCGGCGGACGTTCGCTGACCGGCCCGCGCTGTCCGGCCGGCTGGACCGGCTAGGCGTCCCGCGGGCGGTAACCGATATCATTCGGCGGGCCCGCCGAACCACGCTCCGCGCAGCGGTCCCGCCGGGGGGGGAAGAGTGGCCGCTATTTCGCGGCGGTCCGGCCGACCGGCGTGCGTGGGTCCAGCAGGAATTGGAGCGGCTGGAGTCGGGGGCCGCTGCTGCGGGCGTCGCCCGCCGGCCCAACGGGGCCCCGCTTAAGTCAAAGCTGATTTGATCGACGCCGGCTCCCTGCGGGCCCGCTCGGTCCTCTTCGTGACGAACTCCGCCTACCCGCTCGGCGGCTTGGCGGCGTGGCTGGATGCACTGCTGCCGGAATTGCGGTCGCGGGGGTGGCGGGCGGTGCTGGGGCTTGTGG
>NZ_WTPX01000068.1 GCF_013036045.1 Alienimonas chondri
GAGCTGGCCCAACGCCTGCAGGCCGCGGGGGAGGCGGCGGTCGCGGCGGCGAGGTCGGCGACGGCGAGCCAGTAGGCGAAGCGAGCGGTCGCCAGCGTTTCGGAGGCGGAAGCGGACGCGGCCTCGCGGAGGTTCAGGATCAGCAGGTCGCTTTCGCCCAAGTCGAAGGCCCGCACCTCCGCGGCCTGCAGGCGTTGGGCCAGCTCCACGCTGATTTCGGCTTGTTCGATCTGTCGCCGGGCGGCCTCCAACGCCGCCACCGCCAACTGCACCTCGACGGCCGCCTTGTCCGCCGCGAAGCGTTGTTTGACGGATAGCCGGGCGAGCTTCGCCTCCGATTGCGCCGCCTTGCCGCGGGCCTTCCGACGTTGGAGCGGGACGCTGAGGATCAGCGCGGTGTCCAACTCAAACGGCTGTTTGTCCCCCTTCTTGCTGCTCAGGCCGCCGACGTCCTGGCTGACCGCCAGCCCGGCGTCCAGTTCCGGCAGCAGGCCGTTCCGGGCCTCGGAGAGCGCGACGAGCGCCTGTTCCCGCGAGAGCCGCAACGTCGCCAGTTCCGGCCGACGAGACAGCGCCTCGGCGACGAGCGCGGCCGTCGGCGGCAACGCGCCGCCGGGGCTGGGAAACCGAGCGGGCAACAGGTCGTCGCCCGGGACCAGCGGCATGCCGGACGGGTCGCGGAGATACAGCGACAGCTTGGCGGCGGACTGGCGGAACTTGCGTTCGGCGTCGATTACCTTGCTGCGGCGGGCGGCGATCAGACGATCGTTGTCCTGGAGGGCGATCTCGGCCTTTTCGCCCCGTTCGACCTGTGCTTCCAGCCCTTCGGTGCGGTTCAGGGACAGATCCAGCAGCCGCTCCGCGACGGTGAGAAGCCGGCCGGCGAGCACCCACTCCCAGTACGCCGTCGAGGCGTTGCGGACCGCATCGAGCTGGGCGGTGGCCACGGCGGGGTCGGCGGCGGCCCGCTCCAATGCGGCGACCCGCAGGGCGGCGCGTCGGGCGTCGATGCGGCGGTCTTGCAGCAACGGCACGGTGAAGCCGGCTTTGAACTCGCCGCCGTCGTTCGTCTGCCGCTCCTGATACCACGGCTCGAACTCGCCGCGGCCGATCCGGTAGCCGGCGAACAGGTCCGCCCCGCCGACCAGCGGTTGCTCCACGCCGGCGCTGTGCCGGTAGTTCTCGTAGAAGCCCAGGGGGGCGAGTTCCTGCGAACCCTTCAGCTTGGTGTCGAACGCCCCTTCCGCCTCCAAGACCTGCCCGTCCGCCAGCGGACGGCCGAGGGCCGCGTCCGCCAACAACGGATAGGTGGCGAGAACCGAGGCCGTCACGTCTTCGAGCCGCAGTTCCGGTCCCGACTCGGGGGCGGAACGCTCGTGCTCCGACGGGTTCGGGTTCGGATCGACGGCGTCGTTCCCCGCGTCGGATCGGCTGCCGAATCCCGGGGGCGTCAGTTCTGGATCGGTCTCTCCGGGAGCCGAACCGGGCGAAGCTCGCGGGAGATCGGCGCCGCCCTCTTCAGCGGCACGCTCTTGGGTGAGGAACGAAGCCGGCGTGACGCGATCCGCCGTCTGCGGTTCGGACTCTTTGGACGAAGCCAGATGCGGTGCGTGCGTCAGGCTCGCGGGCGGCGGAGCGGCGGACGTTCCGAACGTGTGCGTGGTGAGCCAGCGTCCGCCCCCGCACCCAAAGGCGCCGAGGCTGACGCCCCCCAGCAACGCCACGGCGACTGCGCGGCGCAATCGGCGGGCGGCTGGACGGGAAGGACTCACCCCGCTCGGTTCGACGCCGGCCGCCGTCCGTCGCCACGCGGTTCGACGCCGTATGTCGCAACGCCCGTCGATCGCCCCGCTTCCCTGGCCCGCCCCGTCACTTTGTCTTACCCATCTCCACAGGTTTGGGACCGGATTTCGCGTTCTTCGCGCCGGGGGGATCCGTCAGGACGGGGGGGAAGCCGTTCATGCGGCGCCACATCTCGTAGCCCAGCGCGACCTCGTTCAGCAGCACCCAGCCGTTCGCCCGCACGCCTTGCCGCAGGTACCGGTCTTCCGGCCACGGGTCGTCGTCCGGGTCGGGGGTGACGAGCACGCGGTAACGCCCCATGCCGTCGTCGATCGCGTCCACGCTGGCGATCTGTCCGCCGAAGGTGCCGACGGCGACGCTCGGCCAGCCGGCGAACTGCACGGCCGGCCAACCCTCGAACTGCAAGCGCACCTTGCGGCCCACGGTGACCAGCGGGGCGTCGTTGCCGTCCAGCCAGATCTGCACGGCGCGGTCCGCATCGTCGGGGACCAGCACGAACAGCGGATCGCCCTTCTTGACCAGTCCGCTGCCGCCGTCGGCGATCAGTTGGGTCACGATCCCCGAACGCGGCGCGAACACCTCCTGCCGTTGCTGTTTGGCGAGCTTCGATTCCGCGTCCAGCAAGTAGCTGTTCGCCTTGGCGACCTCGGCGCCGGCCTTTTGCAGGTCGCTCTCGGCCTTGGCGACGTCGGACTCGCTCTTGCGGATCTTGGCCCGCACCTCGTCCATCTTCGCCTGGAGTTCCCGCTCCTTGGCCGGGCGGAGGCTCTGCTTGGCCTGCACGGCGAGCTTCGCGTCTTCGAGGTACGCCTCGTGCTTCGCCACGTCCGCGGTGGCTCCGAGGTATTTCTGTTCGGCCTCCTGAAACTTGGCCTGCGCCGCGAAGCCGTCCTTGAAGAGGGCGAGTTGGCGATCGTGGTCCGCTTTGGCCTGGACGAGCGTCGCTTGCGCCTTGGCGAGCGCCTGCTCTTCGGCTTTCACCTTCTGCTGGGCGCCCTCGATCTCCCGATCGAGAGCGTCGAGGGTGTCCGCCAACGCCTCCTGCAGAAACGCCAATTGGCTGCGATTGCTCTCGACGACGCTCTCGGACGCGGCGACGCCCCGCTCCGCGGCGGTGCGGGCGGACTCGGCGAGCGTCACCTGATCGGCGGCCTGCTGGCGCTGCCGGTCGAGCCGGCTGAGCAGGTCCGGGTCGACGTCCGCCAATTCGACGATGAAGTCGCCTTTCTCGACCCGGGCGTTCTCGCGGATGCCGTCCGCCCACCGGGTGATCACGCCTTCGATCCGGGCCTGCACGACCTGCTGGCGGCCCTGCGGATCGTACGCGACGACCGATCCGCTGCCGGCGACGGTCTGAATCCACGGCCCCAGCAGCATCGCCACGACGACGAACGCCAGACCGACCAGCAGGGCGTGGCCGAACAGCCGGACCCGGCGACTGGATCGGACCAGACGGAGTCCGGGCAGCGCGCGGTCTCGACCGACGCGGTCGGAGAGCAGCAGGGCCGATTGATTGCGTGCGTCGGGCATCGTCGAAGGGGGCGGTTCGATCCGGATGGCTGCGGAACCGTACGCGAGCGCAGCCTAGGCGTTGGAAGTTGCGATCGGCGTGCCGTCCGGGCTCACCGCCCGGTCGCAGGCGGCGGCGATTTCGGCCCGTCGGGTGAGGACCAACGTCGTGTGCGATCGCCGACTGTGGGGAAGATCCACCGGTCCGGCGGCGGCGGCGAGCAGTCCCGCGGCGGTGTCGGCGGCGCAACCGTCCAGCAACGAGTCGATGATCAGCAGGCGCGGGCCGCCCGCCAGCGCCCGGGCCAACACCAGCCGGCGGGCGTGGATCTCGCCCAGCGGGGCGCCGCCGAACCCGAGGACCGTCTCCGCCCCGTTTGGCAGGGCGTCGACCCGATCCGCCAATCCGACCTGCTTTAACGCGGCGCGGACGTCCGCGGCGGTCACGCCGGGCCGTTCGAGGTGCACGTTTTCCGCCACGGTGCCGGCGAGGATCTCCGCCCCGCCGCCGGCCGAGGGGCCGGCCAACGCCACCTGCCGACGTAGCGCGTCCGGGCGGAAATCGCGGGGCGGCAGACCGTCCAGTTCGATCCGCCCGCCGTCCGGATCGCGGCGCCCGAACAGAACCTCCGCCAATGCGGTTTTGCCGCCGCCCGGAGGCGCCAGCACGCCGACGCATTCCCCGGGCGCCAAGCCGAGGGTGAATCGGGCTCCGCCGCGGACGCGGACGTTCTCCAGCACGAGCGAGGCCCCGTTCCCACCGGGCTGCCGGAGCGCGGCATAGGGCGAGTTCAGCGGCGAGACGGCGGCGGAGAGCGCGCCGTCGGTGCGTTCCGTCGGCAGGGCGAACAGCACGCCCAGTTTGTCCCCGGCGGCGACGAGGTCGTACCAGGCCTCCAGGTGCTTCCCGAGTTTCGAGAACGAACTGAGGACGAGCGTGACGATCAGTTCCGCCGCCACCAGTTGCCCCAGCGTGAGCTTCTGATTGATCACCAGCCAGCCGCCCAGGCTCAGCAGCGCCGTGGCCGCGACGGCCTGCAGTCCCAAGGCGAACGCCACCTGCCGGACCAGCACCCGGAAGTGCTTGCGGCGGGCGGCGAGATAGTCCGCGGTGAGGCCGTCGGCCCGGTCGACGGCGAACGCCGCCCCGCCGCCGTGCCGAAACGCCGTCGGGTTGGCGGCGAGTTCCTCCAACCACGCCGCCGTCCGGTACTTCTGCTTCGATTCGTAGATCGCCGTCGACACCGCCCCGCGGCCCAGCAGATAGGTCACGCCCGTCATCGCCGCCAGCAGGATCAGGTCGAAGCCCAGCAGATACGGGTGATAGAACGCGAGAATCCCCAGTCCGATCACGGCGCCCAACACGAGATTCAGCCCTTCCAGCAGCAGGCCGGCGGCGACCTTCTGAACCGTGACCACGTCGAAGAACCGGTTGACCAGTTCCGGGGGGCTGTGGCCCGCCATGCCCTCCGCCGTCACCCGCGGCAACCGCCGGGCGAGATCCCCCGCGACGCGCACGAACGTCCGCCGCTGGATCAGCTCGGCGACCCACACCTGCAACAGCCTGAGCGCCGCCTGGAAGGCGAGGAAGCCGAACAGCGTCGCCGCCAGCACGACCACCGGTTGGAGCAGCCGCCCGAACGCCACGGTGCCGACGAGCGTCTCGACGGCGATCGGCGTGGCGAGGTTCAGCAACGCCACGAACAGGGCGAACACCGCGATCGCCCGCATGTCCCCCCACTCGGGCCGGAACAACGCGGCCAACGTCGCGTAGGGCGAGAGATGTCCTCCATGATCGAGTTGCTGGGTCAGGTCCGCCGCGGCCCGACCGGCGACGATCCACCGCGTCGTTCCGCCGTTCGCCGCCGCAACCGGCCTGGCCGCGGCGACCAGACGTGGCGTCGTCTCCTTCCGCGTCTCCTCCGAGTCGAGCCGCAGCGTTCGCTTCCCGGCGGCGCCGGTCGCCCACCACGCCCCGCCGTCGCCCGCGTCTTCGTGAGGTAAACCCTCGTTTTCGTGAGGCAGAAACGTGACCGCGGCGGCTCCGTCGCGGACCAGCGCGGCGATCTCGGTCGGAGAGGCGTCCACGACTCGCACCGGCAGGCCCAGCGATGCGGCGGACTCCTTGACCCAACGCCACCAATATTCCCTCAGGGGGCCGGGCGCCGCACGCATGGCCTCCGTCGTGGCCCGCCGGGCTGCGGCCGGGTCCGGCGTTCGCCCGCAAAGCTCCATGAACTCCGCGACCGCCCTCCCGCAGCCGGCGGCGGCTTCGGCAGACTCCAAACGCTCCAACTCGTCCGAACCGACGGCGACCTGAAATTCAGCCGACATGAATGCGGCGACTCCTGGGGGACACGAACGGCGGGCGCGGGAGGGACCGCCGACAGTTTACCCGCTCGCTCTCGATGTCCGCATTGCGTCGAGCCGTCGCTGGGGGATCCGCCGCCCCGACGACGACGCGAATCGAACCCGCTGTCTATTGGCTCCAAGTGATCGGGGCAAGATGACCGCCGTGCGTCGCGCCGGCAAATCCAGCGTCTCGCCTCGGTCAAAGTCTCGTGAAAACCGAACCCGATCACAGGCTCGGCGAAGCCGAGGGCAGGCGGAGCGGTCGGCGGCGTTGTTCCCTCATGGATGCCGCCGCCTCTTGGCGTCGGGGTCGCCGCGGCGCGATACTGTGCTCCGCCGTTCCATGTCTGACCGTCTCGGAAGCGCTCCATGCGTCTCGCCCTCGCCCCCGCGTTTCTGTCGCTCGCGGCGTGGGCGACGTTCCTGCCCGGTCCGCTGCCGGCGTTCGCGGTTCAGGACGAGGCGCCCGCCGAAACGAGCGAAGCCAGCGAAGCCAGCGAAGCCCAAGAGGAGCCGGCCGAGTCCGTCGCCGAACCGTCGGCCGAGAAACCCGCCGCTGCCCCCAAGGATCCCGCCAAGCCCCAGAAAGACGCGACGGCTTCGACGGACGACTCCGGCGCTAAGGAAGAGCCCGCCGACGACGAAAAATCCGCCGCTGAGGGAACGCCGGCGGCTCCCTCCGTCGTGAAACGCCCCGCCGCGCCGGAGGGCGCCGCGGCGATCGTCGAGGGCGGGGCGGATCTGTTCGATGCGAACGCGGACGGCCTCTACACCTTCAACTTTCGCGGCGCGCCCTGGCCGGCGGTCGTGACCGCTCTGGCGGACGCCTCCGGCCTCTCGCTGGACTGGCAGGAACTGCCGGGGGACACGCTCAATCTCCGTACGCAACGGGCCTATACCGCCGAGGAGTCCCGCGACCTGATCAACCGCCACCTGCTCGCCCGCGGCTTCACCCTGCTGGTCGACGGGGAAGTATTGACCGTGGCGAACCTGAAGAAGCTCGACCCCGGCGCCGTGCCGGCGGTCAGTTCGGAGGAACTGGCGTCGCTGCCGCCGAATCGATTCGTAAAGTGCGTGTTCGCTCTTGATTGGCTCCCCGCCGATCGGGCCGCCGAGGAATTGAAAGTGCTGCTCTCGCCGCGGGGTACGCTCGCGGCGCTCCCGGGCAGCAATCGGTTGCTGGCGATGGACGCGGCCGGAAATTTGCAGCAACTCGCCGCCATTCTGCGTGAGGAGCAGCAGGGCCGGGGCAAAGAGCGGCTCGTCCGCCAGTTTCATTTTGAGCACGTTCGCGCCGATCGGGCCAAGGAACTGCTGGAGGAGTTTCTCGGCATCGCCCCGGAGGACGATTCGTTGCCCGCCAATCCGCAGGTGGCCCAAATGGAGATGCAGATGCGGATGCAGCAGGCGCAGATGGCGATGCAGCGACCGCCGAACGGCGGGGCCGGCGGCGCTGCGGGGGCGGGTCGCGGGCCGGGCGAGGTGCGGTTGATCGTCAACGATCGCGAGAACGCCATTCTCGCCCAAGCCCCGCCGGAGCAGATGGCGGTCATCGAAAGCAGCGTGCAAGCCCTCGACGTGCCCCGGGATCCGGCCGACGGCTTGTTGGCCCGCATGGTGATGCGGGAGGATCCGGTCCGCATTTATCGGCTGGCCCGGCTCGATCCGGAACTCATGGTGCGGTTGTTGTCGAACAGCGGCGAGCTCAGTCCGCTCACCCGCGTGGAGGTGGACGAGAAGGCGAATGCGTTGATCGTGAACGGGTCGCTCGCCGACCATCTGGTGATCTCCAAGCTTGTCGAAAGCTTGGACGGCACCGATCGCAGCTTCGAGGTGCTGCCCCTCCGCCGCCTGCCGGCCGACTACGTCGCCGGCACCGTGCGATTCATGATGGGCGTCGAGGAGGAAGAAAGCCCCGACGACGACCGCAGTTCCCGGTTCGGCTACTTCGGATACGGGTTCGGCTCATCTGCGGAGAAGGAGGAGGACGGACCCGAAGGGAAGTTTCGCGTGGATGCGGACGTGCGGAACAATCGCCTGTTGCTGTGGGCGAACCCGGTGGAACTGGGCGAGGTGAACGCCCTACTGGTGAAGCTCGGCGAGGCGCCGGCGGCTGGTTCGGACCGCCGGTCGACGCGGGTGCTGGACGTCACCGAAGCGCAGGCCGCGGAGATTCTCGAGCGGCTCGACACCGCATGGCCGCACGTCCGCGACAACCCCCTCGAACTCCCCCGAGCCGCCCCGCCCGCCGGTCCGCCCGAGAACGCCCCGCCTGAGAACGCCCCGTCGGCCCCCGACGCGGTCGAACCGCCGTCGGAGGAGGCGAACGTGACCTCCGCCGACGTCGTGCGGGTCCGGCCGGCGACGCTCCGTCAGGCGACGCCGCCGCCGGTGACGGTCCGCAGGACGCCGGACGGACGTCTGGTCCTCGAAAGCGACGACTTGGACGCACTGGACGCGTTGGAAGATCTCGCCCTCGACCTCACCCCGCCGCAACGGGAGTTCCACGTGTTTCAGTTGCAGCACGTGCAGAGCGCGGCCTGGCTCGTCATCCAGTTGGAAGACTTCTTCGACGCCGAAGGCGACGCGGAGGAAACGCTCGATTGGTGGGGCGCCCCGATTAACGTCAAAAGCGACGCCCCCGGTCGGCTGTCGGACCGGAAGCCGCTACGGTTTATCGGCGACTCCGACACCCGCACGATTCTCGTGCAGAACGCGACCCCCGCTCAACTGCGACAAATCGGGGATCTGTTGGAAATCTGGGACCAATCCCCCGATCAAAGGGGCGGATCGCTGCGGATCACGCAGCTGTTCTCGCTGAAGAGCGCCCAAGCGGAGAACGTCGCGGCGACCATCAAGGACGTCTACCGAGACCTCCTCAGCACGAACGACCCGGCCCTCCAAAAGGGAAAGGGCGACGAACAGAAGCAGCCCGCCGCTCCCGCCTATACCTACGCGTTCGGCTCGCGGAACGACGAGGGGGACGAGCAGGAGGAGGCGCCGATCCGGTTCAAGGGGCTGTTGAGCGTGGGCGTGCACGCGGAGTCCAACACGCTGGTCGTCTCCGCCAGCGACAGCCTGATGGCCGACGTGGGGGCCCTCGTCGAGGCGCTGGAGCAAAACGCCCGGCAAGCGACCGCCGCCAGCACGCTGTGGCAGGGCAGCCCGCAGGCCCGCGATCAGGTGAAGGCTCAATTAAAGAACGTCTTCGGCTCCGGCATCACGATTTCTCCCGGCTCCGCCCCGGCGTCCGCCCAGGTCGCCCCCGTCCGCACCCTCGGGACCGCGGACGACGCGAAATAGCCATGTCGCTCACTCGGGAACGGCGAAAGCCGCCCGCCGCCGGGTCAGCAAACTGACGACGATCAGCGTCAGGAAGCCGAGCGGGATCGTCACCAGGCCCGGCTGCGTGAAGGGGGTGAGGGCTCTGCTCGGGTCCAGGCCGTAGACCTTCTCGAAGGTGTCGCTGGAGAGCAGGATCCAGGCCAGCGAGGAGAGCATGCCGACCGTCACGCCGGCGATCACGCCGCGGGCGGTCGTGCCCTTCCAGAACAGGATGCAGACCAGCGCCGGCAGGTTGGCGCTGGCCGCCACGCTGAACGCCCAGCCCACCAGATAACTAACGTTCATGCCTTGGAACGCGATCCCCAACCCGATCGCGATCAGCCCCACGCCGACGCTGGCGATCTTCGCCACCCGGACCTGCTGATTCTCGTCCAGCTCGATCCCCAGGCCGTGCGTCATCAGGTCGTGCGACACGGCGCCGGCGCTGGCGAGAATCAAGCCGCTGACGGTCCCCAGCACCGTGGTGAAGGCGACGGCGGAGATGCAGGCGAACAGCCACTCGCCGAAGGCGCGGGCCAACAGCGGGGCGGCCATGTTGCTGTCGGTGGGGTCGAGGGCGCCGCTGGTCATGGCGCCCAGTCCGATAAACAGCGTCAGCACGTAGAAGAACCCGATGACGATGATGCCCACGATCGTCGATTTCCGGGCCGCCGCGGCGTCCTTGACGGTGTAATACCGAATCAGGATATGCGGCAGGCTGGCCGTCCCGCAGAACAGGGCGAGCATCAAAGACAGAAAGTTGATCTTGCCGAGCAGTTCGTCGGATTTAATATCGGCGAACTTGGGATGATTGCCGGGGGTGAGGAGGTCTTTTCCGTCCACCACATAACGCTGCGCAATGATCGTGCGGTTACCGTTGCCCCAATCGAGGATCTTCGTCGCGGTCGGAGAAATAATTTCAGCATCGTTGAACTCTCGCAGGAATTCGAGCGGCCCCAAAGCTCCCTCCGTGACCGCCTCTCCGTCTGTCGAGCCTAAGAAGACAGTGCCGCCCGCGACGCGACCCAGGATGAGCGGAGGAGCCTCGGTTTTGTTTAAGTCAGAGGCGGGTTGCCCGCCCATCGATGTCGTGCCGTCGGCATAGGTCGTTAGCGAATTGACCTCCACGAAGGCCCCCCCGCGGGCCGGGTCGTAAGCGTCAGAAAATTGGCTCGACTGCCAATACGCCTTGGCCTGTCCGTCTTCGACGTTTCTGGCGACATAATAAGTTCGATCTTTCTCAGTCGATCGGCTTGCATCGCCAGACCAGCCGTCCTCTGGCCCGACCGCCTCCCAACCGGGCGGGAGAGACTTGCGGAAACTTTCGCTCAACGTCGGTGCGGGTTCTCCAACTGACGGGACCCCTTCAAGCGTGACCGGCTCAAACCCACGCCACAGCACGCAGCCCACTAAAATCGTGCTGAATACCACCAGCAACCCGCCTTTAATAAACTGCACCCAGGTCGTGGAGACCATGCCCGCGGTCGTCACGATCGCGATCACCACCCCGCCGACCAGCGCCACGCCGGCCCAGTGCGGCAGGCCCAACAGCGGGGTGACCAGCGCCCCGGCGCCGACCATCTGCGGGATCAGATAGAACACGCTGACGGCCAGCGTGGAGAGCCCCGCGGCGATCTTGATGCCCTTGGAATTGAACTTGGCGTCGAGCGCGTCCGCGAAGGTGAACTTGCCGAGCCGCTTCATCGGCTCGGCGATCACGAACAGCGCCACCACCCAGCCGGCCAGAAAGCCGATGCTGTAAAGGAAGCCGTCATAACCGTAGAAGGCGATCATCCCGCAGATGCCCAGGAAGCTCGCCGCGGAGAGATAATCTCCCGCGAACGCGACGCCGTTGACGAACCAGGGGATCTGCCCGTGGGCGGCGAAGTAGCCGCTGGCGCCCTTGGTGCGTTTGCCCAGCCACCAAGACAAAATCAACGTCCCGGCCACGAACAGCCCGAAGATGACGACGGCGGTGAGGGAGGCTTCATGCTGCATAACGGCCGCATGGTGATCGTCGGGCGACGCCAGGACGACCCCGCCCGCTTCGTCCGCACCGAAACATTCCTATGCGCGACGCCGCCCGCCCATTCAGGAGCGTTCGCGGCTGTATCGACGAGGTCAGGTGTTCACCGAGGGGCCGCCCATTCCGAGAAAACTTCCACCGGGTCCGCATCCTCCGCGAGGACCCTCTCCGCGGCTGCCAGCCTGGCCTCGACCGCAGCCCGATCGTCGAGGTCCTTTCTCTCCGGTAGCCGCCGCAGATGAAACGCCGCGGCGAAGAGGTCCTCGTTCGCCTCCGCCTCCGCCTCCGCCTCCGCCTCGGCGGCGACGTCGGCGTGGCCGCGTTCGCCGGTCGTGGCCCGGCGGGCGGCGTCCTCGAACCACACAGATCGACGCCTGCGTCGTCACGGATCAGAAGGACCTCTCTCCGCACTGGAACGACTCTCAAGAGGCCGTCGGCGGTTTGACGCCGCTGCTCGACCGAACCGGGCGGGAGTTCGCCGGCGAGGCGTCGGCTGATCTCTCCCCTGGAGCATTTTTATCTGGCTTCTCGCGCAGCGGCGGAGGGCGTCGTCGCTTGGCGGCGTCCTGTTTCCGTCCGAGCCGACGCATGAGAGCCTATTCCCAAGGCCTGCGGGATCGCGTGCTGGCAGACCGCGACGCCGGCGATCCGACCGCGAACGTCGCCGCCGCGACCGCGTCAGCCCGGCGTGGGTGCGGCGGCTGATGCAGCGACGCCGGGAGACCGGCGAAACCTCCCCCCAGCCCGCGCCGCCGCGGGTCGCCAAGCTCACGCCGCACCTCAACCGGCTGCGGGCGCTGGTGGAGGAGAAAGCCGACCGCACGCTGATCGGGTTGCGGGCTCTGCTGGACGTGGACTGCTGCCTGGCCACATTCACAACGAACCGCGGCGGCCGGGGCTGAGATAAAAAAAAAGTCGGTGAGGGCCGCCGAGCAGAACCGCCTGGACGTGGCCGCGAAGCGGTTCCTGTGGAAGGTCGGCATGGTCCGACTGCCGATCGAACGGCTGCTATTTCTGGACGGAACATGGTTCGGGACGAACAGGCCCGCCTGCGGGGACGGAGTCCGCGGAACCGGCGGCTGGTCGAGTTCGTGCCGCACGGCCACTGGTAGACGGCGACGTTTTTGTGCGGGCTGCGAGTCGGCGGGGCGGTCGCCCCTCAGGTGGTAAACGGGGCGATCAACGGCGAACTGTTTCGCGGCTGGGTCGAGCGCCATCTCGTGCGGGAGTTGAGACCGGGCGATGTGGTCGTCATGGATAACCTCGGCAGTCACAAGGTGGCCGGCGTGCGGGCGGCGATCGCAGCCGCCGGGACGCAGGCTCTGTACCTGCCGCCGTATGCGCCGGACCTGAACCCGATCGAACTGGCGTTCAGCAAGCTCAAACAACTGGTCCGCACCGCGGCGCAGCGGACGGTCGCCGGACTGGAGCAAGCGATCGCGGCGGCGTCCGACCTGCTCACCCCCACCGACTGCCGCAACGACTTCGCTCACTGCGGCTACACGCTACGGACAGCGTGAAAACGCTCTAGGACCGGCTTGCCGGCCGGCGCTGGGGGATGCGTTCCAACAGGCCGTCGCCGTAGAGGGCGTTCAATTGAAGATGTTCCAAGTGGACGTAGCCGATGTGGCAGCCGCAGACGGCGTTGGGGCAGGGGGCCGCGGAGCGTGCGGCGGGGAACGTGCCGTCGTGCAGGTTGCCGATAATCCGATCGACGAAGTGGCAGCGCCGCACGTCGCCGCTGGCGTCGACGGTGAAGACCTCCGAACCCGTCCGGCAGGCCCGGCCGCGACTGGGGTGATCCGTGAGGTTCGTCGGGAACTGCGGGTCGATCCGCGTCAGCGCCTCGACTAACTCGGCGGCGTCGTGGCCGGGTTCGTCCTTCTCCGCATTGACCCACAAATACACGCCCGGCCGCAGGTCGGCCCGCAGGGCTTCGATCTCCGGCAGATGCTCCCGGCGACCGACGACGCCCACGCTATATCGCACCCCCAATCTATCCAGCACGGCGAGTCGTTTTAAAAACGAGTCGCGTTCCGTCTGGCCGGGGTGATAGGTGCACCACAGGGCGGCGGTCGCGGGGTCGGCCGCCGCGAGCCACGTCGGGTTCACCGAAAGGTTCGTTTGCACCGCGACCCGGCGGACGTGCGGCAGGTTCGACAGCGTCACCACCGCGTCCCGATACCACTTCCGCACCAACGCCTCGCCCCACGGGGTGAACAGCAGGGAGAGTTCGTCGTCGGTGCGGTCGGCGACCCACTCGACGAACCGGTCCAGCCCCGCCCGGTCGGATTTCAGCTCGGCGGGGGACTCCCAATGCTTGGCGAAGGGGCAATAGGGGCAGTCGTAATTACAGCTCGACAGCGTGCCGCGATAGAGCAGCGTCAGGTTCATCGCACCGGCCCTTCCGCCATCAGCCGGTTGATGCGCTCCGAGTACAGCCACGGACCGACCGCGTCGGATCGCTCCAGCCCGGCCGCCGTCGGCTTCAACTGATCGCCCTCCCAGCCGGCCAGCCCGCGGTCGATCAGTTCGGTCAGTTGAGGCAGGTCGTCGAGAGGCGCCGAACCGAACCGCGCGCGATACGCGGCGGCGTCCAGCCCGTCGCGTTGCAACACGCCCTGCAGCACGAATCGGCGCCGACGGTCCTCCGCCGAGAGTCGATGCCCGTGCCGGGCGGCGCCGAAGTCGGCGGGGTCGCGGTTCACGTAGTCCGTCAGAATCGCCCGCACCCCGGCCCGGCCGACGGCGTATTCGGTCGAGTAATGCAGCGGGCCGGCGTACGACCGGGCGCCGCAGCCGAGGCCGACCATCCCGTCCGACTGACAGTCGTACGCCGGACCCGCTTCGCCCTTGTTCGGCTGGGCGAACATCCGCAGCGAATGTTGTTCGTAGCCCGCCTCGAATAATCGCTCGCGTCCGGCCCGGTAGGCGGCGAGGCGGCCGTCGTTCGGTTCGACCCGCGTCTTGCCCAGCCCGGTCAACTCCCGAACGTATAAGGGGTAGAGATAAATCTCCTCCGCGTCCGTGTCGATCGCTTCGTTCACGGACGACAGCCACGAGTCCAGCGACTGCCCCGGCGTGCCGTAGATCAGGTCGAGATTGAGGATCGGGAACCCGGCGTCGCGGACGAACCCGATCGCCCGATGCACCTCCGCGGTCCGCTGTGGACGGCCGAGCCGCTTGGCCTCCGCGGCGTCGAACGACTGCACGCCCAAACTGAGCCGGTCCACGCCCCACGCCCGCAGCATGCGGGCTTTCTCCGCGGTCAACGTCGCCGGCGAGGCTTCGCAGGCGGCGGGCAGCCGGCCGGCGTCCGACCCCAGCACGTCGCCCAGCAGGGCGAGCAGTTCGCCCAATTCTCCTTCGTCCAGATAGGTCGGCGTTCCCCCGCCCAGGGCGAGGCGGGCGTAGCGGGCCTCCGGCAGGGCGTCGCGGAGGGCGTTCGCTTCGCTTCTCAACGCCTCGAGGTACGGAGCGACGAGATCGGAGCCGCTGTTCGCCAGGGTGAACAGATTACAGAACCCGCACCGCACCTCGCAGAACGGCAGGTGGGCGTACAGGAACAGTCCGTCCCGTCGTTCGTCCGCCCAAGCCTCCGCCAGCGGGATCGGCGGGTCCAGCGTGCGATACGCGGACTTGTGCGGATAGCTGTAGGCGTAGCCGACGAACGGGCTTTGACCCGCATCCAGCGGGTGGGGCGGCGGCGGATTCGGTCGCGAGCCGTTCATCATCTCGGGAACCTCGGGGCCGAACGAGGATCGGCGTACCAGCCCGACGCGCAAGCGTCGGCCGTCGGCGCAGCCGCCGGATCGTCAGAGTAGTCCCCTCGCTTCGCTCGTGGGCCGGAGCTTGCGCTCCGGGCTGGTATTCTCACGTCGGCTTCCATCACGGCTCCCCTCCTTCCAAGACGAACTCCGCGTAGGGGACGGTCCAGACGACCTCATGGGCGAGCCGGTGTCCAGCGTACCCGTCCTCGCCGTACGCCGTGCCGTGGTCTGAGCAGAGCACGCACAACGCCCCGCCGCGGCCGCGCAACGTCTCAAACAGCGGCGGCAGACAGCGATCGACATACGCCAGCGCCGCCGCCTGCGTGGCGGGGGAATCCTCCGTCGCCGTCGTTCCGTCCGGCCCGGACGCAAACAGGCAGTTCGGTTGATGAATCGCGGAGACGTTCAGGAACAGCAGCGCCCGCCGGTCCTTCGGCGTGCCCGCCAGCAGTTCGCAGGCGAGATCGACCTGCACCGCGGTCGAGTCCGGCCCGGTCACCCCGGTCGCCTCCGACCAATAGCTCTCCCCGAACAACCCCGGCAGCGTCCGGCAGAGGGGCGAACGCTTATTGAAGAACCCGACCCCGCCGAGGCAGAACGTGCGGTAACCGCGGGCGGCGAGGGCTTCGATCCACGTCGGCTCCTCATAGACGAACGTGCGGGCGCCGGTCGTCTCGCTCCCGGCGAACCGGGCCGCGAACAGGCGTTCGTGCGATTCTCCGTCAGCGGCCGGCTCGGCCGGGGTGGGCAGGAAGCCGGCGAAGAAAGCGTGATGAGCGGCGTAGGTGAAGCTGCCTGGGGAGTGCCGACGCTCCCAACGACCGCCCGGCAACAGTGCCGCCAAATTCGGCGTGCGACCGTCGGCCAGAGCGCCCGCGGCCACGTCGTACCGCAGCGTGTCGAGCGTGACGAACAGCACGTCCCGCCGGCCGATCTCGCGGTTGGCGTCGATCATCGGGGCGCTCGTCGGTTCAGTCCCACTCGATGTCGTCCTTGTGCGCGTCGACGAACGCGAGCAACGCCTCTTCATCGGCGACCATCGATCGCACATGGGCCTGGAACCGCCGCATCTTCTCCACGTTCTCCGGCGAATAACTCATATAGGCGGCATACGACCCGGCCTCGGGGTCGGTCTCCACCTCCGCCATCAACTCGGGATCCTTACGGTCGACGTAGAAGCGGATCAGCGCATCCCAGTTATAGCCGTTCATATAGGCCTCCTCGCACCGGGCGTTGATCCGCTCCCCGAGTTCGAACAGTCCGTCATGCTCGTTATAGACGCAGACGGACACCGAACCGTGATCCGGCATCTCAAGCAGTTTGATGCTGTCGTCGTACATCGCAGCGACTCGGAGCGAGGATGGGGGGCGGGGGAGAACGGCCGGGCGGCGGCTCACGTCTCCACCAGCGGGGCGTAGTCGTTCGGGTTGTCGAAGCCGGCGGTCCAGGCGATCGCTTGGCGGCAGGTCTTCGTTTTCGGGGGCACCCGCAGCACGTAGCGGCCGCCGGTGGAGGGGCAGCGGACGGCGACGACCACCAACGGCTCGTCGTCTTCCAGTTCCACCCGCAGCAGCCGACGCTCGCCGCCGGGGTCGGTATCCGTGTCCAGCACCTTCGCGTCGGCCTCCTCAATGAGCCGATCGAAGCCGATCCGCTCCATCTTCACCCGCCGCAGCTCCGCGTTCGGCTCGGCGAGGCATTCGGCGGCGGTGATCTCCTCCGGTCGGAAGGCGATCCGTTCGTCGATCGTCACGCCCCGCCACCGCAGACCCACGCCGCGCCCCCCATCCCCACGCAGCGACGCCGGCAACCCGGTCAACCGCGTGCCGCCCACGTCGATCCAAGAGGTCACCTCCAGATCCCCGGGCAGTTCCCGAATCCCCACGCAGCCAGCCAGATCAAGCTGCGACACCGTCCCCAACCAAGGCGGCAGCGTGCGGAACCCGATGCAGTCCCGCATCCGCAGTCGGCCGACGGACAGCTCGCCCGTCGCCGGCCATTCCTCCAGTTGCATGCACCGGCTCAGATCGAGGAACGACGTGGACAACCCCTCCGGCAAACGCTCCAGCGCCGTGCACCCGCTCAGATCCAGCGACCCGGCCCGCAGCCCGTCCGGCAGCCGTTGCAGGTGGACGCAGTTCGACAGGTTCAGTCCGAATCGCACCGACAGGCCCGGCGGCAGTTCTTCGACATCCGTCCCGGAGAGATCGACCGAGCGATACTCCGTGTGCGGCTGCAGGTCGGCGGGGGCGGTGACGGTCTTCATCGGCTCGGCGGACGGGGGCGAACGAAAAGGAACTCACCAGGACGGCATCAGGCCGTACCAACCCGAAGCGTCAGCGAGGGCGTCGGCCGCAGGACGGCGTGCTCCGCACGCCGGATCCCTCGCTGACGCTTCGGGTTGGTAAGTCGATAGCGCGGGAAGACGTCAGTCGATTACCCGCCGGATCGCTTCCGGCGAGTATTCCCGTTGAATCCAAGACCGATAGAGGCCCGGCTTCAGCTCGATCGGGCCGTGTTCCTCATGCACCAGCGTCGCCTTCTCGCCGGTCACTTTGAGGAACAGATCGCCACCGCCGGTCGTTGAAGAGGGGGCGGTGAATAACTCCGCGACGCCCCGCTCTTTGATGCGGTGGCAGTGGCCGGTCGATTCGCCGCGGGCCAGCGTGACGTGCGGGAGCTTCCGCACGCCGTCCGGCAGGCTCTCGACCGCTTGCAGAAACACGTCTCCATGTCGCCACATGGCGCCGCTCCGTTCAGATGGGATTGGGAGATTCGTTCGCGAAAAACGCCCGGCCCCGCCGCTTGAGGCCGAACGTGGACGAGTGTACCGTAGCCGCCCGTCGCCGCAACATCGATCGTGTTTGATCCGAGCCGTTTTCGGCAACTCTCTCCCGAACCCTCTTTCCCCTGACGGAAGGCGAGCCATGTCCCCCACGGACGATGCGGAATCGGACGACGGCGCGCTGCTCACGAGCGACGAACACGTCACGGAGTTCTTCGGTCTGCCCGTCCAAGAGTACGACCCGGATAAGGGCATCTCCGGCGACGACGCGGTGCGGATCGGCTGCGATTGGGACTCGCAGGAGGGGTTCGCGGACCTGCTCGCGAGCCTGCTTGAAGACCCGGAGGCCGCACGGATCACGGCGCTGATCATCGGCCCGTGGGCGGACGCCTTCGAGGGGGGCAGTTCCGAAGCGACCGTCGAGGCGCTGGTCGCCTCGCGCGATCAGTTGCCGAACCTTAAGGCGCTCTTTCTGGGGGACATCATCCAGGAGGAGACGGAGATGTCCTGGATTAATCAGTGCGACGTCTCGCCGTTGTTCGGGGCGTTCCCGCAGCTGGAGGAGTTTCGCGTGCGGGGGTCGCAGGACCTCAGCCTCGGTCGGCCGTCACACGACAATCTGCGGGCGCTGACGGTGGAGTGCGGCGGCATGCCGGCGACCCTCGCCCGGGAGATCGCCGCCGCCCGACTGCCGAAGCTGGAGCGGCTTGAACTGTGGTTCGGGGACGACGGCTACGGCAACGAGGTGACCGGCCGTCACTCCGATGAGCCGCTGATCGAACTGCTGGACGCTCCGCTGATGCAGGGACTGACGCATCTAGGCCTGCGAAACGACGACGGGGCCGATTCGACCGCCGCGGTTCTCGCCGGTCGACCGCGGCCGGGGAAGGTGACGACGCTCGACCTGTCGCTGGGCACGCTGGGGGACGAGGGAGCCGATGCGTTGGCCGGGGCGCCGTGGATCGGCGAGCTGGAGAAGCTCGACATTCGTCACCACTTCGTCAGCCCCGCCGCGGTCGAACGCCTGCGGGCCGCCCTCCGTTCGCCGGACGCGCTCGACGCTCGCCACGTTCAGGAGGCGTATCAATACGGGGACGAACCGCCGGAACGCTACGTCGCCGTCGGCGAGTGAGCCGGGACGGTTTGATCGACGATTCGACCGAGGACGCGACCGGCGAACCGCCCCGGCGGTGGGCGCTGATCGGCAACCCGGAAAACCGCCGGGTCGCGTCGTTTCAACAGGCGCTCGCCGACTGCGGCGAGCCGCCCCCGCTCCTGTTGCCGTGGGTCGATCTGCTCTCCGGGCGACGGTCGATCGAGGAAGTCCCCCCTGGGGCCGTGCTGCGGATTGATTCTCCCGGCGAGAACTTCGCCGCCGAACAGCGCCTGCTCGCCGCCGGGACGGGCGCCGCGGAGGCGGAAGACTCGCCGACGCTCGCCGGCCGGGCGCTGGCCGAACTCGTCGAGGACCGCGGGCTGATCCTGCATCCCCGGCAGTGGTTCCTGGGCCTGCGGGAGACGCTGACGGAGTGGAACCGCCGGCTCGCCGGGCGGGGCGTGTATTGGACGGCGCCCGCTGCGGGAATCCTCTGCATGTTCGACAAGATCGCCTGTCAGAGACGTCTCGCCGCCGCCGGCGTGCCGGTTCCTCCCGCCGTCGTCTTCAACGGGGAGCCGATCGGCGGGTTCGATGAACTCGCGGAGCGGATGGCCCCCGGCGATCGCGTGTTCGTGAAGCTCGCCCACGGCTCCTCCGCCAGCGGCGTGGTCGCGGTGCGGCGGGGACGCGGCGCGGGCGAATGGTCGGCGATTACCTCGGCGGAACTCGTCCGCGAGGGCGAAGAAATTCGATTGTATAACTCGCTGCGGGTGCGCCGTTATTGCGATCGGGAGGACGTGCGGGATCTGATCGACGCGCTGGCTCGGCACCGCGTGCATGCGGAGCGGTGGCTGCCGAAGGCGTCGCTGGGAAGCCGGGCGTTCGATTTACGAGTCGTCGCGATCGCCGGGGAGCCGCGGCACACGGTCGTCCGAACGGCCCGTTCGCCGCTGACGAACCTGCACCTCGGCGGGCGCCGGGGCGATCTGGCCGCGGTCCGTCGCCTGTGCGGACCGGAGCAGTGGACCGCGATCGAAGCGACCGTCCGCCGGGCCGCCGCGGCGTTCCCCGACACGCTGACGATCGGCTTCGACGTGCTCATCGCCCCCGGCGGCCGATCGCACGCCGTGCTGGAGGCGAACGCCTTCGGCGACCTGCTCCCCGGCGTGCTGCACGACGGGCAGGACGCTTACGCCACGCAGATCGCCGCGGTCGCCGGGCGGTAAAGGACGAGGGCGAACCGCGGCCGGCGGTCAGTCGACGCCGAAACGGAACTCGGTGCGGCTGGTCAGCGTGTCGCCGGGTCGCAGGATCGTGGAGGGGAACGCGGGTTGATTCGGGCTGTCCGGGAAGTGCTGCGTTTCCAGACAGAACCCGCCGCGAAAGATGTACGGGCGGCCCGATTTGCCGGTCAGTCGGCCGTCCAGAAAGTTGCCGCAATAAAATTGCAGGCCCGGCTCGGTTGTATAGACCTCCAGCGTGCGGCCGGCGGTTGGTTCGACGACGCGGGCGGCCCGCCGGAGTTCGCTGGGAACCGCATCGCCGCGGTTCAGGACGAAGTTATGGTCGTAGCCGCCGCCGAACCGCAGTTGTTCGTCGTCCGTATCGATGTCCTGCCCGATCGCCTTGCCGTCGCGGAAGTCGAACGGGGTGTCGGTGACGGGGGCCAGTTCGCCGGTGGGAATGAGCGTTTCGTCCACCGGGGTGAAGCGGTCGGCGTCGATCGTCAGCTGGTGGTCGAGGATCGTCCCGTCGCCCTCGCCCTTTAAATTGAAGTAGGTGTGCTGGGTGACGTTGACGGGCGTGGGGGCGTCGGTCTTCGCCTGATACGCGACGATCAGTCGGTTGTCGTCGGTCCATTCATAGGTCACGGAGACGTCCAGGTTGCCGGGGTAGCCCTCTTCGCCGTCTTTCGCCCGATACGTCAGCCGCAGGGCCCGCTTTCCTTTCCCCTCGACCGGGGCGACGTCCCAGATGACTTTATCGAACCCGATCACCCCGCCGTGCAGATGGTTGGGACCGTTGTTCGTCGCGAGTTCGTAGGTTTCGCCGTCCAACTCGAACGTGCCGCCTGCGATCCGGTTGCCGTACCGTCCGACGACCGCGCCGAAATACGGTTTATCGACGGCGTTGGTATACGACTTCAACTCGTCGTAGCCCAGCGCCACGTCGGCCAGATTTCCGTCGCGGTCCGGCACGACGATCGAGGTCACGATCGCTCCGTAATTCGTGATCTTCACCGACGCGCCGGACGGATTCGTCAGCGTATATAATCGCACGGAGTCAAAGTCGTCCGTCGTCACCCCGGCGGGGTCTGCCCCGATCGGGGCCAGGGCGAGCAGCAGGGCGAGCGAGGCGGTCATCGGGGCGAGCGTTCAGGGAATGGAAGGGGCGAGCGTCGACGATCTTACTGAACCGCGGGGCGCGCTGGATCACCGCGGGGAGCGCTGGAGCCTGAGGAGCGGTTCGTCATTCGACCCGGGCGTCGGGGGACGTTTCCCCGGGGCGTTCCCGGGAAGGCGTGTCCAAGCGGTGCATCTCCCGGACCGGCAAGCCGATGCCGCCGTCGATCAGCAGGGAACTGCCGGTCATATATTCGCTGGCCGGGTCGCATAAGAACAGCACGCCGCGGGCGATTTCCTCCGGCTTGCCGAGCCGCCCCCACGGCAGTTCCGAACCCAACGCGGAGAGTTTGTCCTCGTGGAAGAACTTCCGTTCGCCGGGCGTATCGATCCAGCCGGGATGCACGAGGTTCACCCGGATCCGATGTTCGCACAACTCCGTCGCGGCGGTGCGGGCCATCTGGTCCACGGCGGCCTTCGCCATATTATAGGCCATCGCGCCAGGGATCGGTTCCCAGCTATGCGGGGAGCTGACGAACACGATCGACCCCGCGGTCCGGTCGGCGATCATCCGCCGGGTCGAGGCCCGCAGCAGATGGAAGGCGCCCCACATCGTCACGCGGATCGTGCGTTCGAAGCCGTCCATGTCGGCTTCGTGAAAGCGTTCGCGGTCGCTGTAGGCGGCGTTGGAGACCGCGATCTCCAATCCGCCGAACTCCTCGGCGGTCTCCGCCACGATGCGGTCGATCGCGTCGCGGTCGCCGACGTCCGCGGGGGCGAGGCGAACCCGTCCGCCGAACTCCCGGCAGCGCTCGGCGACGCCGCGGGCCTCGTCGCCCGCTTCCAGATCGTTGATCGCCACGTCCGCCCCGCCGCGGGCCAAGGCGACGGCGATCGCCGCTCCGATGCCGCGGCCGGCCCCGGTCACGAGCGCCCGCTGCCCGGCCAACGGACGGGGGGCGGACGAGCCGGGATTCGCTCTGGGGCCGGGGTTCGTACCAGGATGAGGGGAACCCTCAGTCATGCCGGGGGGATACGGAAGGCGGGGAAGCGGGGGGAGCGACTCGCCGAGCCGCCCCGGCGACCGACCCGTCGCCAAGGCCTCCATCATCGGTCTCCTACGACAAGTTGTCAAACCCCGGACGGCTGGGCCGTTTGTCTTACATCTCTCCTACAAACTCGATTTTTGTAAATCGAGCGCCCCCACACGCCTCGCGACCGTCGCATTGCTTCGGAGCAGGCCGGCACGACTCGACTCGAAGACATATTGTCAGAAACGTATCGCGGCGATCCGAGCGACAGGATTCGAACCTGCACTGACGCGAGCTTAAATCGCGTGCCTCTGCCGGTTGGGCTACGCTCGGTTCGTGGATGAAGCGCGAGTTCCACCGATGTGTTGAGTTGAGACCGGAGCGTGAGCTCCGGCGGCGCCTCGGTTCTCCCGGCTGCGCCGACGGCCGGAGCTTGCGCTCCGGTCTCACCGGGCGAGCCGGGGGACGGACACCGCCGTCGCCGCGGGGTTCGCCGTCGGTCGGTTCACCTCGATCAATTGCGTCCGCGATGGACGGGACGCCGATCGGGAGACAATGTCGCGTTATGAACGACGCCGTTTCCCCGCCGACCACGACCGGCCGCCGGACGTGGCGACTGCTGCGCACGCTGGCCCTGCCGTGGATCGTTTGCGGGGCGGCGCTGTGGGCGCTGGTGGGCCTGACGCCGGACCCCGCTCGCCGAATTCCAAACCGCGATCTTGCATCAACAGGACTTGTGGTTTCCTTATCGACCGATGAGCCGTTCACCGCGAACCCAGCAGACTTGATTGCGATTTGGAACACTCAGGCATGGATCAAGCATTATTACGAGGATGTCGATCGTGCTCCCGTAAAAGGGACCGCTACTCTTGGCGTTTTGTGGAGCGCCGGAGCGAGTAGCCCAGGAAAGTTCCTAATGGCACGGGTAGGCCTGTGGTGGCTGATCCCGTTCCCGCTGCTGTGGTCCGGCTTCCACCTCTGGCGGTGGGTTCGCCGGATGACTTAGCGGCTGTCTCAGAACTGTCTCACCGAATACCAGCCCGACGCGCAAGCGTCGGCCGTGCGTGGTTTCGATCCCCTGTGCGGGGCGATGCCGTCGGCTGCGCCGACGGCCGACGCTTGCGCGTCGGGCTGGTATTAAAACAGTTTCTTAGCGGCGTCGTCCGGAGAGCGATCGCCGCCGCGGCCCCTTCGGTCACTGGGATGAGACCGGAGCTTGCGCTCCGGTCTCACTCGCCTCGCCGTCCGAACGCAACGTTCAGTTCACGCGGCGTGACTACTCGCGGTTGTAGCGGATCGTGATGAAGGCGAACGGCGCCAGCACTTCGCGGTTCACCGACTTCTGTTCGACGGTGAACTCCTCGCCGCGACCGATCTCCTGATCGCCGAACCCTTTGGTGCCGCCTTTGGTGGGGGTGAGGGGGAGGAGGGCGTCGGAGACTTGCAGGTGCAGCACGCCGATGCGGCCGCTCGCCTCGCGACCCTGCGAACTGGCCGCCCCGGCGCCGTACTCGACGACGGAGAACGCCTGATAATTGTTCGGGCCTTCCATCCGCAGGAACCAGCCGGGGATCTCGCTCGTCTGGCCCGACTCGAAGATATAATGCGGGCCGACGGTCAGCTTGCCGTCCGCGTCGCGGTGGGCTTTGTCGGCGAAGTGGAAGCTGTTCAACCCGTCCAGCGAGGCCTTCACGGCGATCTCGCCCTGGGATTTGTTATGAACCCGCAACTGGCAGACCTCGCCGGTTTTTAAGTCGACGAACGCCTTCCCGTCGATCAACGTGATCGGTCGCGGGCGGAGCTCGCCGATCGCCGGCCCGGCCAACACCTCGACCTGCACTTCGCTGTCCTTGGACGGGGCGACGCGGGTGCCGTCCAGCACGACCGTGGTGGGGTTCTCGTCCAACTCTTCCAGCTCCGCGCGGCGTTCGGTTTTCTCGGCGGGCGTTTCCTCGCGGTTGGAGGAACCGGCGCCGGCGTCGGCGATCTCGCCGCTGATGCCGATTACCTCGGCGACCTCGTCGGTGGCGTCGATCCGCAGGGGGATCTCCGCGATCGCTTCGGCGAACTCCAGTTCGATCACCTCCGCTTTCACTTTGACCACTTTGCGGCCGGCGAACTGGGGTTCGCGGCTCTTGGCGAAGGCGTAGGAGCCTTTCACCTCATAAACGGCGTTGTCGGCCACGACGGTCGCCTTGGCCGCTTTGAGCGCGGTGCGGAGCGACTCTTCCAGGCCGGGGCCGAAGTTCGCTCCGCTGAGGCCGACCGGGGCGAACTGGCCGATCTGCACGGACTTCCCGTCCGCCACCTGGGCGACCTTCGCGGCCAGCGCCGTGCACTGATCCTGCACGGTGGCCTTGCTTTGCGAGGTGTCCAACGGGGCGGCGTGGGCGCCGGTCGCCGCGACGGTCAGGGAGAGCCACCCGACGAGGGCGGCGGGAATCGATGAGCGAGCCATGTCGAAGGGGCGTGTGAGGGGGAGGGCGAGTGAAACGGGCGGTGGATGTGTCTCCCCTCTCCCTGGAGGGAGAGGGGCCGGGGGTGAGGGTGACGAGCCTTCACACGCCGGCGTTCTTAGTTTGAGCGATGGGCGATCAGAGCGGCGGGGTCTTGAAAGGCGATCGAGCGGTTTCAGCCCCCTCACCCCCGACCCCTC
>NZ_WTPX01000069.1 GCF_013036045.1 Alienimonas chondri
CCTCCGCCCCCTCGGCCATCGTCGCGAAGAACTCGTTGGCGAGGGACTTCATGATGAGGGCCACCCGCGGCTTGCCGCCGCCGCCGGCGCCCAAGACAGCATGGCGTCCGCTGCCGACATTCATGCCCTCTTGACGCAACACCCATGACCGCCCTTCGACACCTCCCCCTAACCGTCCGCTTCACCGGCCGCATTCCCGTCGCGGTCGCTTCCGCCGCCCTGCTCGCCGCGGTCCCGTTGTGGGCCGCGGGGTGCTCGTCGAACACAGACGAATCCGCCGGTGCCACTGCCGGCGACGGCGGCAAGCCGCGGGTGGCCCTCATCATGAAGTCCCTCGCCAACGAGTTCTTCGCGACGATGGCCGAGGGGGCGGAGGCGCACCAAGCGGAGCACGCGGACGAGTACGACCTGATCGTCAACGGCATCAAGGACGAGCGGGACCTCAGCCGGCAGGTGGCGTTGGTGGAGGAGATGGTCGCCGCGGGGGTGGAGGCGATCGTGATCGCCCCGGCGGACTCCAAGGCACTCGTGCCCGCCCTGCGGCGGGCGGAGAAAGCCGGCGTGACGGTGGTGAACATCGATAACCGGCTGGACGCGGAGATCCTTCAGAAAGAGGGCGTGACGGTCCCGTTCGTCGGCCCGGACAACGCCGCCGGGGCGAAGCGGGCCGGGGCGTACCTCGCGGAGACGCTCGGCGAAGGCGATTGGCAGGTGGGCGTGCTGGAGGGCGTTCGTACCTCCGAGAACGCCCGGCTCCGCAAGGCGGGGTTCGAAGCCGCGATGGCGGACGCCGGGATCGAAATCGTGGACAGCCAGTCCGCGGAGTGGGAGATGAGTCGGGCGAGTTCCGTGGCCGCGGCGATGCTCAGCGAACATCCGGAGATCGACGCGATCCTCGCAGCGAACGACTCGATGGCCCTGGGCGCGCTCTCCGCGGTGAAAAGCGCCGGGCGGGCGGGTGAGGTGCTGATCATCGGGTTCGACAACATCGGGGCGGTCCGGGAGGCGATTCGCGACGGCAAGATCCTCGCCACCGTCGATCAGCACGGCGGCGAGTTGGCCGTGTTCGGCATCGAGGCGGCCCTGAAGGAACTGGCCGGGGAGCCGGCCGCGGGGGACGTGGAAACCGCCGTCGACCTCGTCACCGCGGAGACCATCGAAGCCGAGGCGGACGGCGCTGATGCCGAGGCCGCCGACGGGGAGGCCCCGTGACGGCGGACGCGGCCGACGCCCCGCCGCTGCTGGCGGCCCGCGGGCTGACGAAGCGGTACGGGACCGTGACGGTGCTGGACGGGGTCTCCATGGACGTCCGCGGCGGGGAGGTGCATGCGCTGTTGGGGGCGAACGGGGCGGGCAAGAGCACGCTGTGCAAGATCCTTAGCGGTCTGACGCCGGCGTCGGCCGGGTCGGCGACGCTGGGCGGGGCGGCGTACGCCCCGGCGTCGAAGCGGGAGGCGGAGGCCGCCGGCGTGGAGATCGTCCAGCAGGAACTGAACCTGATCGGCACGCTGTCGGTCGCGGAGAACCTGCTGTTCGCCCGTCTGCCGAACCGGCTCGGGGTGCTGCGGGTCGGCCGGTTGCACGCCGAGGCCCGGGCGATCTTGGACCGGTTCGGACTGCCCGGGGTGGACCCGGGGGCGCCGGTCCGTTCGCTGGGGGTGGGCCGGCAGCAGATGGTCGAGATCGCCGCCGCGCTCGCCCGCGACTGCCGCGTGCTGATCCTCGACGAGCCGACCGCGGCCCTGTCGGACACGGAGGCCGGGCAGCTGTTCGGCCACCTGCGGGATCTCCGCGACCGCGGGGTGGCGGTCGTCTACATCAGCCACCGCTTGGACGAGGTGAAGGAACTCTCCGACCGCGTGACGGTTCTCCGAGACGGCCGGCACGTCGTCACGCGGGACACGGCCGGGCTCTCCACCGACGCCATGGTCGCCCTGATGAGCGGCGAAGAACGGGACGCCGGGCCGTCCGCGTTCCGTTCCCACCGTCGTGAGGGCGACGGCGAGAGGGACGTGGCGTTGCGGGTTCGCGGGCTGTGTCGGGGGCCGGTGCGGGACGTTTCGCTGGAGGTGCGACGGGGCGAGCGGCTGGGGGTGACCGGGCTGGTGGGATCGGGCCGAACGGAGTTGCTGCGGGCGATCTTCGGGGCGGACCGGGCGACCGCGGGGACGGTGGCGGTGAACGGCGTGCCACGGGGCCGGTTCCGCCACCCGCGGGCGGCGGTTGAGGCGGGGCTGGCGATGGTCACCGAGGACCGCAAGAGCGACGGCCTGCTGCTCGCCCAGCCGGTCGGCGTGAACGCGACGCTGTGCAGCTTGTGGACGAAGTTCTGCCGGTTCGGACTGCTCCGCGGGGCGGCGGAGCGGCGGGCGACGGCGGGGCTGATCGAGGATCTGGACGTCCGGTGCCACGGCCCGGACCAGCTCGCCGGGCAGCTCAGCGGCGGGAATCAGCAGAAGGTGGCCGTCGGCAAATGGCTGGTCCGCGGGGCGGACGTGCTGCTGTTCGACGAGCCGACCCGCGGCATCGACGTCGCCGCCCGCCGCCGCATCTACCGTCTGCTCGAAGCCCTCGCCGCCGAGGGGAAGGCGTGCGTGATCGTCAGCAGCGACCTGGAGGAGCTGTTCGAGACCTGCGACGCGATCGCCGTGCTGTGCGACGGCCGGCTGACCGGCACGTTCCAGCGGGGCGAGTGGACCCGCGAGAAGATCCTCCAAGCCTCGTTCGACTCCGACAAAGCCGCTCCCTCCCCGGCTGCCGCCGACACCTCCGACGCCTCCCCGGCGGACCGCCGCGCATGACCGCCCCCCGCCTCTCCCGATCGCTGATCCAGTACGGCGGGCTGTCCGCCGCGCTGCTGGCGATGATCGCCGCGTTCAGCCTCGGCAGCGAGAATTTCTTTCAGACCTCCACGCTGGTCTCGATCGCCAATCAGATTCCCGAGCTGACCTTTCTGGCGGTCGGGATGACGTTCGTGCTGATCGTCCGCGGCATCGATCTGTCGGTCGGGTCGCTGCTGGCGTTGTCGGCGGCGACGCTGGGCGTGCTGATGGCCCGACACGAGTGGCCGTTGCCCGCGGCGCTGGCGGCCGCCGCGGCGGTCGGCGCTCTGTGCGGAGCGGTGAACGGGGCGCTCTCGGTCGGGTTCGGCATCCCGTCGTTCATCGTCACGCTGGGGATGCTGGAGGTCGCCCGGGGCGTGACGAAGAAGGTGACGGATTCCCAGTCGGTCTACATCGGCGGCCCGGTCGAGGCGTTCGGGGAGCCGATGGGAGCGCTGCGCGTGTCGCCGGCGTTCCTCATCGCGGCACTGACGGTCGCGATCGGCCAGTTCGTGCTGACCCGCACGGTGTTCGGCCGGTACTGCACGGCGGTGGGAACCAACGAGGAAGCGGTCCGCATGTCCGGCGTGCGACCGGCGCCGTACTTCGTGGCCGCGTTCGCCCTCAGCGGGCTGATGTGCAGCCTCGCCGGATTCGCCCGGACCTCCCGCCTCTCCACCGCCGACCCGAACGGCGCCGTCGGGATCGAACTGAGCGCCATCGCCGCCTGCGTGATCGGCGGGACGAGCCTGATGGGCGGCCGCGGCAGCGTCGTCGGGTCGTTCCTCGGCGTGCTGGTGATCCAGGTGATGCAGACCGGGCTGGCCCAGATGGGCGTCTCCGATGCCGACAAGCAGATCGTCACCGGCCTCGTGATCGTCGCCGCGGTGCTGTTCGACGCCCTCCGCGTACGTCTCGGTCCCCGCTCATGACCGGCCCCCCGCCGCTTCTGCCCGCCGCCCGGCGGGTTCCCGTCCCGCAGCCGCCCTCGCAAGCCCCCGCCGCCCCGTGACGCCGCTCCTCCTGCTTTCGCTCTGTCTTCAGCCCGGCTCGAACGAGCCCGCGGATGCGGCGCCGGTCCCGGTGATTTTCGACACGGATATGGCCGGCGACTGCGACGACGTGGGGGCGCTCGCCGTGCTGCACGCGCTGGCGGACCGCGGGGAGGCGGAGATCCTGGCGGTGATGACGAACTCGACCGACCCGGCGGGGTTGTCCGGGGCGGCGTGCGACGTAATCAACACGTTCTACGGTCGGCCCGACCTGCCGCTCGCCTCGGACAAGCAGGGCGCCGTCGGACCGGTGACCGCGACGCGAAAGGGCAGTTCCTACACGCCGGTGTTGGCCGAGGAGTTCCCCCACGACGCCCCTCCGGACGCGGAACTGCCGGACGCCCTGCCGCTGTACCGCGAAACGCTCGCGGCGGCCGCCGACGGAACGGTGGTGATCTGCAGCGTCGGGGCGCTCAGCAACCTGGAGGATCTGCTGAACAGCGGGCCAGACGCCGCCAGCCCGCTCTCCGGGGAAGAGTTGATCGCCCGGAAGGTGAAGCGGCTGGTGGTGATGGGCGGGCATTTCCCGCGGTCGGCGAAGCCGGAGTGGAACCTGCGGCTGGACCCGCCGGCGGCGGTCTCGGTTGCGGTCCGATGGCCGACGGAGGCGCTGTGGCAGGGGTTCGAGGTGGGCGCCAAGCTGATCTGCGGGGCGGGCCTGAAGGACCTGCCGGAGCCCAACCCGATCCGTCGGGCGTTCGAGATCCGGCCGTACATGGGCGGCCGGTCGATCGACCGCGGCAAGCCGGCCTACGACCAGGCGACCCTGCTGCTGGCGGTCCGCGGGCCGCAGGAATCGTTGTGGACGGTCAGCCCCGCCGGCCGGGTGGTCGTCGACTCCGACGCTCACACGGAGTGGGTCCCCGACGACGCCGGCCGGCACCGCTTCGTCTCGATCAAGGGCCGCCCGAACCGCCTCGCCGCCCTGATCGACGAACTGATGGCCGTCCGCGGCCGCTGATCCGTTCCCCCATCGAGCCTCTGTCCGCCGGGCCGACCACCGATGTCGCGGCCCCGGCTGCCGACTCCCTCACGCCGAAAGCTCGCCCATGATACGCTCTCGTCCTGCAACGCTCCTCGCGTGGGCGCTGCTCGCTGTTTTGCCCACTGTCGTTGGTCCAGTCGGCGCGGCCGGCGATCGGCCGAACGTGATCGTCGTGATGACGGACGATCAGGGGTACGGAGACTTCTCCTTCAACGGCAACCCGGTCGCGGCCACGCCGCATATCGACCGGCTGGCGGCGGAGTCGGTCCGGCTGACGGACTTCCACGTGGCCCCGATGTGCACCCCCACCCGGGGGCAACTGATGACCGGGCTGGACGCCTTTCGGAACGGGGCGGTGAACGTCAGCAGCGGCCGGGCGCTGATGCGGACCGACGTGAAGACGATGGCGAACGTCTTCGCGGACGCCGGCTATCGCACCGGCCTGTTCGGCAAGTGGCACCTCGGCGACAACATCCCCTTCCGTCCGGGGGATCGCGGATTCGAGGAGGCGCTGTGGTTCCCCTCCTCCCATATCGGCAGCGTCCCGGACGCCTGGAACAACGACTACTTTCGCGACGAGTACGTCCGCAACGGGGCGAAGACGCGATACGACGGCTACTGCACCGACGTGTTCTTCCGGGAGGCGACGGACTGGATGAACCGCGACGACGATCGCCCGTTCTTCGCCTACATCGCCCCCAACGCCGCCCACTGGCCCTGGTTCGTGCCGGAGCAATATCGCGGCCCGGTTCGCGCGGCGTTGGATGCGAACCCGGACGTCGCGGCCGACCTGACGGACCAGCAGCGGGAGGATCTGATCAGCTTCCTCGCGATGGGGGCGAACATCGACGAGAACGTCGGGGCCCTCACCGCCTTTTTGGACCGCGCCGGGCTGGCGGAGAACACCGTCGTCGTGTTCCTCACGGACAACGGCAGCACGATGGGCGAGCTGTACTACAACGCCGGGATGCGGGGGAAGAAGACGCAGTTGTGGGAGGGCGGGCACCGCGTGCCCTGCCTGATCCGCGCGCCCGGCGGGGCGGTCGAGCCCCGCGACGTGGACGCCCTGACCCACGTCCAAGATCTGCTGCCGACGCTCGCCGAACTGGCGGGCGTACCCTGCCCCGATGGGCTGGACGGCGTGTCGCTCGCACCGCTGCTGCGGGGCGAGGCGGAGACGCTCGGCGACCGCACGCTGGTCGTGAACTACAGCCGCATGCCGAACGCCCGGCGCCGCGCGCGGCGCCTGCCGGACCTGACCATCCCCCGGAAGGAGGGCGCCGGGGTGCTGTGGGGCCCGTGGCGTCTGTTGCAGGGCGGCGCCCTGTATCACGTCGATCGCGACCCGCACCAGGATCGCGACGTCTCCGCTGATCACCCGCAGGTCGTCGCCCGGCTGCAAAGTCATCTGGACCGGTGGTGGGAGGGGGTGCGGGAGGACGCCGTCGTCGTGCGCCGGGTCGTCGTCGGGGACGACGCGGAGAACCCCTCGGACCTCACCGCCTGCGAGTGGCTGAACGTGTTCGTGGATCAACAGGCGCAGGTCCGCCGCGGCGACCGGAAGAACGGGACGTGGTCTCTGTCCGTCGCCCGGCCCGGCCGCTACGAGCTGACGCTGCGGCGCTGGCCGAAGGAAAGCGGCCTGCAGTTGGACGCCCCCGCCCCGGCCTACGACGCAGTCGACGGAACCTTCCCGGCCGGCGTGGCCCTGCCGATCGCCGCCGCGACCGTGACCGCCGCCGGCCGCACCGTCCCGGCCCCGGTCTCCGCCGACGGCACCGCCTGCACGGTTCAGCTCGACCTGCCCGCCGGACCGCTGGACCTGCAGACGACCTTCCTCGACGCCGACGGCGAAGAAATCTGCGGCGCGTATTACCTGACCGTCGAACGCCTCTCGGCAGTCGCCGACTGAACTCCCGAACCAGCGTCGGCGATTTGCCCGGGCCTGTCCGCGAATCCAGCGCAGCGAAAACGCCCCGGGACCGCGTGGGGACCCGGGGCGCGACGGACGAAACAGCGATGACGAACCCTCTACGGGCGGTCAGGCGCCGAGCAGTTCCACGTTCCAGTACGCCTCGGAGAGGAACCGCTCCCAGCTTTCGACGCGCACGTTGCGGGCGCCGTACACGGGGCTCCACGCGGGCCGCTTCGGCTCTCGGGGGAGCGTCATGCGGGCCTCCTCGGGCGTGCGGTCGGCCTTGCGATGATTGCAGCGCACGCAGGCCAGCACGCAGTTCTCCCAGCTCGTGGCGCCGCCGCGGCTGCGCGGATGGACGTGGTCGATGGTCAACTCGTTTCCGCCCGGCTTCACGCCGCAGTACTGGCAGGCGTTTCGGTCCCGGCGGAACAGATTCCGACGGGTGAACGGCACCGT
This sequence comes from Alienimonas chondri, assembly GCF_013036045.1. GTDB lineage: Bacteria > Planctomycetota > Planctomycetia > Planctomycetales > Planctomycetaceae > Alienimonas > Alienimonas chondri. The sequence goes on from NZ_WTPX01000069.1 coordinate 7,234, forward strand.
CCGGCGGTGCAGCTTGTCGTAGGTCGTCAGCGTGATGACTTCGGGAACCTTCAGCTCAAACCGCACCGTCTTCACGGTGAGTTCGCCGTCTTCGGGCGTCTTACGGCTCCAGTCGTCCCAGCTGTACAGCTGGTAGTCCGCGGGATCGACCACGCGGGCGGAGTCGTTCCACAGCAACACCAGCGCGCGGGCCACGTTCGCCACTCCGACCGGCTGCCAGTTGCGGTTCAGAACGAGAGTGGGGCGGGAGAGGGCCGCGACGGCGGTCATGGCGGAGCTTTCTTGATTCGGCCGGCTCCGTCGCGGGGACGGGGCGAACCGGGGATGGGGAAAAGCAATCACGCATCAGACCGCCACGCCGCCGGAAAGTTCGCCCGTCTCGAACGCGAGGGGTTCGACTCTCGCTTCTCGGGCGCCCCCGCTCCGGGGACGGCCCGGGCACGCGGGAACCGGACGCCGTCGCGCGCGGGGCAACTCCCGGGCCGTTCGGGTCGGAATCACCCTATCGGGGCCGCAGACCCCCGGCAACAGGTTCGCCCGCCCCGTAAAACGGTCTTCATCCGCGAATCATCGGGTTTTCACGGTCTGCCGGCCCCCGGTCAGCCGATTCGACGGGGTCCGTCCCCCGCACTCCGCCGCGCCCGTGCCGACCGAAACCGACCCCGCCGTCGAACCGGACTCGCCCCGCGAGCGCCAATCCAAGGCGCCGCTGCGCTGGGGGCGGTTGGCGTTGGTGGGCGCCGTGCTGATCGTGGCGGGGCTGTGGTTCGCCCCGGCGCTGGTCGCCCGGTCCGGTCTGCGGCACACGATCGCTCATCGCCTCTTTCCGGAGCTGGAGGCGGACGTCGTCGTCGCTCGGGCGGAGCTGTCCTGGTTCGCTCCGGTCACGCTCCGCGACGTGGTCGTGACGGCCCGCGGCGAGGCTCACGCCGACCGCGATCCCCTGATGACCGTCGCGTCGATCCGCACCGATCAGCCGCTGCGCGCCCTGCTCTCCGCCGCCCTGTTTCCGGGCGACGAGCCGGCGGACTACGGGAGCGTCACGCTCAAGCAGCCGCGGGCGCACGTCGTGGTGCGGCCCGGCGGGAGCGATCTGGAAGACCTCCTCGCCCCCCTGCTCTCCGCCGAATCGACCGGGGCCGCCCCGGGGTACGCGGTGGTCGTGGAGGAGGGGACGCTCGTGCTGATCGACGCGGCCGGTCGCCGTTTGGAAGGACGGGAGCTGTCCGGCACGGTGCGCACGGCCGTGGGGGCGACGCTGCCGGAGCGGGTTGAGTGCGCCGGGACGTGGGGCGACGGCGAACGCTCCGGGCCGCTGGCGATCACGCTCGGCCCGAAAACGGGGGCGAGCGGGGAGCGGGTCGCCGGCAACGAGTGGACGCTGCGGGCCGACGGCCTGCCGCTCGTGGCCGCCGCTCCGCTGCTGACCCGGTTTGAAGAGGAGGCGAACGACGCGGACGAATGGGCGCTCAGCGGAACGCTCTCCGCCGCGTTGAAGGGCACGCTGTCCGCCGAGGGATGGACCGCCGGCGGCGAAGTGAACGGCGATCGCCTCACCGTACGGCGGGCCGACTGGCCGGCGACCGACCGCCTGCGGATCACCGCCGCGACCCTGTCGGGCGGGCTCTCCGGCGGGCTGTCGAGCGACGACGGGGCCGTGCGGGCGCATCGGCTGGCGTTCGCTTCGGACCTGTTCGACCTGTCCGTCGACGGCCCGCTGCCGACCGCCCTGCCGGCCGATCCGGCGACCCTGCTGGATGCGGACCGTCGGCTGGTCGCGAGGGCGGACGTCGCCGCGTTGGCGGATCAGTTGCCCGGCCTGCTGGGCGTCGCCGACGGCGTCTCGGTGGAAGCGGGGGAACTGAACCTGACCGCATCGACGGGGGCTGGCGACGTCGCGGACGCACGAAGCCTGAAGGCTTTGGTCGATCTGACGGGCCTGCGCGCCGTCCTGCCTGGGGGCGAGCGAATCGCGCCGGCGGAACCGCTCTCCGCTCGCGCGGAAGCGACGCGCGACGCCGAGGGGGCGGTGCGTTTCGATCGCCTCGCAGCTCGCGCCGACGGACTGACCGCGGTGGGGCGGGGCACGGCGGAGGAGTTGGACGCGGAAATCACCGCCGACTTTGCCGTCTTCGATCGCACCTTCGGCCGGCTGCTGGACCTCGGCGGGCGTTGGTCGGGGGCGGCGGACGGCGTCGTGCGGGTCCGCCGGGCCGCGGCGGATCGCTTCACCGTGCGGTTCGGGGGAGTGGGGCGTGATCTGTCCTTCGCTCCCGCCGCCGGCGGCGCCGCGATCCGCGAGGAAGAGGTCACGGTGAAGCTGGGGGCGGATCTCGTCCGGAACGCGACCGGCGCCTGGTCGCCCGTACTGGCCGGCGTGCAGGCCGAAGCGAACGACGACGTCCTGACGGTGACGCCGGGAGAGGCGAGCGAGCTTTCCGTAACTCTCCGCGGGGAGTTGGCGACGCTCGTGCCGCGGTTGTCGGCGGCTGTCAGTCTCCCGGGTGTCTCCGCGTCGGGAGACATTCGGGCGACGGCGACGCTGAAGCCGGTCGAGACCGGTTGGGCCTTGGAGGACGGGCGGGCCGAGTTCCGTCGCTTGCGCGTGGACGCTCCCGGGCTGCGATTGCGGGAGTCGGTCGCCACGCTGAACGCCCGCGGCGTCTACGACGCAGTCGCCGGAACGGTCGCGGCGGACGGGGAATGGAACGGCGACGCGGCGGTCGTACGGGCGGAGCGCTTGCGATTCGACCCCGCTGCGACGCCGTCGCTCACCAGCGAGCTGTCCGCGACCGGCGACGCGGCCCGGGTCTGGGCCTGGTTCCCCGCCGCCGACGCCGCCTCCGTGCGACCGGAGGGGCGCTTCGCCGCGACCGGAACCGCGACCGGTTCGGTCGGCGCCGAGGGTTTCGGCGGGGCCGGGTTCGCGGGGACGGCGACCTTCACCGATCTCGCGTTCTTCACCCCCCCCGCCCCGGGCGCCGCTCCGGGAACCCCGTGGGCGGAAGCGTGGCGCGAACCGGCGGCGACGGTCGCGGGGACTATGCGGTACGACGCGGGGGCGGAGGACGTGGTGCACCTCGGGCCGTTGGCGGTGACGGCCGGCGGGGCGTCCCTGTCGATCGGCGGCACGTTGGCGGACCCGGCCGGCGCGATGATCGCGGATCTTTCCGGCCGCTTGGCCGCGGACTGGGCTGTGCTGGGTCTGCGGTTCGGAATGGCGGAGGCCGGCGTGACGGTGATCGGAACCAGCGATCGGCCGTTCGTGATCCGCGGACCGCTCGGCTCCGCGGCCGGGCTCTCCTCGCCGGATCTGTCCGCCCGGGCGGGATTGGGATGGAGCGAACTGGCGGCGAGCGGGTTCTCCTTCGGTCCGGGCGACCTCGTGGCCACGTTGGGCGGCGGCCGGGTGCGGATCGACGGCGTCGATTGGCCGCTCGTGCCGCTCTCCGCCTCAGGAAACGCCGGGGCCGAAACCGTCGGGACTCGCAGCGTCGCCTATGCGGGACCGCTGAGCGGCGGCGCCGCGGTCGGCCGGGTGCGGACGACGCCGGTGATCGATCTGACCGGTCGCGAGACCGTCGTGCGGCTCCCCGCGGGGCGGGTTCTGTCCGGCGTGCGATTCACGCCGGAAGCCACTCAGGGGTGGTTGAAACTGGTCAGCCCGCTGGCCGCGGACTCCGTGCAGGCCGACGGGGCGTTCGATGTGGACCTCGACGGCGCCGTCGCTCCGCTGTCTGAACTGCTCGTCGGAGACCTCCGCCGCTCGGGGGCCGGCGGGCGGTTGGTCGTGGAACGGGCGGAGTTCTCCGCCGGTCCGGTCGCGGAGGGATTGCTGGGGGCGGTTCGCAGCGCCAGCGCCCTGCTCCGCGGCTCCGTCGGCGGCGATCTGGAGGACGTGCGGGTGATGCTGCCGGCTCAATCGGTGGCGTTCCGGCTCTCCGGCGGACGGGTGTTTCATCAGAACCTCGTCGCTCGGAGCGGATCGGTGCAGATCGCGACGAACGGCTCGGTCGGGTTGGACGGCACCCTCGATTTGCGGGCCGAGGTGCCGCTGGGCGGGGATCTCGGCGGCCGCACCGCGACTGTGCCGGTCGGGGGCACGCTGGACGCGCCGCGGATCGATCCGTCCCGGCTGGCGAGCGCCGCCGCGGAAGGAGCGGCCAGCGCCGCCGTCGAGCGGGAGCGGGACCGGCTCGAACAGAAAGCGACCCGGGAGATCGGCCGCGGCCTGGACCGGCTCTTCGGCCGGGAGTGAGAGCGGCACGGGCGGGAACGAGTTCGGGCGGGAGTGAGAACGGCGGCGCGGGTTGTCCCGGCCTCACGCCCCGCGTGATCGCGGGACGGTCCCGCGGCGGTTGCGGCGGCCGGGCGGCGGGCGGAAGATCGACCCGCCTTCCCCTTCCCCGCCCGGCGCCACATTCCCCCGGGCCGGCCATTCGGACGCAGCCTGCCATGAAGTTCCTCGACGGCGAGACGGTCGGCATCGACCTCGGCACGACCTACAGCGCAATCGCTCACCTCAATGACGAGGGCGAGCCGACCATCATCAACAACGGCGACGACCGCCCCATCACCCCCAGCGTGGTGCTGCTGGGCGAAGGCGGCCGCGTGATGGTCGGCCCCAGCTTCGAGCGCATCGCCTTGGAGAAGCCGGAGAACGTCGTCGAGGCGGTCAAACGGCAGATGGGGAATAAAGATTATTACGTCGTCTATCAGGGCAAGAAGCTCACGCCGGAGTTCATCAGCGCCCTGATCCTCAAGAAGCTGAAGCAGGATGCGGAGGTCCGCATCGGCCCCGTGGCGAACGCCGTCGTCACGGTTCCCTACTATTTCAACGACGTGCGTCGCAAAGCGACGCAGGACGCCGGTCAGGTGGCGGGCCTGAACGTCGTGGACATCATCAACGAACCGACCGCCGCCACGCTGGCCTACGCCTGGAGCAAAGGGGATCTCGGCCGCGTCGACGGCGACGGGAAAGAGACGACGATTCTCGTGTACGACCTGGGCGGCGGGACGTTCGACGTCACGGTGGTGCGCTTCACCTCCACGACGTTCCGCGTGCTGGCGACGGACGGGGACGTGATGCTCGGCGGGTTGGACTGGTCGAACCGGCTGGTCGACCACCTCGCCGAGCAGTTCACCCGGAAATTCGGCGACGATCCCCGCAAGGATCCCGAGGGTCTGCGGGCCTTCTTCCAAGAGTGCGAAGACGCCAAACGCAAGCTGTCCAAGGGCGGTCGGGCGCCGGTCAGCGTGTACTACAAGGGGCAGACGCTCACGGTGCAGCTCACCCGGGCGGACTTCGAGCGCATGACCGCCGACCTGATGCAGCGGACCCGCGACACCACGGAACTGGTGCTCCAGCAGTCCGGCGTGGACCCGGCCCAGCTGGACGAAGTCGTGCTGATCGGCGGTTCGACCTACATGCCGATCGTCGAATCGACGCTGAAAGAGATCACCAAGCAGGAACCCTCCCGCAGCCTGATGCCGGAGCGGGCCGTCGCCGAGGGCGCCGCGATTCACGCCGCCATTTTGCAGGCCAAGCACGGCGGCGGCGGGAAGATGGCGGACGCCCTCCGCAAGCGGCTCGAACGGGTCAAACAGGTCGACGTGAATAGCCACAGCCTGGGCATCAAAGTCGCCGACCCGGAGAAGAAGGGTTCGCGGATGAACCACGTGATGATTCCGCGGAACACCTCCATCCCCGCCAGCAAAACGCAGCGGTTCAAAACGACCAGCGAGAACCAGAAGACGGTGCACGTCGAGGTGCTCGAAGGCGAGGCCCGCGACCCCGCCGCCTGCACGCTGATCGGCGACTTCCGCATCGTCGGTCTGCCGCCGAACATGGCGAAGGGCAGCCCGGTCGAGGTGACCTACAGCTACGACGCCAGCGGCCGCATCAGCGCCAAAGCCCGCGACCTGACGGCGAATAAAGAGGCGACCACGGAGATCGTCCGCGACGGCGGCCTGTCCGAAGGCAACGTGGCGGACTTCGAGAGGCTGGCCAGCGAGTACGACGTGGATTAGGTGCGAGTCTCGGGAGAGTTGGGCGCCGCGGACGCCCGTCGTGCGCTCAACTCTCGATCTTTCACTCCCAACCGTTCGCTCTCAGCTCACTTCGCGGTTTCTTTCCACTTGAGAATCCGCACGCCGCCGCTGGGCTTCTCGTATTCATAGGCGCCCAGATCGTGCCCGCCGTAGCTGGGGCGGGCGTAGCCGAGGAGGTCGGCATCGACGACCCCGGTCAGGTCTTTGCCGACGTTGATGGCGGGAGAGCCGGCGGCGAGGCGGTAGTCGCGGGTGGCGACGTCGCGAAACAGCGGTTTTTTAAGGATGTCGTTGGAACCCGGCGGCACGTCGTCGTACGGGTTCGGGGCGTCGATCAAGACGTGGTCCGTCGTGGCCGTCCCCGCGTTGCGTTCGATGCCGTAGTTCACCCCGACAAGGATGGAGTTCGTCAGAGCCACGCTCCCGTTGTACAGGCGGACGGCCTCGTCCGTTGTGACCAGGGTGACGTGATTCAGGGTGACGAGGGCGCCCGCATCGCTCACCGTGACGCCTTCGTCCCCGCCGACGGCGAGGAAATTATCGATCCGAACCGTTTCGCAGCCGTTGCGAACGTCCGCGCCGGTATTGAGGCAGTCGTAGGCGACGCAGTCGACGACGACGGCGGTCGAACAGTCCAGGAGGTTGTAACCGGCGTCGACGCATCCGAACACGGAGCAGCGGGCGATGTCGGCGGTGTGATATTCGGGTTGAAAGCCGTCGTCGCCGGCGGGGCTGCTCGCCGTACAATCACGGGCGACGAAGGCGGCGTACTGGGTCTCGAAGCCGTCGTTTCCAAAAGCGGCGGCGGTGCAACGGTCGAACGTCGCCGTGCCCCGGCGCGTCGTGTCGAACGCGACGTCGAAGGCGTCTTCGAAGCAGGAGAGCACGGAGCAATCGGTCAGGAGCGCGTTGAACCCATAGATTTGAATGCCGTCTCCCCCGGCGTCGTGGATCCGGCAACGCGTCACTGCGGCATCGCCGATGACGTTGCCGATCTGGTCCACGTCGATCCCCTCGTCCCCGGCGGTCAGGTCGCAGTCCGTCAGCGCCAGGGTCGCGGCGACGTCGGGGAGCGAGTTGAAGACGATGCAGTCCAGATCGCGCGTCGCGATCGTGCAGCGTTCCGCGGTGAGCGAGCCGCCTCCGTCGACCGCGACGCCTTCGCTCCGGCAGGTGAAGTCGCAGTCCGTGACGGTGACGGACCCGCCCTCCGGGTAGAATTTCGTCGAACTCCAATTGGAGGCGTCCGTCCAGTTCGAGACGGTCGCATCGACCGCGACGCCGACTCCCGTCGCGAGGTATAAGGCGTGTTGGCATTTCGAGATCACGAGGTTCATCACGCCGTCGACGACGAGGTCGTCCGCATTGACGTAAATGCCCCGGTAGAAGCCGGAAATCGTGAGATTGCCGTGTCGAGAAGGGGCGAGCGAGCAACGTTCCAAATAGATTCCCGTCCCGCTGGCCCCGCCGGTCAGGTACCCGTCGCTATCCACGACGACCGTTTTGCTGACGTCGATCCCGGAGAGGTCGAGCTGCCCGGCTCCCGCCGCGGTCGCCGCGTTTCGGGAATATCCCAGGCCGTTCTCGCATTCGAGCGCGACGTAGCCCTGCACGGTGACCGCCGTCGGGGACGCATCTGCGGGATCATTATAAAGGAAGAGTCCCCAATCGTCCGCGGCGCTCGCCGCGCAATTCGTCAGCATTGCGCCGGGGCACCGCTCCACCTGCATGCCCGTCTCTGCCCCGTCCGTGGACACGTTTCGCCAATCGACGCTGCATTCGATTGCCAACAACCCGAAGGTGTAGTCTGGAAACGCCAAGGGACCCGGCCCGTCGATCGTGACGTTCCCCGCCCCCCCGTCGATCGTCCAATTGACTTGATAGCCGTAGACGCCGATCCGGTTGTCGATGAAGGCGAGGTTGTCCGCGGCGACCCAATTCCACGAACCATTCGAGAGATAGAGCCCGTGGTCGCTGCAACGATCGAAGGTGCAATCACGGAGGTCCGGGTCGACCCCGGTGCGGATCCGCAGTCCGTTTCCGTCCCTTAGGAAGACGCAGTTCACCGCGGAGACGCTCGACGCGTCGAGGTCGGCGCCGGCCCCGCCGACCACGTTGGCGCCGATGTCGGAGAACGTGCTGTCGCGCAGCGTCGCGGAGGACGCATTATTGGCGGCCAGGCCGAAGTCGCCGCCGGCCATGGTGACGTTCCGCACGTCGATCGTATCGACCGCATCCAGTTCGATATGAACGCCGTTGCCCGCCATTGACTGGCCCGAGTAGGCGAACTGCGTCGCGAGCGTCGGATCCGCCGGCCAGAGGATCCCCACACCGTTATTCACGCAGGTGAGGATGTCGTCGGCCGTGAGCGTGAAGGAGGTATTCGACGCGGAGACCAAAATCCCCGCGACGCTATGACCGCTGACGACCACGTTCGTGAGCGACAGTTCTTTCCAAGTCGTGGAAATGCCTTCGTCGCTGTCGCGGATTGCGCAGCCGGTGAGAACGGGTTGATCGATCGAGGCGGCGGCGCCGTTGGTGGGGTCGAGCAGAGAGACGGCCGTACCGCAGCGGTCGAAACTGGTGTCCAGGATCTGGACCTGATTGCCCGTGAGGTACGCCCCGCTGACCGCGGCGTCCGCGAAGGTGCATTGTGAGATCGTGACGCCGGCGCCGGCGCTGCGATAAACGCCGTATCCGCCGCCGTTGAACGAGCATTCGGAAACGGTGGCCGTGGTGCCGGTCAGGCGGATGTGCGTCCCGGATGGTCCGACGTTCGTAAAACCTGACGTATTGATCTGCAGGGTGGAATCCTCTCCAAAGACGCCCAATGAACTTTCCGTGAAGGTGCAGCCTGAGATCGTGGCATTGGCTGCACGACCCTGCAGAGCGGCGTAGGAGCAGTCGTGAAACGTGCAATTTGAGACGACCAGATTCGAGCCCTCCAGCGCTCCGAGGCCGCCGGTACAATTCTCGAATCGGCAGTTCTCGAACCGAATCTCGGTGCAATAGGCGGTCGCGGCCGCGTAGCTGGTCCGTGTATCGGACGGCGTGTTCCGAGAGAAGGTGAAGCCGCGGACGGTCGTATAGTCGCCGTAGATTCCCAGTCCGAGCCAATACCCGTACTCGCCGGAGTAGGTCGCGGCGGGACGCAGCCTCACCACGCCCGCGTCGCCGGTCATCGAGCCGTCCGTATCGGCGATGTACGTGATGCGAGAGGCGGCCGTCCCGTCGGCGTACTGGGGGGCGTAGGCGTCGTAGGTGCCGGCGCCGACGTAGACCGTGTCGCCGGCAACGACCGCGGCGGCCGCTTTTCGAACGGTGCGCCATGGTTTGTCCGCGGAATTCCCCCAAGACGAGGGGTCCGCCGGGGTGTCGTTCCCGGACGTTCGAACGTAATACGTCGCCGCATCGGCCGTGCCGGCGCCGAGGCACAGCAGGGCGAACGCGGCCGGCAGGAGGACGCGGAGGGGGCGGCGGTCAGTCCTCATCGTCGTCGTCCCGCGGGGCGTTGTCGTCGCCGTCTTCGTCCGGCCGCTCGACGCGGTAGGAGACCGGTTCAGGCGGCGCCGGCGGCGGGGTGAACGCCCTTCGGGCATCCCGTTCCGGACTGATCGCGACCTCGGACTGAGACGCGGCGGTTCGAGACGTGGCGGACCGAAGCGAGGCGGACTGAGACCCGACCGTCCGCGACCCCGGCCGGGAGGTCGTTTGGGCGGGGCGCGTTGTGGATCGACCGGGGACGAAAGCCGATGAACCGCCCCCCGCCCGTTGCGCCGTGCCGCGCGCCAGGTGCAGCACCACGCGGCCGGGGTGCTCGACGGTCGCCGTTCCCTCTTCTTCGCTGAGTTCGACCAGCGTCACCCCGCCCCGGCTCTCGCCCGCGGCCAACGTCATGACGACGCCGGAACCGTCCTCCTGTGCCGCCCACAGCACGGCCATATGGCGATCGTCCATCGAGATGAACCCCCGGAGGTGCAGGTGCTGCGCCACGGGGCCGGCCTCCTCGTCCTCCTCCGAGACGACGGGCGGGCCGAAGAAGTCCCACCCGACGGGCTGCTCCAGAACGGCCTCGCCTTGCGAAGCGCTCGAGACGGCAGCGGGACTCGGTACCGCGGCGGGAGCCGGCTCGACTTGTTCCGGTCGGGGAGTCGGTTCCGCCGGAGGCAGGGCCGCTTCCTCGGTGGCGGCAAGGTCCGACGCGCCGCAACCGCTCAGCGCCGCCGCGCAGGCCAGGATTCCAAGCAACGCGACGCGGGGCGGTCGGAGCGGCATGGGCGTGAACAGGCTGGTGGGGGGCGGGATGGACGCGGAGGTCGGTCGAACTCTCGCCCGCCATCCGACGGAGCGCCGCCGTCCCCCGGCGCCGCGAGCCAGCGGCCGGCGCCGGACCTGTCGGCGGTCCGGGATGCGACGGCGATGAGGGTTGCCGGGTCGGGAAACTCCTTCGTTCCCCGAGTTTTTTGCTCGCTTCACGGCATGTTGTAAGGTTGCCGGCGGCTGGGTTCGGTCGCGTCCCGTTCCCCTCCCTCGGTCGACCGTCATCGCCGCCGCCGTCGCCCCCGCCGGTTCCGCTCGCGCCCCGTCTCCCTCGACGCCCGTCCGCGGGGTGGTGGGAACGCTGGGCGTGGTCTTGAACGATCCGCTGCTGCGGGCGATCACGATGCGGCGCCTGGAGTTGCTGGGGTATCGGGTCGTGCCGCTCTCGGAAGACCCGGCCGCGACGCCCTCGATGGCCGAGGAGGAAGGCGTGCACGCCGTACTGATCGATTTGGAACTCCCGGACGGGGCGGGCCTGCGGATCGTGGAACGGCTGGCCTCCGGCGACGCCACCGCCGCCCTGCCCGTGCTGGGACTCGCCGCCGATACGCCTCAGGGATTAGTGGAAGAAGCGTTCGCCGCGGGTGTCGCGGACTTCCTGATTCTGCCCTACGACCCGTTGGTGCTCGAAGCGAAAGCGGCCGCGTTGCTGGCTCGCTCCGCAGTGAGCGCTCCCGGCCCCCTCCCGGCTCGGAAAGCCGCCTGACCGCGCGACGAGGCTTCCTCCCAGCGCTTCCCCGACCTCGAACGGACGCACGACCATGGCCCGCCGCCTCGGCGATATTCTGCAGGAACGCGGCTGGATCGACGCCGACGCGCTCACCCGCGCCCTCGCCGACCAGAAGGGCGGTCGCGGACGCCTCGGCACGTTGCTGCTGAACCGTGGGCTGGTCTCGCGGGATCAGCTGGGCGAGGCGTTCGGGGAGCAGTTCGAGGTGCCGTTCCGGTCCCTCACCGCGATGCATATTCACCCCCAGCTGCCCCGGCTGTTGCCGGAGGCGTTCGCCCGGGGGCGGGAAGTGGCCCCGGTCGACGTGGAGGGCACCCGGCTGACGCTGGGGATGGCCGCTCCCGACGATATGGAAGCGATCAGCGAGGTCGAGTTATTGACCGGCTATCAGGTCAGCCCGGTCATCTGTTTGGCGGACGAACTGGGCGCCGTGCTGGACCGGGCGTTCGACGAACGCGTCGCGGCTCGGCAGACGGCGGTCGATATTCGTTTTGAAGAACTCCGCACCGGCGCCGAATCGCCGTCGGCCCAAGCGCAGTCCGAAGATCCGGACGCCCCCGTGGTGCGGCTGGTTCGCTCCATTCTGATGGGGGCGGTGCACTCCGGCGCCAGCGATATTCACCTGGAACCGCACGATCCGCAGATGCGCGTGCGCTATCGGGTCGACGGGCAACTCCAGGAGATCATGACCGTCCCCGGCCACAGCGAAGAGGCGGTGGTCGGCCGTATTAAGGTGATGGCGGATATGGATACCGCGGAGCAGCGACGCCCGCAGGACGGCACGCTGACGCTGGTCGACGGGGAAAGCCGGGCCAGCTTCCGCGTGAGTTCCATCCCCACCGTCGGCGGGGAAAAGGTGGTCATGCGTGTGTTGGACGAAAGCGGCCGCACGTTTAGTTTCGACGCGTTGGGCATGCCGGACGATCAGGTGGACCGCGTCCGCCAGTTGCTCGATAAACCGCACGGGATGGTCGTCATGACGGGGCCGACCGGGTCCGGAAAAACGACGACGATGTATTCGATGCTGTGCAGCATCGATTCGGACCAGCGGAATATCTCCACGATCGAAGACCCGGTCGAGTTCCGCCTGCCGGGCGTGAATCAGGTTCAGGCGAACAATGATTTCGGCATGGGCTTCGCGAACGGCTTGAAGTATTTGATGCGGCAGGATCCGGACGTGATTCTCGTCGGCGAAATTCGCGACCGTGAGACGGCGACGGCCGCCGTTCAAGCGGCGTTGACCGGTCACTTGCTGATCTCCACCCTGCACACGAACGACGCCGTCGGGACCGTCGCGAGACTGGCGGACCTGGGTCTGGACCAGTTTAAAATCGCCGGATCGCTGATCGCCAGCATCGGCCAGCGATTGCTCCGCCGGATCTGTCCTCACTGTCGAACCGAGCAGGCCGCCGAACGACGCGGGGCGAACGAGAAACTCATCGACCTCCTGTTCGCCGGCCGCGAACGGCCCGCGGAGGTCGATCCGGACGCCTTATATTTTGAAGGCGCCGGCTGCGAACGCTGCCATGGAACCGGGTACGCCGGTCGCGTCCCGATTTATGAAATCATGGCCGTCACGCCTTCGATGGAGCGGGCGATCGAGGCGGGATTGCCGGGCAGCAGGTTGCGGGAACTGGCTGCCGCGGACGGGATGATCGAACTCGCCGTCGGCGGGCTGCGACAGGCGCGCGCCGGCGTGACCACGGTGGAAGAAGTGTACTTCAAACTGGCTGGTTAGGAGGACATGACGGCTGGTTTCGGGCGTTCGGCTGTTACGGACTCCCTTCATTCCGACTCGATGTCGCCGACGTTCTCGCTCCCGCACCTCCGATCCCGACTCCCTCATGTCCGCTGCCGCCCCGTCCCCCCCCGGCGTGCTCGGGTTTCTCTATAAGCTTCAGGAAATCAAGATCGGCGGCGGCCCCGCCGTCGTCGTGAAGCGGAAGGATCTGGTCGGGATCTTAAGGAATCTGTGCACGCTGATTCGGAACGGCGTCGGCCTGCCCGGGGCGATCGCCACGCTGCGGGACGATCCGGCGAACCGGAAGTACGCCGTCATCTTCGACCGCATCGGCGAATCCGTGGCGACCGGCAGCACGCTGTCCGCCTCGCTGGCGGAGTTCCCGGAGTCGTTCTCCCGGTTGCTGGTCCATCAACTTCGGGTCGGCGAGCGGGCCGGCACCCTGCCCGACAGCCTGGATCGCGTGACCAAACAGCTCGAACAGGGAGCGAACCTCAAAGCGTTTCTCGTCAAGAAATTGAGTTATCCCGCGCTCGTCACCGTCGCCGGCAGCGGGGCCGTGACGTTCATGATTCTGTGCGTCATCCCCACGTTTCAGGAGATGTACGACGAGAGCGGCGCCACGCTGCCCGCGATCACGCGGTTGCTCGTGTGGGTCGGCCAGACCGTCACGGCTCATGCGCTGCTGATCCTGACCGTCCTGGCCGCGCTGGTCGGCGGGGCGATCTGGGCGTGGAAGGACCCGAACAGCCGGGCCGTGATCGACCGAACCTGCGTGCGAATGCCGTTCCTGGGCGGCTGGTTCCGGAAGATCGCCGTCCTGCAGTTTATGGACGTGCTCGGCAATCTCATGGAAAGCGGCTTCACCTTGGCGGATGCGGTGATCCCCGCCTCCGAGGGCGTTTCCAACCGCCACGTGCAGGGTCAGATCCGGCGCTTACACGCCGCGATTCGACGGGGCGAACGGTTCAGCGCGGCGCTCGACGCCGAAGGCGGGCTGTTCCCCCCGATGGTCCGCCAGCTCGTGATCGTCGGCGAGCGGACCGGCCGGCTGGCGCCGATCACGGCTCAGATCCGGACCCACCTGCGTTCCGACGTCGAACGCACGACCAGCGCTTTGTTGGGCACGATCGAACCGGTGTTGACCGTCACCCTCGCGGCGGCGATCGGCGCCATTCTCATGGCCGTCTATCTGCCGATGTTCGACCTGATCGGCCAGATGAATTGAGCAGACCGCGCGCGTTTCACTCCCCGAACACCGAAAGAACGTTCATGTTGAATGCATCGCGTCGCATGTCGTGCAATCGTCGGACGGTCGGCGTTGCGGGCCGAAGCGGTCGGCGGGGGCTGTCGCTGTTGGAGCTCATCGCCGTCGTGCTGCTGCTCTCAATTGTGGCGGCGGTGGTCGTGCCGCGCCTCGGCGGCGCCGGGCGGGATGTGAACGTGCAAAGCTGCGACCGCAACCGGGAGGCGATCGATCTGCACGCGGCGCTGCACCTGAGGAACACCGGGTCCTGGCCGCAGGCGAATCTATCCGACCTCGCCGCGACGCTGCCGGAGGGGTTGCCCGTCTGCCCGATCGACGGCTCGGCCTATACGTTCGACTCGGCGACCGGCGAGACGGTTCCGCACGCTCACTAAGAAGCTGCTGCGATACCAGCCCGACGCGAGAGCGTCGGCCGTCGGCGCAGCCGACGGAAGCGCCCCGCGCAGGGGATCGAAACCACGCACCGCCGACGGTCGCATGTCGGGTTTATAACGGCGGGACGGTCCTGAAGCGGCTTCGAAGCGTCCCTTCACGGCGCTCGGCGGCGAGGATTGTCGCGGTCCGTAGGCCAGTTTCGTAGGAGTTCGAGCTATGATTTGTCGGCGCGCGAACCGACCCCCGGCTGTGCGGGCGTCGAAGTGCGGAAAATGAAAGACGGCGTCCGAAATGATCCGGCGCGTCCGCCGAGCGTGTTCTAGATTGGATCGGAGGTCACGAATGACCGCCGCTCGTCGCCGTCCGCCCGTTGGCCGTACTGCGATGTCTTCCCCTCAACGCATTCTCACAGGACTCCACTATGACCCGCTCCCTCCAGGGCCAGGCGGACCGCGGTCAGACGCGAGCTGCCGTCCGTTCTGGCAGAACGAACCGTCGCGCCGGATTTTCGCTACTGGAATTAATCGCCGTCGTGACGATCCTCGGGATCATTGCGGCCGTGGTGATTCCACGGATCACGTCCTCCGCGACGACGGCCGGCCAGCAGGCCGATCAACAGAGCGCGGCGGAGATGCGGTCGGCGTTGGAGCGTTATCGCTTCGACACCGGCGCCTACCCGACCGGGACCGACGCCGCCGCGGCCGCCACGACGCTCGTCACGGACGGCTATCTGCACTCCGAACCGGTCTGGCAGGAGCATACGGCGGCGTACGCGTCCGGCAAGGTCACGCTGACGCCGAACTGACCGCCGTCCCGACAGACGGAACGGATCGCATAATGTCCTAAGAGAGCGCCTCTCTCGCCGACCACTCAATCGCCGTGAATGACTCGCCCGCACGCCGTCGGTCGCCCCTTCCGGGCAGCCGACGGCGTTCTGCGCAGGAACGTCGGGGGGTGACGTTATTAGAGATCGTCGCGGTCGTCGCGCTGCTGGGCATCTTCGCGGCGATGACGGCGAGCCGGGCGAACGGATTGTTCGCGAACGCCGCGGCACGGACGGAAGTCGAGCGCTTCGCCGGGCTGCTCCACGATGCAAAGCGACGGGCGATCCTGACGGGCGACTCGCACGGCGTGGACTTCACCAAGTCCGGCACAGGAGTGCTCTCCGCACAGCTCGTTCGCGAGACCTCCCCGAATAACTGGGATCCGATCGACGATCTGATCGAGACGCCGGACGGTCTGGAGATCACGACGGGCGATCCGCATATCCGTTTTTCGTTCGAGGGCGTGCCTCTGCACGGGGGCGTCGAGATTCTCTTTGAAGGTCCGGATCAAACGTGGCGGATCTTCGTGCCGCCGCACACCGGCGCCGTGCGTGTTTCACAAACGATATGAACGCTCCGCTCGTCCGCCGCTCGAGACGCAAGGCGCTCCCCGCCCGGGCGGGGCTGACGCTCTTGGAAGTAATCGCCGCATCGGGCGTGATTGCGCTGGCGTTGGCGCCCGCGCTACGGATGACGCGCACCGCATTAATGGCCGCGGATCGGCTCGATCGACAGGAACGCTGCCTGACGGCGGCGAACGACCGGATTGAAACGCTGATGGCCCGCACCGCCGCGGACTGGGACGGTCAGGTGACGTCCACGCCGGTGTATTCCACGGTCGCGGTGGACGGCTATCCGGGGATGCGGGCGTCCGAACTCACCACGGATTCGACGAGCTACGGCGGGATCCCCGGTCGGTTGGCGGCGATCGGCACGCTGACCTGGTACGACGAAGACGGCGACGCCTCGCCGGACGCCGACGAGCCGCAGGCCTTATTGACCGTCGCCGTCGCCCGACTCAGCGCCTACGAAGCGCACGCGAATCCATGATCGCTCCGGCGAACCGCCGAACCGCAGCCCATCGTCTCCTTCCCGCGGCATGCCGCGGGCGGGGCGGGCTCACCCTGTTGGAGATCGTCGTGGCCGCCGCATTGATGGGGGGCGTGACCGCGTCGCTGCACATGGTTTTGAGAGGGACGGTGGACGCCACCGACCAGTTGCGGGGCGAGAACGATGCGCTCCGACACGCCGACGCCGGCATACGGTTTCTCACCCGCCGCTGCCGCGAGGCGGAGGGGGTCGCACAAATCGGAGGGACCACGAACGAGTCGTTTCATGTCGATGTCGGCAACGGCGAAACGGTTCGCTACTTCCGGGAAGCCGGCAGCAACACGCTGCAGATGACGGACTCGCGGATCACGGACGGGATCTCCCAAACCATCGCGGACGGGGTGACGGGGTTCACGCCGACCTTCTATATGGCCGACGGAGTGACGGCGACGACCGTTCCGGCGGAGGCCCGGCTGATCGACATTACCCTTACCGTCGATTTGCCCCGCGACGCCGCTGCCGGCAGAACCGTGCGCGGACGCGTCTGGGTACGGCGTTGGTGAACCCGCAACCGACAGGAGTGACGTGCGTCGCTCCGTCACCCCCCCGCCGCCCCCTCGCGCCCGCCGTTCGGCAGCGCGCCGTCCTGCTCCGAGAAGCGGGGCGGCGCTGCTGTTGGCCATTATCGTGGCGAGTCTCGCGGCGCTGCTGACGATCGCCCTGATGGACGCGACCCGATTGCGCGTCCGAGCCGCGATCAATACGCGCGATTACGAGACGGCGCGCTACGTCGCCGAAGCCGGCTTGCACCGCGGTTTGTGCGAGTTGGAGCAGGACATCACCTGGCGCGACGGCGTTTCCAACGTGACGTTCCCGCCGAATCCGACGGCCTACGGGGGAACCGGCGGCTTGACCAGCATGTATTCCGTCACCGTGACCGACGGGGTCGACGGTGAGGTCGATCTGCGGGCGATCGGCACGGTGGTCCGCGACGACGGGAACGTTACCCGCGTCCTCACCGCCACCGTCAAGCAGGGCGGATAATGAACGATTCCACCCCGCCCCCCGCCACCACTC